>NZ_UPHQ01000062.1 GCF_900566055.1 Mycobacterium innocens
GCCCACGGGCCAATGGCTTTCCAACCGAGATGTGGACCCTGGCGCGGGTCGCCGATGTGATCGAGACGCTGACCGGAGTCCGTTACGGCCAAACGCAGACCTGGACACTGCTGCGTGACCGGCTGAGCTGGAGCAGACAGCGTCCGGCGCGACGCGCGGTCGAACGCGACGACGAGGCGATCGCCACCTGGGTCAAACAGGATTGGCCGCGCATAAAAAAAGCGCCCGGCGCCGCGGCGCCTGGATCATCTTCCAAGACGAAAGCGGGTTCTTCCTGCTCCCCCCGGTGAGAGGGACCTGGGCACCCAAGGGCCACACCCCGCTGCTGCGCCACCGATTCTCCTGGACTCGCCTGTCGATGTCCGGCGCGCTGGCCTACCGGCCCGACGCCAGCCAGGCCGCGCTGGTGTTCCAGATCAAGCAAGGCTCCTACAACACCGACTCACTGATCGAGTTCCTCACCGACCTACACGCCCACTTCAGCGGCGACAAGATCACCTTGATCTGGGACAACCTGCCCTCACACAAGTCCAAGGCCATCACAGCCTGGATCGCCGGCCAGCGACAGTGGCTCACCGTTGAACGGCTACCGGGCTACGCCCACGACCTCAATCCCATCGAGATGGTGTGGGGCAACGTCAAAACGGTTGAGCTGGCAAACCTATGCCCCGACACGATCGACGAGGCCCACGCCGCAACCGAATCCGGGCTCAACCGCGTTGGCTCCAACTACGATCTGTGTTTCGCCTTCCTCGCCCACACCGGCCTATCTTTACGACTATGAATCACTCAATTACCGAAACATCTTTGACGTTGAAGTTGCCAACAGGATGTTCGGCCGGGCGGTCTTCCGCGCCGGGCGGGAGCACGCCGACGGGCACTAGGGGTGCCGCGGTCAGTGGGAAGAGCCCACACAATGCGAACGCCAATGGATATCCGCCGACCGTGATCATCGCTCCGAATGCCGGCGGGCCGGCCAAGGTCATCAGCCGGCGGTCAGCGCCGACCCGGTGGCCAGCACGGTGCGTTCCCCGATGCGGTCTGCCACATAACCCCAGGCGATCAGCGTGACCACCATGCCCAGGCTCGGCATCGCCGACAGCAGACCCGCCTCGGCCAGCGCGGTTCCACGCGCGGCTTCCAGTGCGGGAATCATGAACGGAACGGCGTTGATAAAGGAGAACGCACTGGCGGTTACCGTCAGCGCAATAGCGACCATCGACCAGCGCAGCGCCGCGCTGACCGGCTCCGCGGCCATCAGCCATGCTCGCACAGATGTCATTGCTCGGGTGCCTTCTGTTGTCGAGCAATTTCCCGGGGATTCATGGGCTTGTGCAGACCAGCGCTCAGCCCGGCCCGGGGTAGGCCCGGGGTGCACACGGCCCGCAGCGCCCGGCTGCGCCGGGCTCGCGACCGTCTGGGCCGATGACGACGGCCCGCAGCGCCCGGCTGCGCCGGGCTCGCGACCGTCTGGGCCGATGACGACGGCCCGCAGCGCCCGGCTGCGCCGGGCTCGCGACCGTCGTTAGGCTCATCCGAATGCGCCTTGGTCGAATCGCCAGTCCTGACGGCCCGTCCGGCCGATCGGCCTTTGTCAGCATCGAAGGCTCACTGGACGACCCCGGGGGGATGACCGTCCGGGAAATCGCAGAACACCCGTTCGGTACGCCGACCTTCACCGGCCGCTCCTGGCCGTTGGCCGACGTCCGGCTGCTGGCTCCGATACTTGCCAGCAAGGTGGTGTGCGTCGGCAAGAATTACGCCGACCACATCGCTGAAATGGGCGGCCAAACCGGCCCCGCTCCGGCCGACCCGGTCATATTCCTCAAACCCAACACCGCAATCGTCGGTCCCAATGTACCGATTCGGTTGCCCACCAACGCATCACCGGTTCACTTCGAGGGTGAGCTGGCGATAGTGATCGGCCGGCCGTGCAAAGACGTCCCAGCCGCCCAGGCCACCAACAACATCCTCGGCTACACCGTCGCCAACGACGTATCCGCACGCGATCAGCAACAGTCCGACGGCCAATGGACCCGGGCGAAAGGCCACGACACATTTTGTCCGGTCGGCCCGTGGATCGTCACCGACTTGAATCCGCTAGACCCAGCCGATCTCGAACTGCGCACCGAAGTCAACGGCGAAGTCAAACAGCACGCCCGCACGTCGCTGATGATCCACGACATCGGCGCCATCGTGGAATGGATCTCGGCGGTCATGACGTTGCTGCCCGGAGACCTCATTCTCACCGGAACGCCGGCCGGAGTCGGTCCCATCGAAGACGGTGACACCGTCTCCATCACCCTGGAAGGCATCGGCACCCTTACCAATCCCGTAGTGCGCAAAGGAAAGTCGTGACTGCAGCTGCTCCCGAAGAAGAAGAAACCCGCGTTCGGGTCCGATTCTGCCCGTCGCCCACCGGTATTCCCCACGTCGGCATGGTCCGCACCGCGCTGTTCAACTGGGCCTACGCCCGTCACACGGGCGGCACCTTCGTCTTCCGCATCGAAGACACCGACGCCCAGCGCGACAGCGAGGAAAGCTATCTGGCACTGCTCGACGCGTTGCGTTGGCTCGGCCTGAACTGGGACGAGGGGCCCGAGGTCGGCGGACCCTACGGCCCATACCGCCAGTCACAGCGCACCGAAATCTACCGCGATGTCATCGCCCAGCTGCTCGCGGCAGACGAGGCCTACTACGCCTTTTCGACGCCCGAAGAGGTCGAGGCCCGCCATATCGCCGCCGGCCGCAACCCCAAGTTGGGCTACGACAACTTCGACCGTCACCTGACCGATTCCCAGCGCGCGGCATATCTGGCGGAAGGTCGTCAGCCGGTGGTGCGACTGCGGATGCCCGACACCGATCTCAGCTGGAGCGACTTGGTCCGCGGGCCCACCACATTCGCGGCCGGCACGGTGCCCGACTTCGCGTTGACCCGCGCCAACGGAGATCCGCTGTACACCTTGGTCAACCCGTGCGACGACGCGTTGATGAAGATCACGCACGTGCTGCGCGGCGAGGACCTGCTGCCGTCGACGCCGCGACAGCTCGCGCTGTACCAATCCCTGATCCGGATCGGGATAGCCGAACGCGTTCCGGAGTTCGCCCATCTGCCAACGGTATTGGGGGAGGGCACTAAGAAGCTCTCGAAACGCGACCCGCAGTCGAACCTGTTCGCGCACCGCGACCGCGGCTTCATTCCCGAAGGGTTGTTGAATTACCTTGCGCTGCTCGGCTGGTCGATCGCCGACGACCGCGATCTGTTCAGCCTCGACGAGATGGTGGCGGCGTTCGACGTGGCCGACGTGAACCCGAATCCGGCGCGGTTCGACCAGAAGAAAGCCGACGCCCTCAACGCCGAGCACATCCGGATGCTCGATGCCGAAGACTTCACCCGCCGGCTCCGCGATTACCTGGGCGCGCACGACCATCGCATCGAGTTGGACGGCGCCGCGTTCGCCACTGCCGCGGAGTTGGTGCAGACCCGAATCGTGGTGCTCGGCGATGCGTGGCATCTGCTGAAGTTCCTCAGCGACGACCAGTATGCAATCGACCCCAAAGCCGCCGCCAAGGAACTGGGTCCCGACGCGGCTCCGGTTCTCGACGCGGCCGTGGCCGCGCTCCAAGGGGTGTCCGACTGGATCGCCGCCCACATCGAGGAGGCGCTCAAGGCTGCGCTGATCGAAGGCCTGGAGCTCAAACCCCGCAAGGCTTTCGGACCGATCCGAGTGGCCGCCACCGGGACCACGGTCAGCCCGCCGCTGTTCGAGTCATTGGAGTTGCTCGGCCGCGACCGCAGCCTGGCGCGGCTTCGTTCAGCGCGCGATCGGGTCACCTAGTTGCGGCGTGGCGCAGAATAGAACCCGGGCGTGCGGCTGGCCGGGCTGGTTTTTGGTAGTCTGCACGTCGGCCTACAACGGCTGGCAGCAGCGGTCCGCAAAGACCTGGCTATGGTTCCCGGAACTCGCTCTGACCAGCGGTTTTAGGCGGCAGATGGGGTATGGTGTAATTGGCAACACAGCTGATTCTGGTTCAGCCATTCTAGGTTCGAGTCCTGGTACCCCAGCAAAGTCTCACTGACGCGAAGCGGATGCCGAGTGATTAGGTGGGCTTACCGCGGTGAGCTATGCTGACAGCTCGGATCGGTTCTGGCCCCGTCGTCTAGCGGCCTAGGACGCCGCCCTCTCACGGCGGTAGCGTGGGTTCGAATCCCATCGGGGCTACAAAGCTACTTTTCAGCCGCACCGGTCCCCAGCACGGCCGGTGCGGTTGAACCACCCACCGGCATGTGCGGCAGTCCCAGCTTGCGGTGGTCCCACGAGCGGGTGCGGTGACTGACGATGCGGACGCCGACGCGCTTGTTCATCATCTGGTCGACCATGGGCCTCAGTTCGTCGCTGTAGGGCCCGGTGTAGCGCTCCCACACGCTGACTCCGACGCGGAACAGGGCGTCGGGCTCGTCGACGATCTCCGCGACGCCCTCGAAGGACACCCCGCGCAGCGTGTCATAGGTGTTGCCGTCCTCGAGCAGGAAGCTCACCCGAGGATCGCGTCGGACGTTGACGGCCTTCTGTGATTTGGCCTTGGTTTCCAGCCAGATTTCGCCGTCGACCACCGCGTACCACATGGCCGTCAGGTGTGGCTGGCCATCCGGCCCGATGGTGGCCAGCGTGCCGGTGCGGCTCTTGTTGACGAAGTCGGCGATTTCGGCCTCGGTCATGACGATCTGCGCGCGCTGGTTGGTTCCCATGGCGTCAGTGTGTCAGGTGGTCGTGACGCCCACGCGGCGGCGTCAGCCGGTCGGGCGGGCGTCCCGGGGGCAAGTCACTAGAGCCGGCGAGTGATCTCATCGGCCGCCGCCAACAGGTCGGCGGCCCAACGCGAACCCGGGCGCGGCCCCATCCGGTCGACGGGGCCGGAAACCGAGATCGCAGCGACCACAACGCCGCGGCGATCGCGCACCGGCGCCGAAACGCTTGCCACCCCAGGTTCCCGTTCGGCCACGCTTTGCGCCCAACCCCGCCGGCGCACCTCGGCCAGCACCCGTTCGCCGAATTTCGCATGCGGCAACACCGCCTGTTGGATCGCCGCGTCACTGTGGGCCAGCAGCACTTTGGCCCCCGACCCGGCCGTCATCGGCAATCTCGCTCCAACCGGAACCGTATCGCGAAGGCCCGCAGCCGGTTCCAGCGCAGCCACGCAGACCCGCGTCGTGCCCTCGCGGCGATACAACTGCACGCTCTCGCCGGTGGTCTCCCGCAATTTCGGCAGCACCGCGTTGCTTGCGGCGAGCAGCGAATCGTTGACTTGGGCCGCGAGTTCGGACACCGCGGGACCAAGACGCCACCGGCCTTCCTCGTCACGTCCGAGCAGGCGATGCACCTCGAGAGCGGCTGCCAGCCGATATGCGGTGGCCCTCGGCAGGCCGGTTCGGTCACAGAGTTCGGCCAGTCCGCACGGAGATTCCGCGATCGCGTGCAGCAGACCCATGGCTTTGTCGAGCACGCCGATGCCGCTATGCTGTCTCACATCGAGATACTAGCGTCTCATATTCTGAGAACAAAGTCCGGTGGTTCAGTGAGCCGCTATTGAGTGAATCGAGGCAATCCGAGATGGCAGTTCAGACTCGCGGGCCCCGCACGTTGGCGGAGAAGGTTTGGGACGACCACGTTGTGGTGTCCGGTGGCGCCGCTGAACAAGGAGACGGGCCCGACTTGATCTACATCGATCTGCATCTGGTGCACGAGGTCACCAGCCCGCAGGCGTTCGACGGTTTACGGCTGGCCGGTCGCCGAGTGCGGCGTCCCGACCTGACCATTGCCACCGAGGACCACAACGTGCCCACCGTCGACATCGACAAGCCGATCGCCGACCCGGTCTCGCGCACCCAGGTGGAGACGTTGCGGCGCAACTGCGCCGAATTCGGTATCCGGCTGCATCCGATGGGCGACATCGAGCAGGGCATCGTGCACGTCGTCGGACCGCAATTGGGCCTCACCCAACCGGGAATGACGATCGTTTGCGGCGATAGCCATACCTCGACCCACGGCGCATTCGGCGCATTGGCAATGGGTATCGGCACATCCGAAGTCGAGCACGTGCTGGCAACCCAGACGCTGCCGCTGCGGCCGTTCAAGACCATGGCGGTCAATGTCGAAGGGCAACTGCCGCCGGGCGTATCGGCCAAGGACATCATCCTGGCGCTGATCGCCAAGATCGGCACCGGCGGCGGACAGGGTCATGTCATCGAATACCGGGGCGCCGCCATCGAATCGCTGTCCATGGAAGCTCGCATGACGATCTGCAACATGAGCATCGAAGCCGGTGCCCGAGCCGGCATGGTGGCACCGGACGAAACCACCTACGAGTTCTTGCGCGGCCGTCCGCACGCGCCAACCGGTGACCGGTGGGACGCCGCTGTGGCCTATTGGCGACAGTTGCGGACCGACCCCGGGGCCGTCTTCGATACCGAGGTGTACCTCGATGCCACCTCGTTGAGTCCCTATGTCACCTGGGGAACCAACCCCGGACAAGGAGTGCCGCTGGCCGGAGCGGTGCCAGACCCGGAGCGGATGACCGATGACGCGGAGCGGCAGGCTGCCGAGAAAGCGTTGGCCTATATGGACCTTCGGCCCGGAACGGCAATGCGCGACATCGCCGTCGACGCCGTGTTCGTCGGGTCGTGTACCAACGGCCGCATTGAAGACCTGCGGGTGGTGGCTGATGTCTTGCGCGGCCGCAAGGTGGCGCCGGGCGTGCGGATGCTCATCGTTCCGGGGTCCATGCGGGTTCGCGCGCAGGCCGAAGCAGAAGGCCTGGATGAGATCTTTACCGCTGCAGGCGCCGAATGGCGGCAGGCGGGATGCTCGATGTGCCTGGGAATGAATCCCGATCAGCTCGCTCCCGGGGAGCGCTGCGCCGCGACGTCCAACCGCAACTTCGAAGGGCGACAGGGAAAGGGGGGCCGTACGCATTTGGTTTCACCGGCCGTTGCCGCCGCGACCGCTGTTCGCGGCATCCTTTCCGCGCCGGCTGATTTGAATTGAACTCAACGGGTTAGGGGAAGAGCATGGAAGCCTTTCACACTCACACCGGCATTGGTGTGCCGCTGCGACGGTCCAATGTCGATACCGACCAGATCATCCCCGCGGTCTTCCTGAAGCGCGTCACCCGAACCGGTTTCGAGGACGGCTTGTTCGCGAGTTGGCGCTCGGATCCGTCGTTCGTGCTGAACCTCAGTCCCTTTGACCGCGGCTCGGTCTTGGTCGCCGGGCCCGACTTCGGCACCGGATCCTCGCGAGAGCATGCGGTCTGGGCGCTCATGGACTTCGGATTCCGGGTGGTTATCTCGTCTCGATTCGGTGACATTTTCCGCGGCAACGCCGGCAAGGCGGGGCTGCTGGCGGCCGAAGTCGACCAATACGGCGTCGAACTTCTCTGGAAGCTCATCGAGCAGAGTCCCGGGTTGGAAATCACTGTCAATCTTCAAGATCGAAATATCACCGCCGGAACAGTGGTGCTGCCGTTCAAGATTGACGACCACACCGCGTGGCGACTGCTTGAAGGGCTTGACGATATAGCCCTTACGCTGCGAAAACTCGACGAAATCGAGTCTTATGAAGCGGCTTACCCGGCGTGGAAACCGCGCACTCTGCCCGGCTCGTGAAGGGCCCATCGATGCGGAATTCCGACTGCCGCAAGCCTGGATAAGCCGGGCAAGCGGGGTTCATTTGGAGGCCGTGCCACCGGTCAAGGGCGGCAATCGGATTGCGAAAATTGCCGTTCCCGGGTCCCGAAATTGCGCGTGCCGCTTGGCAATTTGCCAGGTGAGGGTTTACCGTGTCCACTAGTCGGTTCCATTAACGAGGACCACTAGCTTCGGAGGGTTGGATGAACAAAGCAGAGCTCATTGACGTGCTCACACAGAAATTGGGCTCGGACCGTCGCCAGGCGACCGCCGCCGTCGAGAATGTCGTCGACACCATTGTGCGCGCCGTGCACAAGGGCGACAGCGTAACCATTACCGGATTCGGCGTCTTCGAACAGCGCCGCCGCGCGGCCCGCGTGGCTCGCAATCCCCGGACCGGCGAGACGGTAAAGGTGAAGCCGACTTCTGTCCCGGCGTTCCGGCCCGGCGCCCAATTCAAAGCGGTTGTGGCTGGCGCACAGAAGCTCCCGGCGGAAGGACCCGCCGTGAAGCGTGGTGTGGGGACGAGTGCCGCCAAGAAAGCGGCGAAGAAGGCACCCGCGCGCAAGGCTGCGGGTAAGGCACCCGCGCGCAAGGCTGCGACCAAGGCGCCCGCCAAGAAGGCCGCGACCAAGGCGCCCGCCAAGAAGGCCGCGACCAAGGCGCCCGCCAAGAAGGCTGCGACCAAGGCACCCGCCAAGGCGACCAAGGCAACGGCGAAGAAGACCGCCGCCAAGGCGCCGGTACGCAAGGCGGCCACCAAGGCGCCGGCGAAGAAGGCCGCGGCGAAGCGGCCGGCCACCAAGGCACCGGCGAAGAAGGCGACGAGCACCAGGCGCGGTCGCAAGTAAGTCAGTACACCGCCGATACCCTTTGGGTGGCAGATGCCGCCCAAAGGGTATCTGTGCGTTAGGCCCGCACGTTGGCGGCCAGCGCGCCGCCAATATGGTCGGCCGCAATGAGCCGCCCGCGGGAGAGCGAAAGCACCCAGGTGCTGCCTTTGTGGTTGCGGGACTTGTCCGGACGCACGCCGTCGCGCTCGCACCACCAGGCGATGAGATACGGAATTACTTTGCCCTGGGTGCAGATCACCGGCGTGCCCGGCTGTGCGGCGATCCGCAGCACCCGATGCCGGCCCTGTTTGGGGTTCTTGGCATAGGCTTCCTCGGTGAGGGCGCGTTCGTTGTGAATGCTCACACCCAGTTCCTCGGCGAGCGGCTGCACCGTCTGGTGACAGCGCAACCGGTCGGCGGCGTACACGGTAGTAGCGCCGAAGGCCAGTAACTGCCCGACAAGCGCCTCGGCCTGCGCACGTCCCTTTTTGTCCAGCGGTCGTTTGGTGTCGTCGCCGGAGAAGCGGGACTTGCTGCCGGCGGTACCGTGCCGGACCACCAGCACCGTCTTGGTGTCCGCCGGCTGTTTGGCGAACCGGCCCAAGACCTTTCGATCCTGTGCATAGTCGAGCCGCTCCATGGCGCCGGCGATCGGCAGCCAGACCAGATCGTCGACCTCGGCTCCGGCCGCGAATTCCCCGCCGACGCGGCGCGCAGCCCAGTAGTAGACCTTTTTGATGCCTTGGTCGATCGGGTAACTCGTCATGACGAGACGCCGGCCAAGGTGCGCCTGCTGACCGGTCTCCTCGAACACCTCGCGCACCGCCGCCGCCGCGGCGGTTTCCCCGGGATCCACTTTGCCCTTCGGGAGCGACCAGTCGTCGTAACGGGGACGGTGGATCACGGCAACCTCGACTGCTCCCTTGGCCTTTCCCGGACGCCACAACACCGCGCCGGCGGCATGGACGATCCTGCCCTCCGTGCATCGGCGGACGGACGTGCTGGGGATCGGCACGTTAACTCCTGCAGGTCAATTCGGCCTGGGCCGCTCGCGGTCGTGGATGTGGCACAAATCAGCGGAGTCCCCCGGTGTCAGGGACTGCGGTGCCGCTCCATCAGCGATACCTGGTGGTCGCGCACACTGTGGCCGTCCTGGGGCGCCGCCGTCCATTGTCCGTCCGGGCCCAGCTCCCAACAGCGGGTGGCCGGGTCCAGCGCGGACTCGAACAAATCATCCAGCTGTGCGGTCAGCCTCGGATCCTTGACCTGAGCCATGACCTCAACACGCCGGTCGAGATTGCGGTGCATCATGTCGGCGCTGCCGATCCAGAACTCGTCGATGGCGCGGAAATGCAGGATTCGCGAGTGTTCCAGGAATCGGCCGAGAATGGAACGCACGGTGACGTTTTCCGAGAAACCTTCGGCGCCGGGGCGTAACGCGCAGATGCCGCGCACCACCACCTCGGTGGGCACTCCCGCCTGCGACGCGCGGTAGAGCGCGTCGATGACCTGTTCGTCGACAAGGGCGTTCATCTTGAGCCGGATTCGTCCGTTACCGTTTTCCCGATGTGCGGCCACCTCCCGCTCGACGCGCTCGATGATGCCGGTGCGAATCCCGTGTGGAGCCACCAACAGATTGCGGTAGGAGACCTTGCGCGAGTAACCGGTCAGCGAATTGAACAAGTCGGTCAGGTCGGCTCCGATATCGGGCGCGGCCGTCAACAGGCCGACGTCCTCATACAGCCGGGCGGTCTTGCTGTTGTAATTGCCGGTCCCGACATGGCAATACCGCCGGATCAACGGGCCCTCGCGGCGAACGACCAACGCGGTCTTGCAGTGGGTCTTGAGTCCGACGATCCCATAGGCCACATGCACGCCGGCCTGCTCGAGTTGCCGTGCCCACCGAATGTTGGCCTGCTCGTCGAAGCGGGCCTTGATCTCGACCAGTGCGACCACCTGCTTGCCCGCTTCGGCCGCGTCGATCAACGCCCGGACGATCGGGGAATCCCCGGAGGTGCGGTACAGCGTCTGCTTGATCGCCAGCACGTCGGGATCAGCGGCGGCCTGCTCGATGAACCGCTGCACGCTGGTGGAGAACGAATCATAGGGATGGTGCACCAGCACGTCGCCCTCGCGCAGCGTCGCGAAGATGCTCTTGGGTGTTTCCCGCTCGGCGAACGCGGGATGGGTGGCCGGAACGAATGTCCGGTCTTTGAGCGCCGGACGGTCCAGGCCGTAAATCTGCCACAACGACGACAGGTCCAGTAGCCCCGGTACCTCGATGACGTCACCGGGATGGACGTCGAGTTCGCGCAGCAGCAACTCCAGCATGCCTTCGGTCATGTCGTCGGCGACTTCGAGCCGTACCGGCGATCCGAACCGGCGGCGCGCCAGTTCTCGTTCGAGTGCCTGCAGCAGATCTTCGTCGCGGTCCTCTTCGACCTCGAAGTCGGCGTTGCGAGTGATCCGGAACGCGTGATGCTCGACGATCTCCATTCCCGGGAACAGCACCGGAAGGAAGGCTGCGATGAGCTCCTCCACCGGCAGGAACCGGTGGACCGATTGACCTTCGCCGCCTTCGCCATCGCTGTGGCCGACCAACTCGACAAAGCGGTCGACGTTGTCGGGCACCTTGACCCGGGCGAAGTGTTGACCGCCGTCGTCGGGTTGGCGCACGGTGACCGCCAGGTTCAGGCTGAGCCCGCTGACGAACGGGAACGGGTGCGCGGGATCCACGGCCAGCGGGGTCAGGACGGGGAAGACCTGCTCGTTGAAGTAGATCGACAGTTGCTCGCGCTCAGTCTCATTCAGATCCGCCCAGGTGATGATGTAGATACCTTCTTCACCGAGCGCCGGCCGCACCGAATCGAGGAACACCCGCGCGTGCCGGCCGGCGATCTGCTGGGTCTGCTCGCCGATCCGGCCCAGCTGCTCACGCGGTGTCAGACCGTCGGCGGAACGCACCGACAGCCCCATTTCGTCGCGGCGTTTGAGACCGGCCACCCGAACCATGTAGAACTCGTCGAGGTTGGACGCGAAGATCGCCAGGAATTTGGCTCGCTCCAACAACGGCATGGAGTTGTCGGCGGCAAGCGCCAGCACCCGGGCATTGAAATCCAGCCAGCTCAGCTCGCGGTTGAGATAGCGGTATTCGGGCAGCTGGTCGGTGATCGCCGCGAGTGTCGCAGCCGGGGGCGCCGTCAGTGCCGAGTCGCCTTGATGCCATGCACTCTCGTCTGGCTGCGCCTCCGTGACTGGACTGGTTTCGGTATCGGTCACCCAGCGATCATTGCCTATCACCCGGTGATGTTGCTAGCGCCCAGCCGACTTCAATCTGACGTTGGTGTGCCGGTCACCTTCGGACGGGCCCGCACCACCGGCTACCGGTGACCGATTGCTTGCGCGGTCGCCGGCCCGACGCCCAGGCGGCGCGCGGCCGCCAAGTCCGCCGGTGTGTCGACATCGCACCGCAGGCCGGGCCAGGCTCCGGTGAGCTCGACCGCACCCGAACGGCGGTGCCGCGCGGACGAATCCGCCCCGAACCGCGGGTCGAGTGCGGCGCCGAAGGCACACAGCGCGGCCGTTCCCGTTCCGCACCGGTCGGCGACGAAACTGCGCTGGTGCTGGCGTGCCGCAGCGATCGCCTCGGCAAGCTCCTGCGGCTGTAGTGCCGGCAAATCACCTTGCAGCACAACAAGATTCGCTAAAGATCTGGCCATCGTGCGTTCGGCGACGGCGATGGCGTTGTTGAGCGGGTCGGCATCGTCTTGCGGCGTCGGGTCGGCCAGCACCTCGGCGCCGAGCCCCGCTGCCGCAGCCGCGGCAGCCTCGTCGGGCGTGATGACAGTGATCGAGTGCAATGCCCGTACGCGAGCTGCCGCGGTCAACGTGTCGACCAGCATGGCCAGTACCACACTTTCCCGCGTCCGCGCCGAGAACACCGGGGCCAGCCGGGTCTTGGCGGCCGCCAACCGCTTGACGGCGATGATCAAGCCGACATCACCGCTACCGTCGGCCTGTGTGCCGCTCATGAAGGTCATCCTGCCAGCGCCGGTTTCCGGGTGAACGGTGAGCGTCGGGCTGGACATGGCGGTGGCCAGCTGGCGGGTCTACTGTGTAGCGGCTGCAGGTGCCATAACGGACAACAAGGGGGTGTGCGGATGGCCGGCACGGGAACCGTTGTGGTGATGGGGGCCGGCGCGTGGGGCACCGCGCTGGCCAAGGTGCTGGCCGACGCCGGTGGTGAGGTCATCCTGTGGGCCCGACGAGCCGACGTCGCCGAGCAGATCAACAGCACCCGGTACAACCCCGACTATCTGCCCGGCACGTTGCTGCCGCCCGGCATCCGCGCCACCCCCGAGGCCGAGGAGGCGCTCAGCGGCGCAGCCACGGTCCTTTTGGGCGTTCCGGCGCAGACGCTGCGCGCCAATCTGGAGCGGTGGGCCAGCTTGTTTCCCGAGGACGCCACCCTGGTCAGTTTGGCCAAGGGCATCGAACTCGGCACCCTGATGCGGATGAGCCAGGTGATCACCTCGGTGACCGGAGTAGACCCGGCACACGTCGCGGTGATCTCCGGGCCCAACCTGGCCAGTGAGATCGCCGAGTCTCAGCCGGCAGCCACCGTCGTCGCATGCAGCGACTCCGGCCGGGCGGTCGCTCTGCAGCGTGCGCTGAACAGTGGCTACTTTCGTCCGTACACCAACAGCGATGTCATCGGCACCGAGATCGGTGGCGCCTGCAAGAACGTCATTGCGCTGGCGTGCGGGATGGCCGTCGGCGTCGGGTTGGGCGAAAACACCGCGGCGGCCATCATCACCCGCGGGCTGGCCGAAATCATGCGGCTCGGGATCGCGCTGGGCGCCAAAGGCGCGACACTGGCCGGGCTGGCCGGGGTGGGGGACCTGGTGGCCACCTGCACCTCACCGCATTCCCGCAATCGGTCCTTCGGCGAGCGACTGGGCCGGGGCGAGACCATGCAATCGGCGTTGCAGCACCGCGACGGCCACGTCGTCGAGGGGGTCACGTCGTGTGTGGCGGTGCTCGCGCTGGCGTCCAGCTACGACGTCGAGATGCCGCTGACCGACGCCGTGCACCGGGTCTGTCATAAGGGGCTGTCGGTGAATGAGGCGATTGCGCTGTTGCTGGGTCGCAGCACCAAACCCGAGTAAGCAGCCCAGGCTACTCGCCGCCGAAACGTCGTCGAGCCTGTAATTATGCAGGCCGCTACTCGAACTTCCGCTGCGAAATTACAGTCTCGGCGGCATCTCGTCGAGCAAGCGCACGGACGGGCGGAGGGCGGGAGCCGGGTATCGTCGCGTCCCACCCGGTAGCCTCTGAAGGTTGTGAGTGCCAACGACCGGCGTGCCCGGGTTGCCGTCGTGTTCGGCGGCCGCAGCAACGAGCACGCCATCTCCTGCGTGTCGGCGGGCAGCATCCTGCGCAACCTGGACCCGCAGCGGTTCGAGGTGATCGCGATCGGCATCACGCCGCAAGGCTCGTGGGTGCTCACCGACGGCAACCCCGACGCCCTGGCCATCACCAACCGGCAACTGCCCGCGGTCAGCTCCGAATCGGGCACATTGCTGGCGTTGCCCGCCGACCCGCAGTGGGGCGGCCGACTGGTGTCGTTGCCGCCGGGTGCCGGTGAAGTGTTGGCCTCCGTCGACGTGGTGTTCCCGGTGCTGCATGGCCCCTACGGGGAGGACGGCACCATCCAGGGACTGCTCGAGCTTGCCGGTGTGCCCTACGTCGGGGCCGGTGTGCTGGCCGGTGCCGCCGGCATGGACAAGGAATTCACCAAGAAGCTGCTGGCCGCTGACGGGCTTCCGGTCGGGCCGCACGCGGTGCTGCGTCCGTCGCGGCCGGCCTTGAGTCTCGACGAATGCGAGCGGCTGGGGCTGCCGGTGTACGTCAAGCCCGCGCGCGGCGGCTCGTCGATCGGCGTCAGCCGGGTGTCGAGCTGGGATGAGTTGCCCGCCGCGGTCGCCGAGGCGCGCCGGCACGATCCGAAGGTGATCGTCGAGGCCGCCGTCAACGGGCGTGAGCTGGAATGCGGTGTGCTCGAGTTCCCGGACGGCACGGTGCAAGCCAGCACGCTAGGGGAGATCCGGGTGGCCGGGGTGCGCGGACGCGAGGACGCCTTCTACGACTTCGCGACCAAGTACCTCGACGACGCAGCCGAGCTGGATGTCCCCGCCAAGGTCGACGACGACGTCGCCGACGCGGTGCGCGACCTGGCGATCCGGGCGTTTCACGCCATCGACTGCCATGGCCTGGCCCGGGTGGACTTCTTCCTCACCGAGGAGGGCCCGGTGATCAACGAGATCAACACCATGCCGGGGTTCACCACGATCTCGATGTACCCCCGGATGTGGGCGGCCAGCGGCGTCGACTATCCGACGCTGCTGGCGACCATGGTGGAGACGGCACTGGCCCGGGGAGTGGGCCTGCGTTAACCGGTCGGCGCCGGGTCGATCGGCACGGCCGCGATGGTGTGGTCGATGACCTCGGACAGCTCCTGGATCGGCGTAGGCCCCGACCCTGCCGGCAGCGTCAGCGCGATGTATACCGGACGGTCGACCGTGTACCAGGTGGATCTGCCGGCGCCGCGGTCGGTTTGGGTTTCGTCGGTAACCCGGAACCACTGCACCCGGTCAACGATCTGGATCGGCGCGCCCACGATGAAGTCGGCCGGGCGGTCGAGGCCGCAACGCATGATGACCGGCTCGCGGCCGGGCCCGGAACTCCAGGCGCTCACGCCTTCCGGGGCCGGTTGCGCAATCGTCGCTCGCTGATAGTCACCCAGGCGCTGCGGCAGCGCTGCCGTCAGCGCATGGCAGGCCGGACCACCGGCGTGGGGGGCCGGCACGGCCGCAACCGTGACGGGTTGTTGCCGGGGGTGGCGGGTCGCCGCGATCACCAGGATCACCCCGACCGTCGCCACGGCCAGTACCACAGCCGCAATGATCAGGATGCGTGGCGGACCGTCTACTTCTGCTTCGGGGTTGGGAAGGGCGTCGCCCGTCACCTCGCCGGCCACCTCCGCCTTGACTGCCCGGCTGTCCCGGGGCCACCGACGTCCCGCCCGGATGTTCGGGTCGCCAGAGCTCATAGACTAACGCGGTCCACCCCGGGCGGGCAGGGGACCGGACCCGGGTGAGACGTCCCGCAGGAGGTGGCGTGCGCGACGACGCATCGGGGCAAGCGTCGGGGGAGTCTCCGACGCTGCAACAGCTCGGGGAGTTCGCCGTGATCGACCGGTTGGTGGCCGGCCGCCGTCAGCCTCCCGTCGTCGAGCTCGGGCCGGGCGACGACGCCGCCGTGGTCGCCGCCCGCGACGGCCGCGTCGTGATGTCGACCGACATGCTGGTGCAGGACCGGCACTTTCGGCTGGACTGGTCGACACCCCACGATGTAGGCCGCAAGGCGATCGCCCAGAACGCTGCCGACGTCGCGGCCATGGGCGCGCGCTGTACCGCGTTCGTGGTGAGCTTCGGGGCGCCCACCGACACACCCGCGGACCAGGTGAGCGCCCTGGTCGACGGCATGTGGGACGAGGCGGACCGAATCGGCGCCGGCATCGTCGGAGGCGATCTGGTTCGCTGCCCGCAGTGGGTGGTGTCGGTGACGGTGCTGGGGGACCTCGAGGGACGCGCACCGGTGCGGCGCTCCGGCGCCAAACCCGGCTCGGTCGTCGCCGTGGCCGGTGAACTGGGCCGCTCGGCGGCCGGATATCAGTTGTGGCACAACGGGATAGACGGATTCGACGAGTTACGACGGCGCCATCTGGTGCCCCAGCCGCCGTATCAGCAGGGCGTGGCGGCCGCCGCCGCGGGGGCTCAGGCCATGATCGACATCTCCGACGGCCTGGTCGCCGACCTGCGCCATGTCGCGCAGGCGTCCGCGGTCGGTATCGACGTGTCGACCGCGGCGCTGGCTCACGACCACGCCGCGCTGGCCGCGGCCGCCGACGCCGTGGGCGCCGATCCGTGGCCCTGGGTGCTCGGTGGCGGCGAAGACCACGCCCTGGCGGCGTGTTTCGCCGACGCGGTGCCGGCCGGCTGGCGCGTCATCGGGCGGGTGGTCGACGGTCTGCCCCGGGTGCTGGTCGACGGAAACGAATGGGGCGGATATGCGGGTTGGCAGTCGTTCGATTGACCGCGCCGTTGAGTAGGGTGACGCGGTGACCGTCTACGCGATCGCCCAGCTGAGATTCACCGATCGGGCAGCATATGACCGGTACCAGACCAGGTTCATGGAAGTGTTTCGTCGTCATCCGGGAACGTTGCTGGCTGCCGACGAGTCGCCCCAGGTGATCGAGGGGCAGTGGGACCATCAGAAAGTGGTGCTGATGTCGTTTCCCGACGAGGCCACATTCCGTGGCTGGGCACAATCGCCTGAGTACCAAGAGATTTCGAATGACCGTCGGGCGGGCGCCGATACGGCGGTGCTCCTGCCACAAGGCCTGCAGTGAGCGCACGTCCGCTGAGCGAACTCGTCGAGCAGGGCTGGGCCGCCGCGTTGCACCCGGTGGCCGACCAGGTGGCCCAGATGGGGCAGTTTCTGCGCGCCGAGATCGCGGCCGGCCGCAAATACCTGCCGGCGGGGCCTAACGTATTGCGCGCCTTCACTTTTCCATTCGACCAGGTGCGGGTCCTGATCGTCGGGCAGGATCCGTATCCGACACCCGGACATGCGGTGGGACTGAGCTTTTCGGTAGCCGCCGAGGTGCGTCCGCTACCGCGCAGCCTGGCCAATATCTTCGAGGAGTACGCAGCCGACCTGGGCTATCCGCAGCCCTCGTGCGGTGATCTGACGCCCTGGGCGCAGCGCGGCGTGATGTTGTTGAACCGGGTGCTGACCGTGCGCCCGAGTAATCCGGCGTCGCACCGGGGTAAGGGCTGGGAAGTGGTGACCGAGTGTGCGATTCGAGCGCTTGTCTCGCGGTCGCAGCCGCTGGTGGCCATCCTGTGGGGACGTGACGCGTCGACGCTCAAACCGATGTTGGCCGCCGGGACATGTGTCGCCATCGAATCGCCGCATCCGTCTCCGTTGTCGGCGTCGCGGGGGTTCTTCGGCTCGCGGCCGTTCAGCCGTGCTAACGAGCTGCTTGCGGGGATGGGTGCCGACCCGATCGATTGGCGGCTGCCGTGACCGAGATGCGGGCGCTGCGGGCGCATCGGTGTGAGGATCTGTCGACCGGCTTTTGGCTTCCGCCGAGCGTGAAGCTGTCGTGAACCCGCCGGCGAAATCTCAATGACCGTCTCGGCCGCCTTTTCCGCGCTAAACACATCCCCCATTGGTCAGACCGACCAGGCTTGCATTCCAACAATTCGGCAACATCGGCAGCCGCGGGCCGCTCCCCGACTCGCTACCACCTAACGTGGCCAACCCGGCAGCGTGCGCGGCGCCTCCTGATCCTGATGGCCCGGTGCCGGCAAACCCCAGCGCGCCCGCACCGTGATCCGAAGCCGCTACCGGCACCGGCGCCTGCAAGTAACTGCCGGCCGTCGCGAACGACACCAACTGTGCTTGTGGCAACACTGCCGACGGCTCCACAGCGCCGACCGCGACCCCCGCCACAGGTGTGGCAACCATACCCGCCACAGCGTTCGCGCTCGGGCTGGCGGCAGCAGCCGCAACCGGCAGTGCCGTCGCCGCGGCTACCGGACCTACCAGAGTGGGGAGAATCCCAAGGTTCAGCCCCATGATCCATTGACTGATCCATTGGATCACCAGATTGCCGACTTCATAACCGAAGACGAAAGGAAGAAATACAGTAGCGAACGTTTCTATTCCAACAGTGAGCCACGCGAGTTCTAGGTATGCAAGGGCTTCAAGCGCCAAATGTGTGTTGCCGATCACGACCAAGTATCCAATAAACAACAAGACAATTGGTGTGTAGAAAGACATCATGAGGGTAAAAATTGCAAGGGCCGGAACGGCGAGAATCTCCGTGCCAACGACTTTGATCAGGTCCCACAAGATCTGCCATATCGGAAAGGGCTCGTAGCTGATGGCGTGCGCCGCGCCGGCTACGATCTCGCCGGCCAGACCGGTGCCGGGTTTGATGATGATTGGTGCCGGTGGGGTGTGCGGCATCGACGTCGTTGCGGCTGCAGTGACTGCGTCATAGACGCTCACCGTGGTTGCGGCCTGAATCCACATCCGCGCATAGTCGGCCTCGTTGAGTGCTATCGGGATGGTGTTGATGCCAAAGAAATTCGTTGCCAGCAACACCGCGTGGGTGGCGTGGTTGGCGGCCAGCTCCGGCAGTGTCGGCATCGCCGCGATCGCGCTGACATAGGCGGTCGCCACCGCCTGATGTGCTGCCGAGACTGCGGCGCTATCGCTACTGGCCTGAACCAGCCACGCCACACACGGCCCATAGGCCCCCGCACAGATCTCCGCGGTGGGGCCCTGCCACGCCCCGGTCCGCATCGCGCCCAATGCCGCGGTGAGTTCTTCAGCCACCGACGCATAGACGACGCCCAACGACGCCCATTCCGCGGCGGCCGTCAGCAACGGGGCTGCTCCCGGGCCGGCGCTCAGCAGGGCCGAATGCACCTCGGGCGGCGAAGCCAGCCACACCGGCGCACCCGCAACGGCGGCCAAAGTGTCACTCACGCATAGCGTCACCGCCGAACCTCTTTCCACAACATTCCTGGACCTCTACTTGCGACGGGCATTCAGAGGGCTGATCACGCACGGGGACAACATGTTTGATCACCGTTCAGCTACCGGTGGACAGGCCTGGCGTTGTCTCGTGTACCGCGTCCAGGCGTTGCTGAGATGTGATCGCCGACAAGCCAAAAGATGTCGGTGGCAACCGTTGTTGTCAAATAGCGATTCGCTATCAATCAATGGGCAGAAGCGATTGACAGCGGGTCGGTTCGATGCCGCTGGTTTTCGGCGCTAGCGCGACGTCAGTCCTTTTGTGGCGCGGGTTCTGTGACGATGGCAGCCGTCATCCGGCACGGGCATCGGGCTTCAAGCGCATGCCGCACCGTCCCGCATGCCTAAACTGCCGCCCGCAGGGTCACCCGATAGAGCGGACTCTTACATGAAGTTCTCGGCAGCGGCGCAATTCATCGAGGAACGCCCGTTTCCCAATCGGCCTCACCCGGGGTTTCCGGGGACCATCGCGCCGATCGGGACAGGCCGAAATGTAGCGGCACCCGCGCCGCAACAAGGTCAGCCGCGGCTGACCTTGCCCGCCTTGATGCAGGACGTGCAGACGTTGATGCGCTTCTTGTTTCCCCCGGGGCGGCTCACCGCCCGCACGGTCTGGACGTTGGGGTCCCACCGACGGCTGGTGCGGCGGTGGGAGTGTGACACCGACTTGCCGAAGCCGGGGCCTTTCCCGCAGATATCGCACACAGCGGCCATTGTTCAAACTCCTCAAGTCGGTTGCTGGGGGTCCGGCGACCCGGGCGGAACGGCCCGGCTGGCCCAGGCGGTCCCAGGATAGCCGGGGTCGTCGGCGAGCGCCAAAACGCCATCAGCCGTGACCAGTACTGTCACCCCCGCTGGCTAGGCTCGGTGCAGCTTTGTCGTCCCGGCTCGACGGCGCCCCGAACAGCAGCCGACGCAAACTGTCCACAGTGTCGCCGGGCTACGCTGGCGCCCACCGGAAGCTGGCGCAGAGGAGGTGGGGTCACGGTGGACACGCCAGGTCGCCTGCTGGACGCGTCGGCCCTGCGGGATTGGGCGCACACCGTCGTCAGCGACCTGATCACCCACATCGACGAAATCAACCGGCTGAACGTGTTCCCGGTCGCCGATTCCGACACCGGCGCGAACATGCTGTTCACCATGCGCGCGGCGCTCGCCGAGGCGGATGCGGTGGCCGGGGCCGACGACGGCCGCAATGCGGGTAACGTCGCCCGGGTCGCTGCCGCCCTGTCGTCCGGCGCGCTCAACGGGGCACGGGGGAACTCCGGGGTGATCGTGTCGCAGATCCTGCGCGGCATCGCCGATGTCACCGCGAGCGTGGCAGCGGACTCGGCCGGTGCATTGTCGGCCGTCGATGCGGCCCTGCTGGCCGCCGCTTTGTGGCGCGGTGTCGAGCTGGTCATCGCCTCGATGGGCGGCGAGGAAGTCGCGGGAACCATTGTTTCGGTGCTGCGGGCCGCAGCCGCCGCGGTCGAGCAGTGCGCCGACGCCGGTGAGACCCTGGCCCAGGCCGTGACCGCCGCCGGTGATGCCGCCGTCGTCGCGCTGGAGAAGACGCCCGAGCAGCTCCACGTGCTCGCCGACGCGGGTGTGGTGGACGCCGGCGGCCGGGGCCTGTTGGTCATGCTGGACGCGTTGCGTGCGACGCTCACCGGGCACACGCCCGCCCGCTCCGTCTACGAGCCGGCGCCGCGACAGCTGCTCGCCGAGGCGCCCGCCGGACGGCCGGCGCCGCAGTTCGAGGTGATGTACCTGCTGACCGGCTGTGATGCGGCGGCGGCGGACACGCTGCGCGACCGGCTCGCGGAGCTGGGGGATTCGGTGGCGATCGCGGCCGCCCCGTCGCAGAGCTATTCGGTGCACGTGCACACCGACGACGCGGGCGCCGCCGTTGAAGCGGGAATCGCAGCGGGACAATTGAGCAGGATCGTGATCTCGGCGCTCAGCTCCGGTGCCAACGGGCTGCCGGCGGGCAGCTGGACACGGGAACGGGCCGTCCTGGCCGTCGTCGACGGCGACGGCGCCGCCGAGCTGTTTGCCGGAGAAGGGGCCTGCGTGCTGCGACCCGGCCCGGATGGCTCGGCACCTGCCGCCGATATCAGCGCCCATCAGTTGGTGCGGGCGGTGGTGGACACCGGTGCCGCCCAGGTGATGGTGCTGCCCAACGGGTATGTCGCCGTCGAGGAGCTGGTGGCGGGCTGTACCGCAGCCCTGGGCTGGGGTGTCGACGTGGTGCCGGTCCCGACCGGGTCGATGGTTCAGGGGCTGGCTGCCCTGGCCGTGCACGACCCTGCCAGCCAGGCCGTCGACGACGGCTACACCATGGCCCGCGCCGCCGGTGCTGCCCGGCACGGCTCGGTGCGCACGGCCACTGAGCGGGCGTTGACCTGGGCCGGCACCTGTGAGCCGGGCGACGGGCTGGGCATCGCCGGCGACGAGGTGCTGATCGTCGCCGGCGATATCGCCGCGGCGGCGACCGGTCTGCTCGACCTGCTGTTGGCCTCCGGGGGCGATCTGGTGACGGTGTTGTTGGGCGCCGAGATCGACGACGAGGATGCTGTGTCCCTGCGTGACCTGCTGGAAAAGCACACGCACGACCGTCATCCGGGCACCGAGCTGGTGACCTATCGCACCGGTCATCGGGGTGACGTGCTGCTGATCGGGGTCGAGTAGCCGTGGTGTCACTGAACGACCGGCTGGTCTTCGTTCTGGGCGCCCCGTCGGCAAAGCCACTCGACGAGGAGTTCGGCATCAAAACGGTCGACGACCTGCTGCGCCACTACCCGCGCAGCTACGTCGAAGGCGGGGCGAGGCGCGGCGCCGGTGACGAGCGGCCCGAAGCGGGTGAGCACATCACGATCGTCGACGTCATCACCGAAACGAAGACGTTCCCCATGAAGAAAACGCCGAAGCGCCAATGCCTGCGCATCACCCTCGGCACCGGCCGCACCAAGGTGACCGCCACGTTCTTCAACGCGGACTACATCAAGAAGGACCTCACCAAGAACACAAAGGTGATGCTGTCCGGGGAAGTCGGGTTCTTCAAGGGCGTCATGCAGCTCACGCACCCGGCGTTTCTGATCCTGGACTCGCCGGACGGAAAAAACCACGGCACCAGGTCACTGAAAAGCATCGCCGATGCCTCCAAGGCCATCAGCGGCGAAGTGGCCATGGAAGAGTTCGAGCGTCGCTTCTTCCCGATCTATCCGGCCAGCACCAAAGTGCAGAGCTGGGACATTTTCAGGTGTGTCCGCCAGGTGCTCGAAGTCCTTGACCCGGTGGATGATCCGCTGCCCGCCGAACTGCGCGCCGCGCTTGGCCTGGTCTCCGAGGACGAGGCACTGCGGGCCATTCACCTCGCCGAGAACGAGTCCGAACGCCAACGCGCCCGGGCGCGCCTGACCTTCGACGAAGCCGTCGGCCTGCAGTGGGCGCTGGTCGCCCGCCGGCACGGTGAGCTGTCGGAATCCGGGCCCCCGGCGCTGCCGCGCTCTGATGGGTTGGCGGCCGAGTTGCTGGGCCGGCTGCCCTTCGAGCTGACGGCAGGCCAGCGCGAGGTGCTCGCCGTACTCTCCGAGGAGATCGCGGCCACCCGCCCGATGAACCGCTTACTGCAGGGTGAGGTCGGTTCGGGCAAGACGATCGTGGCGGTGCTGGCGATGCTGCAGATGGTCGACGCCGGTTATCAGTGTGCACTGCTGGCGCCCACGGAAGTTCTTGCCGCACAACACTTGCGGTCGATCCGCGATGTCCTGGGCCCGCTGGCCATGGCCGGCCAGCTGGGCGGGGCGGATAACGCCACCCGGGTGACGCTGCTGACCGGCTCGATGACCGCGGGGCAAAAGAAGCAAGTCCGGGCAGAGGTGGCCGGCGGCCAGGCCGGCATCATCGTCGGCACCCATGCGCTGCTGCAGGATGCCGTGGAGTTCCACAACCTGGGCATGGTGGTGGTCGACGAACAACACCGGTTCGGTGTCGAGCAGCGAGATCAATTGCGCGGCAAGGCGTGTGCCGGAATCACCCCGCATCTGCTGGTGATGACCGCCACGCCGATACCGCGCACGGTCGCGCTCACCGTCTACGGCGACCTGGAAACCTCTACGCTGCGCGAACTTCCGCTGGGGCGCCAGCCCATCACCACCAACGTCATCTTCGTCAAGGACAAGCCCGCCTGGCTGGGCCGGGCCTGGCAACGCATCATCGAGGAGGTTGCGGCCGGCCACCAGGCTTATGTGGTGGCGCCCCGCATCGACGAGAGCGATGAGCCGGAGAAAGAGCCCGCCGGCTCGCGGCCTTCGGAGACCGCCGAGGGTCTGTACGCGCGATTGCGTTCCGGCGAGCTGGCCAACCTGCGATTGGGGCTCATGCACGGGCGGTTGCCGACCGACGAGAAGGACACTGCGATGGCGGCCTTTCGCGCCGGCCGGATCGATGTGCTGGTGTGCACCACCGTCATCGAGGTAGGGGTGGACGTTCCCAATGCCACCGTGATGCTGGTGATGGACGCCGACCGGTTCGGTATCAGCCAGTTGCACCAGCTGCGTGGCCGCATCGGGCGTGGCGCACATCCGAGCCTGTGTCTGCTGGCCAGCTGGATGCCGCCGGCCTCACCGGCCGGTGAGCGGCTGCGCGCGGTCGCCGAGACCATGGACGGGTTCGCCCTGGCCGACCTCGACCTCAAGGAGCGCAAGGAAGGAGACGTGCTGGGCCGCAACCAGTCCGGCAAGGCGATCACCCTGCGGCTGCTGTCGCTGGCCGAGCACCGGGAGTATCTCGAGGCGGCCCGCGACTTCTGCGTCCGCGCCTACGAGGACGCCGGCGAGCACCCCGGATTGCAGCTGCTGGCAGCGCGATTCACCGACACCGATCGCATCGAATACCTGGACAAATCATGAACCGCAAGACGCTGCTGGGGCTGGCGGCGGCTGCGCTGCTGGCCCTGGTGGTCGCCTACCAGACGCTGGGCTCATCGGCGGCCAGGCACGCTGAGCAGTTCGCCGCGCGTGCTGACGTGCCGACGGTCCAACCCGGTACCGATGTGCTCGCCGGGGTCGCCGTGCTGCCGCAGCGCACCCACCGTTACGACTATCGCAGGGCCGCGTTCGGCGACGCCTGGGACGACGACAACGACGCGCCGGGCGGGCACAACGGCTGCGACACCCGCGACGACATCCTCAACCGCGACCTCGTCGACAAGACGTATGTGCCGACCAAGCGGTGCCCGAATGCCGTGGCCACCGGCACCCTGCACGACCCGTACACCAACACCACCATCGCCTTCCAGCGCGGCGCCAAGGTCGGCGAATCGGTGCAGATCGACCACATCGTTCCGCTGTCCTATGCGTGGGACATGGGCGCTTACGACTGGCCGGCTCCGGAGCGGCTGCGGTTCGCCAACGATCCGGCCAACTTGCTGGCGGTGCAGGGACAGGCCAATCAGGACAAAGGGGATTCACCCCCGGCCCAGTGGATGCCGCCCAACGCCGCATTCGCCTGTCAGTACGGTATGCAGTTCATCGCGGTGCTGCGCGGCTACTCGTTGCCGGTAGACCAGGCGTCGGCCGGCGTCCTGCGCAACGCCGCGGCCACCTGCCCGACGGGTTAGCCGTGCCCGGCCGGATAACCCCGGCGATTGTGCATCCGGCGACGCGACACGCCGACAAGCCGTCGTCAAATTCACGGTCGGTAAGCGAGCCGGAGCTTACGTGCCGTTGTAGGTCAGCGGGTCTTCGCGAATGCGGGTGCCGTCGTTGAGCCCGTTGAGCGTATCCATGTGCTCGGCGGCCAATTCGAAATCGAACACGTCGAGGTTGCCGGCGATGTGCTCGGGCCGCGACGAGCGGAAGACGACCGCATTACCCAGTTGCAGATTCCAGCGCAGCAGCACCTGTGCGGGCGTCTTGCCGTATTCACCACCGATCGTTGTCACGGTCGGGTTGTCCATCAGCCGGCCGAGAGCCAGCGGAGTGTAGGACTGGGTGACGACGTTGTGGCGCGCATTCGATTTGCGCAGCTCGGCCTGGTTCAGCAGCGGGTGCAGCTCGATCTGGTTGACCGCGGGTGTGACGAACGTGAGGTCGATGACGTTCGACACATGTTCCTCGGTGAAGTTGGACACCCCGATCGAGCGGGCATGGCCTTCGCCGCGCGATTGGATCATGCCGCCGAAGGCATCCACGTACTTACCCACCGCAGGGGCCGGCCAGTGAATCAGGTACAGGTCGACGTAGTCCAGGCCGAGTCGCTCCAAGCTGGCTTTGCAAGCCTCCTGCGCCATGGTGAAACCATGATCGGCGGTGGCCAGCTTGGTGGTGACGAACAACTCCGCGCGTGGAATACCGGAAGCGGCGATCGCGCGGCCAACGGCTGCCTCGTTGCCGTACGCCGCGGCGGTGTCAATGAGCCGGCAGCCGACCTCTAACGCCGTCGACACCGCCCGTTCGGTTTCGTCCTCGGACAACTCCGCGACGCCGAGGCCGATAACCGGCATCGTATTCTCGTCGTTTAGGGCTATTGAGGGAATCATGGCGCCCGACTCGCCGGTCAACGCATCTCACCTGCCTGTGAAATAGAAGGTTCTCGGATCAGGGCCAAGCCGGGTTCCGCCAGCTGGCGACGAGATCGAGGCCATGGCGCCGCTGAGTCGAGGCGCTGATCTCGAAGTCGAACACGTCGAAGTTGCTCGCTATCCGTTTTTGGTAACCGACTTGGGGATCACGATATTACCGAGTTGAATACGCCACCTAATCAACGCCCGCGCCGGTGCCCGCGCGCGTTGTTGCGCGACTGCTGTGTCACCAATCGGATGGTCCGACAAATGAACGCTGCCGCAGCGGCTTCCGCGCCTTGAACGCGTTGAGCTGTGGCTGCGGCCGGGAATCGCCGGCTGGCGTCAAAGGCTTTCAGCGTGCTGCTTTGGCCTGGTCGGGATTCGATAATTTGGTCACCACGTACAGTTGGTCGCGGGGCACGCCGGAATCGGCGACCGCTCGCCCGGTCTCCCGTTCGTTGCGGTAGGCCGCCGCGGTGTCGATGTGCCGGTACCCGGCGCGCAGCCACCGCCAGCTCGGTGTCCGCCGGCTCAATCCGGAAGACTCCGAGTCCGACAGCTTTCGAATGTCGTTGAGTGTGAGCTCGCGTTTTCCTAAGGGCTTGACCGGAACTTTTTTGGGCGCAAGCCCCGGACCTTGGTCCGGGGTAAGCCCATCGCGATTGTCGTCGGCCGCAGCGTCGCTCAAAGTGGTCGGGCTTGGCCGTCGATGTACTGCTTGATGATCGACAGCGGTGCGCCTCCACACGAGACCGCGAAGTAGGACGGCGACCAGAGGTGTCCGCGCATGCGGGCGCGGACACGAACGCCGGTGTATTCGCGTCGCACGGGCTAAGCCGCGCGACCTTTGAGCCGTTGCACCGGCGTCGAGATCGCCACGGTGGGCGGGTAGGCGACGAGCAGGTGCACGTGGTCGGCTTCGACATTGAACTCGACCAACTCGACATCCAGTCCGGTACATACCATGCGCAGGGTGTGCTCGCAAAACGTCAACATGCCCCGGGTGAAGATCCGTCGCCGATACTTGGTCACGAAAACCAGGTGAAGGTGCAGCAGCGACACGCTGTGGCTGGCGCGGTGATAGCTCTGGGTTGTCAGGGGGTCGGCCTTACGGTTGCGGTGTGCAGATGCGCTACCGATACCGCATCGAACCGACATGCGCGCAGCAGCGGATGCTGGCTCGGGTGTTCGGGTGTGTTCGGGTGGTGTTCAACGACGCGCTGCGGGTCCGCAACGAGGTTTACCGAGCCGGGGTGAAGCTGTCCGACACCGAGATTCAGCGACGCGTCATCAGCCAAGCCAAGAAGACCACCGAGCGCAGTTGGCTTGCCGAGGTGCCCAGTGTCGCATTGGTGCAGTGGGTCAACGACTCACGCCGAGCATGGCGCAACTTCTTCGACTCGAACACCGGCAAGCGCCGTGGCCGCCGCCTGGGCCGGCCGAAGATGAAATCCAAGAAGGATCACCGGCAGTCGTTTCGGCTCACCCGCAACGGATTCAGTGTCCGACCGACCGGCCAGTTGTTTGTCGCCAAAGTCGGCGAGGTACGGATGCGCTGGTCGCGCGAGCTACCCAGCGAGCCGTCCTCGGTCACGATCGTCCGCGAGCCGGATGGTCACTACTATGCGAGTTTCGTCGTCGAGGTTGCCGCGACGCCGCTGCCGATGGTGGATCGGCAAGCAGGCGTGGATGTGGATATCAGCCAGTTGGCGACGGTAGCCACCAGCGACCAGACCCGCACCGATATCGCGAATCCGAAGCACTTGGGCCGCAAGTTGCGCAAGCTGCGGAGGTTGGAGCGGGAAAAGTCGCGCCAGCAGAAAGGATCGAGCAACAGGGACAAGACGCGGCGCAGGGTCGCCATCGCGCACGGCAACGTGGTTCGTGCCCGGCGGGACTATCACCACAAGCAGGCTTTGGTGTTGGTTCGCGACAACCAAGTGATCCACGTCGAAGACCTCAACATCGTGGGCATGGTCAAAAACCGCCGGCTCACGCGAGCCATCAGCGACGCGGGCTGGGGCCAGTTCGTGCGGATCATCGGCGAAAAAGCCCAACGCTACGGGCGCACACTGCATCGGGTGTCTCGCTGGCTAGCGTCCAGCAAGACCTGCTCAACGTGCGGGCATCGTCTCAACGAACTGCCTCTACACATCCGTACGTGGACGTGTCCGGCTTGCCGCACGGTCCACGACCGCGACCACAACGCCGCCGTGGTCATTCTCGCCGCCGGGCGGGCGGAGAGAATAAACGCCTCCCACGAAAGTGGGCGAAATCGCGAAAGCGGTTCCGGTGGAGCCCCGGTAAGTCCTTCCACCACTGGGAAGGCACGAGACAATGAAGCAGGAAGCACCCCAACAGCGGCGTAGCCGCTCGGGAATCCCCGGCATTCATGCCGGGGAGCACGTCAAATAGGAGAAACCCATGACCAAGAGTCTGCCCGGCACGCCGGACCTTCAGCGCGAGGCGACCTGCGTACCGATGCGGTGGACGCGTCGCATCCAGAGCACCGTCACCGGTGCGGGCGTCAAAGTCATCCCGTGGATTCCGGGCCCGGCCAAGCGGCTTCTCACGCGCGGTCGTTCCGTCGTCATCGACGGCAACACCCTTGATCCCACGCTGCAGCTGATGCTGTCGGGCATGCGGGCCGTCGGCCTCGACGGCCTGGTGATCGACGACGACCCGAACGCCTCCCGCGCCAACATGCGGGAGGCGACCCTGGGATTCGGCGGTCCGCTGATCCACGTCGAGGTCAACGAAATCACGCTGCCCGGACCGGCCGGAGACATCAGGGCACGGCACTATCGCGCGCCCGGCGGAGTCGCCGCACCGCTGCTGGTCTTCTATCACGGCGGCGGCTGGGTGATCGGCGACCTCGATACCCACGACGCGGTGTGCCGCTTGACGTGCCGCGATGCCGGCATAAACGTGCTGTCGATCGACTACCGGCTGGCTCCCGAGCATCACGCCCCGGCCGGGATCGACGACGCGTTTGCGGCCTTCACGTGGGCCTACGAGCACGCCGGCGAACTCGGTGCCGTCCCCGGGCGGATTGCGGTGGGCGGCGACAGCGCGGGCGGCAATCTGGCGGCCGTCGTCTGTCAACTGGCCAAAGACAGCGGAGGCCCGGCTCCGGTGTTGCAGTGGCTGATCTATCCGCGCACCGACTTCACCGCGCAGACCCGCTCACTGAGCCTGTTCGCCCGTGGCTTCTTGCTGACCAAACGAGACATCGACTGGTTCCAAGCGAAGTACCTGCGCGGCTCCGGGATCGACCCCACCGATCCGCGGGTGTCGCCGTTGCGGGCCGAGTCGCTCTCAGGTCTGCCGCCGGCGCTGATCGTGGTCGCCGGATTCGACCCGCTGCGCGATGAGGGCGAGCAGTACGCGGCGGCGTTGCGGGCCGCCGGGACCGCGGTGGATCTGCGTTGCGAGGGTTCGCTGACGCACGGCTTCCTCAATCTGTTTCCGCTCGGCGGTGCCAGTGCCACCGCGACGAGCGAGCTGATTTCGGCGTTGCGTGCGCACCTGAGCCGGGTCTGAGCCGTATCCGGACGGCCGCCGGTACTCTAGAGGCGCTAGCAGCGCAGGCTATTCACCAAGTGAGGATCGCGAACCCGTGGCCGACAAAAACAAACGCCCTCCGCGGATCGACCTGAAGTCGCCCGACGGCAAATTCGGCCGGCTGATGCAGATCGGTGGCACCGCGCTGGTCGTGCTCTTTGCCGTTGTCCTGGTGTTCTACATCGTCACCTCGCACGACAAGAAGGGCGGCGGTGCCACGGCCGGTGCGATCCGGGTGACGTCCAGCAAGCTGGTCGCCCAACCCGGAACCAGCAACCCCAAGGCCGTGGTGTCGCTCTACGAGGATTTCCTGTGTCCGGCGTGCGGGAACTTCGAGCGCGGATTCGGTCCGACGGTATCCAGGCTCATTGACATCGGCGCTATCGCGGCCGATTACACGATGGTGGATATCCTTTCCAGCCCGCGCAACGACAATTATTCGGCGCGCGCGGCGGCCGCGGCGTACTGCGTCGCCGACGAGTCCATCGATGCGTTCCGCCGGTTCCACACCGCGTTGTTCAGCAAAGACATCCAGCCGTCCGAAGTCGGCAAGACCTTCCCCGACAACGCAAAGCTCATCGAACTCGCCCGCGAAGCCGGTGTCGTCGGCAAGGTGCCCGACTGCATCAACAGCGGAAAGTACCTCTCCAAGGTCGACGGACTGGCGGCGGCCGCGAACATCCACGCGACACCGACCGTCAAGATCAACGGCACCGAATACGAATGGTCGACGCCGGAGGCGCTGGTGGCCAAGATCAAAGAGATCGTCGGCGACATTCCGGGCATGGACACGGCGGCAACCGCCCCGGCAGCTTGACCACGATGGTCTCAGCCGAACCCGCCGATCTGACTCCGGACCCAGCGGGCGGAGTGCGGGTACCCGCACTCAGTGCGTGGTGGGTGTTGATCGCCGGCGCGTTCGGCCTGCTCGCCTCGATGACGCTGACAGTGGAGAAGGTCAGGGTTCTGCTCGACCGGGATTACGTGCCGTCGTGCAACCTCAACCCCATCATGTCGTGCGGCTCGGTGATGGGCACCCCGCAAGCAACACTGTTGGGCCTGCCCAACCCGGTGGTCGGCATTGTGGGGTTCACCGTGGTGGTGGTCACCGGTGTGCTGGCGGTGACGAAAGTGCTTCTGCCGCGCTGGTATTGGACCGGGCTGACGGTGGGTGTCCTGGTCGGCACGGGTTTCGTGCACTGGCTGATCTTCCAGAGCCTGTACCGCATCGGGGCGTTGTGCCCGTACTGCATGGTGGTATGGGTGGTCACCATCACCCTGCTGGTGGTGGTGGCGTCGATCGCGTTTCGTCCGGTGCTCGAACAGCGCGACAGCGCCGTCGTGCGGGTGCTCTTCCAATGGCGATGGTCGATCGCTACGCTGTGGTTCACCGCGGTGTTCCTGCAGATCATGGTCCGTTTCTGGAACTATTGGTCGACACTGATCTGAGAAGGGTCGAGCGTGATCGCCAAAGCGCTGGTGGCCAATCGCGGGGAGATTGCGATCCGGGCATTTCGCGCGGCCTACGAGCTCGGTATCGGCACGGTGGCCGTCTACGCCTACGAGGACCGCAATTCGCTGCATCGGTCCAAGGCCGACGAGTCCTACCAGATCGGCGAAATCGGGCATCCGGTACGTGCCTACCTGTCGGTCGACCAGATCGTCGAAACCGCCCGCCGCGCCGGCGCTGACGCGATCTACCCCGGTTACGGGTTCTTGTCGGAGAACCCCGAGTTGGCCGGGGCATGTGCGGCCGCGGGCATCACCTTCGTCGGCCCCGGCGCCGAAGTGCTTGAGCTGACTGGAAATAAGTCCCGGGCCGTCGCCGCGGCACGGGAAGCGGGACTGCCGGTGCTGACGTCTTCGGCGCCGTCGGCCTCGGTCGACGAGCTGGTGTCGGCCGCCGCGGGCATGCGGTTTCCGTTGTTCGTCAAGGCGGTTGCCGGCGGTGGCGGCCGCGGTATGCGCCGGGTCGGCGATAGCGCCGCGCTGCCAGAAGCCATCGAAGTCGCCAGTCGCGAGGCCGAATCGGCGTTCGGGGACCCGACGGTCTATCTCGAACAGGCGGTGTTGCGGCCGCGCCACATCGAAGTGCAGATCCTGGCGGATACCCGCGGCAACGTGATCCACCTTTACGAACGGGACTGCAGTGTGCAACGTCGCCATCAGAAGGTCATCGAACTGGCGCCCGCCCCGAACCTGCCCGCCGAGTTGCGGACGAAGATCTGCGCAGACGCCGTCGCGTTCGCCCGCCACATCGGCTACAGCGGCGCCGGAACGGTCGAGTTTTTGCTGGACCAAAGCGGGGATTACGTCTTCATCGAGATGAATCCGCGGATTCAGGTGGAACACACCGTCACCGAGGAGATCACCGACGTGGACCTGGTCTCCAGCCAACTGCGCATCGCCGCGGGGGAGACGCTCGACGACCTGGGTCTTGAGCAGCGGGCCATCCGGCCGCACGGCGCGGCGCTGCAGTGCCGGATCACCACCGAGGATCCGGCCAACGGATTCCGGCCCGACACCGGCCGGATCAGCGCGCTGCGCACTCCCGGCGGCGCCGGTATTCGGCTGGACGGCAGCACCAATCTCGGCGCCGAGATCAGCGCCCACTTCGATTCCATGCTGGTCAAGCTCACCTGCCGCGGCCGTGACTTCCCGACCGCGGTGAACCGGGCGCGCCGGGCCATGGCGGAGTTCCGGATTCGCGGGGTGTCGACGAACATCCCCTTCCTGCAAGCGGTTCTGGATGATTCCGATTTCCAGGCCGGCCTCATCACAACGTCGTTCATCGACGAGCGGCCACAGCTGCTGACCGCGCGATCGTCGGCCGACCGGGGCACCAAGATCCTCAATTACCTGGCCGATGTCACCGTCAACAAACCGCACGGCACCAGGCCGTCGAAGGTGTACCCGCAGGACAAGCTACCCGACGTCGACCTGAACACCCCGCCGCCGGCTGGCTCCAAGCAACGGCTGGCCGAATTGGGGCCGGAGGGTTTCGCGCGCTGGCTGCGGGAATCGGCGGCAGTGCGGGTGACTGACACGACATTTCGTGACGCGCATCAGTCGCTGCTGGCCACCCGGGTGCGCACCAGCGGGCTGATGATGGTGGCGCCGTATCTGGCCCGCAGCATGCCGCAGCTGCTGTCGGTGGAGTGCTGGGGCGGTGCGACTTACGATGTGGCACTTCGCTTTCTGAAAGAAGACCCGTGGGAGCGGCTGGCCGCGCTGCGCCAGGCGATCCCGAACATCTGCCTGCAGATGCTGCTGCGTGGCCGCAATACCGTGGGCTACACCCCCTATCCGGAGGTGGTGACGTCGGCGTTCATCGACGAGGCCACTGCCACGGGCATCGACATCTTCCGGATCTTCGACGCGCTCAACAACCTCGAGTCGATGCGCCCGGCGATCGACGCCGTGCGCGAAACCGGTTCTGCGGTAGCCGAAGTCGCGATGTGCTACACCGGCGACCTGGCTGACCCCGGTGAGCGGCTGTACACACTCGACTACTACCTGAGGCTGGCCGAGTCCATCGTGGAGGCTGGCGCCCAGGTGCTGGCCATCAAGGACATGGCGGGGCTGTTGCGGGCCCCGGCTGCCCGAAAGCTGGTCACGGCCTTGCGAAGTCGCTTCGACCTGCCGGTGCACGTGCATACCCACGATACTCCGGGCGGTCAGCTGGCCAGCTATGTCGCCGCCTGGCACGCGGGGGCCGACGCCGTCGACGGGGCCGCTGCGCCGCTGGCGGGCACCACCAGCCAGCCCGCGCTGAGTTCGATCGTGGCCGCCGCCGCACACACCGACTACGACACCGGTTTGTCGCTTGCCGCGGTCTGCGCTCTGGAGCCCTTTTGGGAAGCGCTGCGAAAAGTGTATGCGCCCTTTGAATCCGGCCTTCCCGGGCCGACGGGGCGGGTCTACCATCACGAGATTCCGGGCGGTCAGCTATCGAATCTGCGCCAGCAGGCGATCGCCCTGGGTCTGGGGGACCGGTTCGAGGAGGTCGAGGAGGCATACGCCGGCGCCGACCGAATACTGGGCCGGCTGATCAAGGTCACCCCGTCGTCGAAGGTCGTCGGTGATCTGGCGCTCGCCCTGGTCGGTGCCGGGGTAAGTGCCGACGAATTCGCCTCCGACCCGGCACGATTCGATATCCCGGATTCGGTGTTGGGATTCCTGCGGGGTGAGTTGGGCGATCCGCCCGGCGGGTGGCCCGAGCCGTTGCGCAGCACGGCGCTGGCCGGCCGGGCGCCGGCCAAACCCGCCGGACAACTGACGGGCGACGACGAGGAGGCTCTGGCGGTGCCGGGACCCAAACGGCAGGCCGTGTTGAATCGGTTGCTCTTTCCTGGTCCCGCAAAGGAATTCGAGGAACACCGGGAGACGTACGGGGACACCTCGCAGTTGTCGGCCAACCAGTTCTTCTACGGGTTGCGGCAGGGCGAAGAGCACCGGGTGAAGCTGGAACGCGGTGTGGAACTGTTGATCGGTCTGGAGGCGATCTCCGAGCCCGACGAACGCGGTATGCGAACGGTGATGTGCATTATCAACGGCCAATTGCGGCCGGTGCTGGTGCGCGACCGCAGCATTGCCAGCGTGGTCCCGGCCGCCGAGAAGGCCGACCGCGGAAATCCGGCCCACATCGCCGCGCCGTTCGCCGGGGTTGTCACCGTCGCCGTGTCCGCCGGCGACCAGGTCACGGCCGGCCAGACCGTCGCCACCATCGAGGCGATGAAGATGGAGGCCCCGATCACCGCCCCCAACGACGGCACCGTGGCGCGGGTGGCGGTCTCGGATACCGCTCAGGTCGAGGGCGGAGACCTGCTGGCGGTGGTGAGCTGACCCGGATCATCGCCGGAGTCGCCGGGGGACGGCGCCTCTGGGTACCACCGCGGGGGACCAGGCCGACCACTGATCGGGTGCGCGAATCGCTGTTCAACATTGTGAGCGCACGTCGGGAGCTGACCGGCCTGGCCGTGCTGGACCTTTATGCCGGTTCGGGCGCACTCGGGCTGGAGGCACTGTCGCGCGGGGCCGCGTCGGCGCTGTTCGTAGAGGCCGACCAGCGCACCGCGGCCGTCATCGCGCGCAACATCAAGGCCCTGGGTCTGACCGGTGCGACGGTGCGCCGCGGCACGGTGGCCACCGTTTTGGCAGCGGGCACGTCGGCTCCGATGGAACTGGTGCTGGCCGACCCGCCCTATGACGTGGGCACCGCGGATATCGATGCGGTGCTGGCCCTGTTGGGCGCCCACGGCTGGGTTCGGCAAGGCACCATCGCCGTGGTGGAGCGACCGGTCACGAGTGCGCCGTTGACCTGGCCGCAGGGCTGGACCGAGTGGCCCGAGCGGGTCTACGGCGACACCCGGCTGGAGTTGGCCGAGCGGCGCTGAACTGGCCTGCTAGCGTCTCGTGTCATGAGCGGCGCTCTCCCCCGCAAGCGGGTGGTACCTCCAGCGCATCACTTCGTTCTGTATCGTCGCCGGCGCGGGTCATGAGCGGCGCGGTATGCCCGGGGTCATTCGACCCGCTCACGTTGGGCCACATCGACGTTTTCGAACGTGCCGCGGCCCAGTTCGACGAGGTGGTGGTCGCGATCCTGACCAACCCCACCAAAAAGGGCATGTTCGACCTGGACGAGCGGATCGCGATGATCAACGAGTCGACGACGCACCTGCCCAACTTGCGGGTGGAGGCCGGACAAGGCCTGGTGGTCGACTTCGTCAAATCCCGGGGGATGAACGCCATCGTGAAGGGTCTGCGCACCGGGACCGACTTCGAATACGAGTTGCAGATGGCGCAGATGAACAAGCACATCGCCGGTGTCGACACTTTTTTCGTCGCGACCGCGCCGCGGTATTCGTTCGTGTCGTCGTCACTGGCCAAAGAGGTGGCGATGCTCGGTGGCGATGTGTCGGAGTTGCTGCCCGAGCCGGTGAACCGGCGACTGCGCGAAAAGCTCTCCGGCTGAAGCCAAATGGGCCCGGCCCGGGGGAGCGGACCGGGCCCGTCGGCGTGTGGGCTGCCGATGACTAGCTTGGGTCAAAGCATTCGTAGAACGTCTGCGTTGCGTAGTCGTAACAGGTGTAGGTGCCGTATGCCTGGTGGCTGGGCGCCGGGTCGGCGGCGCCGACACTGGCTCCCAGGGCGGCCAGGCCGATGGCCGAGGCCAGCAGGGACATGCCGGCAAGGGCGCGGAGACGGGTGGTCGACATTGATACCTCTCTTTGCGTTGATGTCTTTGCTTGGATGCGATTTCGGGTAGCGGCCGTGGCCGTTGCAGAAAGACTGACGGCGGCCGCTTGGCGAAACCTTGGCAGATCCTTGACACGCGTGGCCGCACACCGATGGCGGCCGGGTCCGCGGTAGGCCCGGCCGGTGTGCGTACGGTTACCGCACGGACCAGCGGGCGGTCAGAAGACGATGGTCTGGTTGTGGTGCACGATGACCCGGTCCTGGCAGTGCCAGAGGACGGCGCGGGAGAGCACCGCGCGCTCGACGTCGGCGCCGACCCGCACCAGGTCTTCGACGGTGTAATTGTGATCGACGCGAACGACGTCTTGTTCGATGATCGGGCCTTCGTCGAGAACTTCGGTCACGTAGTGAGCCGTGGCGCCGATCAGCTTGACGCCGCGTTCCCGTGCGCGTTTGTAGGGGGCCGCGCCGGTGAAGGCGGGAAGGAACGAATGGTGAATGTTGATCAGCGGGCAGCCGATTGCGGCCAGGAATGCTGGGCTGAGTATCTGCATGTACCGGGCGAGTATCACCAAATCGACGTTGCCGCTGAGCAACTGGAGCTGCCGCTGCTCGGCTTCGGTGCGCGTGTCACGGGTGGCGGGGATGTGCACGAACGGCACCCCGAACGGGCGGACATGGTCGGCCAGCTCAGGATGGTTGGCGATCACCATGACGACAGACATCTCCAGCTCGCCGCGACGGTTGCGCCACAACAGGTCTAACAAGCAGTGATCACTCGTGGAAGCCATGATGGCCACCCGTTTGGGTTTGGCGGCCTCGGTGAACCGGTAATCGATGTTGAACGTGCTGGCCACGGATTCGCCGAAGTCGCGTTGCAGCTCGTCGATGGCCGCGGTCAGGCCGGGTAAATGGAAGATCGCGCGCTGCAAGAATGTTCCGCCCTCCGGCGCAGTGGAGTGCTGGTCCAAGGAGATGATGTTCGCGCCGGCTCGGGCCAAAAACCCGCTCACTGCGGCGATGATTCCGGGGCGGTCATGGCAACGCAGCAACAGCCGGCCGATATCGGCCGGCTGCGGCGGACCGCCAGGCGGCGGCGGATAGGTATCAGACATTGCCGCAGGCCAGGATACGCCGACCGCAGCGCTATTGGCAGTGATGGCTGTGGTCGTGCTGATGGCTCTGCGAGTCGGGGGAGCCGCCCATCATGCGCAGCATCGGGATCCCGCCCGTGGCCGCGAACCGGACCACCAGGATCGCCGCGATGACGAGGAAGACGATGTTGAGCCAGGTGGTGTAGTTCCACGAAAGGCCGGCGTGCATGACCACAGCGCTGCGCTGACCGGGAATGAGATTGGCTGTGCCGAAAAGTAATTCGACGAGGTATCCGGCGACAACCATCGAGGCGTGGCAGGTGCCGAGCAGCGTCAGCATCATCGTCGTCCCGTAGTACTTCCGATAGATGTTCACGATCGGCAAGATCAACAGGTCGGCGAAGATGAACGCGATGACGCCGCCGAAGCTGATGCCGCCGTTCCAGAGCACCGCGGCAAGTGGCACATTGCCGATCGAGCAGACGAATGAAACGATCGCGACGAAGGGCTGCCAGCTGTTGCGGGTTGAGTGGTCGGTAGTTGTCAGTGGTGTGCGGTAGGAACAAAGGTATGAATCTGGCGGCGTGGGCTGAGCGCAATGGTGTTGCGCGGGTGACTGCGTATCGCTGGTTTCGCGCTGGTCT
>NZ_UPHQ01000123.1 GCF_900566055.1 Mycobacterium innocens
ACTCGAACAAGCCCACAAACGCCGCCTTGCCTGGCACCGCCAGCAAAGGCACACTGAACCCATCCAGGACCCCGACGATGTTGTCTGATCAAACGCGAATCTCTATCGCAAAGTCAGAAACACCTCAGCTTAAAGAACAGACCCCTCCCTTGCGGCATCGGCACGTCGTGCACCTCCCTGAGTCCCGGCATGGTGTCGACCAGATCTGACAGTTGTTGCACCGAGAGGCTGAACGGCATTGGTGGCACCCGGTAGCGCTTGGAGGAGCGCATCCCTTTGGGTGCGATTTTCTTGACGACCGTCGGTCGCAGGTCGAAGAACATCTGTCCGCCGGCAAACCGCTTGGCGCACTGGGCGATTAGCTCCATTGCCTGGTGTGGCTGTAGGTACATCAGCAAGCCCTCGGCGGTGATGAATACGCCGTTGCTGCTATCCACCTTGTCCATCCACGTGTAGTCCAGAGCGGACTGCGCTAGGCTGCTGATACGCCCAGAATGCGGCAACAGACGCTGCCGAAGTTCGATCACCGGCTCCAAATCAACTGACAGCCAATGGAATTGAGCGTCGGGGAGTACGCTGCTAAGGCGCCAGAAACTCGTCTGGAAGCCTTCTGCCAGCGCAACGACGGTGGCCTTGGGGTGTTTGATCAGATATGCGATTGCACACCGATCGACGGCCAGTGAGCGCAGCGCCATCTCTTGGCCTCTGCGTCCAAACATTTCGAAGTCGAAATCGATGGACTCGACGAGTTTGATCGCCATCGGGTCGTCGATGATCGCGTCAGGCCGCGCAGCTTGGTAGGCCCTACCGTTGAGGGTCAGCAGCGCCGTTTCCGACACGCCGCTTAGCGTTCTGGCATCCACTTTGGCGTTGCCTGAATGGCTCATCGCCTCAACCCTAGCCGGTACAGGTGGCGCCAATCTCCTGCGATCGTTGGGCCGAACCGCCACTATGCCCGTCGCGATATATACCCCCCGGGGTATACACTAGGGACCAGTATGCGTTTTGGGAATACTCTGCCATTTGCCCACCGTGGGCTGCGGCACCCCCAATTTCACGGCCGCCGCCTTGTTGGACAAACCCTCGAAGCAGGACAGGATGATCCTCGACCGCAACGCCAACGCCTGCGACGACTTCGCCCGCCGTGACCACCGAACCAACTGGTCGCGCTCCGGTCAGCACCAGCTCCGCCCTCGGCCGTCCGCGCTTCGCCACGCATCCAATTATGCTTCATGGCAACACTATTCGCGCAGTAACCGCGCTGCAGCCGCAAGTTACAATTATGTAACGAAGTTATGGCGCGGGACGCTAGCTACCCCGCAAACACGAGATCGTCGTCGTTTCCCCGAACGCCGTCCGTCGAACATCTGGGTTGGTGTGGGCCGGATGGAACCGGCGAAGGTGCTGATTCCACTGAGACCGATTTACCGGCGCAAGGGTATCGCCTTCCATCAGGGGCTCGCGACAGCCATCCGTCCGGAGGGCACCGCGGAGCAGACCTCGCCGTCGGTGGACTTCACCTATACCGACGACGAGCACCGCGGACAGACCGCCAACCTGACCTACGAATACCTGATCAACGCCACCGGCCCACAGTTGAACTTCGCCCCAGTCGGCTGTGGACCGAGTCGCTGTTTCGCGAACGCGAGGTCAAGGCCATCACGCAGGCCCCCGTGCACGAGGTGATGGACGGCAAACTGCGTTACGAACAGCTCGACGGCAAGGTGCACCACCTGAACTTCGACTTCGTGATGCTGCCGCCGCCGTTCAAAGGCGCAAGTCTGGCCGCCTACGACAGGGGCGGCCACGACCGATCGACGGGCGTGCCGGCCAATATTCGTTGGCGTGCACCGCTTTTCAGCTGCTAACGGGGGCGCCGCTGTATGGCGGTTCCAATCTCGAGGTGGTGATCGGCCAACATGTCAGCGCCCCACCGCCCTCGATCGGCACCTACCATCCGGAGTTGACCGGGCCCGATCCGGTGTTCACCACCGCGTTGGACAAGGAGCCGTCAAAGCGGTTCGGCAGCTGTGGGGAGTTTGCCGACCATTGACGAAACGCTAACGCGCACCGGCGATTAACCCCAGGGCCGTTGGTTGCCGGTGCCCGCCGTTTGACTGTCGAGTATCGCCGGTGAGGCAACACATGAGTCTGGTGGCGATACCCGGCCGAAATTGCCGCTAGGGCTGTGATCAGCCAGCCAATCGCAGCCGCTACGGCAATCTGGGCAAGACTGGTCGACGTCCCGGAATTGAAATCGTCGCCTAAGGTGTGATCCATGCCTGGCAGCTGGGTGGTTGACGGTGCTCGCAGTGTCAGTTGCGGGAGTCGGCGGGTAGCACGGACCTAACACAAGGTAGCCGGCCATGAGCGGGTTGCAGCTTCGCGCCGTCGTGACGGACCGCGGTCTGGACGTGGAATTCGTCGTCTCGGCGGGGGAGGTGCTGGCGATTGTCGGCCCCAACGGCGCCGGCAAATCCACCGCACTTCATGTCATTGCCGGGCTGGTTCGCCCTGACATGGGTCTGGTGCGCGTCGGAGACCGGGTGTTGACCGACACCGCGGCCGGGATCGAGGTGGCCACACACGACCGCCGGGTGGGGCTGCTCCTCCAGGAACCGCTGCTGTTTCCGCACCTGAGCGTGGCCGCCAACGTGGTATTCGGACCGCTCAGCCGTCGCGGGATGTTCCGGTTCGCTCGTTCCCGGCGGCGGGAGTCGGCGCTGCGCTGGTTGAGTGAGGTGGAGGCCGCGCAATTCGCTGACCGCAAGCCGCGGCAGCTATCCGGGGGTCAGGCCCAGCGGGTGGCCATTGCGCGTGCACTGGCGGCGGAACCTGATGTACTGCTGCTCGACGAGCCGCTGACCGGACTGGATGTGACTGCGGCCGCGGCGATACGGGCCGTGCTGCGGGGCGTGGTTGCCGACACCGGCTGCGCCGTGGTTTTGATAACCCACGACCTGCTGGATGTGTTTGCGCTGGCTGATCGGGTGATGGTGGTCGAGTCCGGGAAGATTTCCGAGATCGGTCCGGTGGCCGAGGTGCTTGCCGCGCCCCGGAGCCATTTCGGGGCCCGCATCGCGGGTATCAACCTGGTCAGCGGGACCATCGGCGCCGACGGCACACTGCACAGCTCCAGCGGCGCCGTTTGGCATGGGATCGCGGCACAAGATCTCACCAGTGGCCGCGACGCCGTCGCGGTGTTCGCGCCGACAGCGGTGGCAGTGCACCTGGAACAGCCGCACGGCAGCCCCCGCAACACCGTCGAAGTGACCGTGACGGAGTTGCAGACCCGCGGTTCCGGGGTCCTGGTGCGCGGTCCGGATCAGCCCGACGGCGCCCCCGGGCTGGCCGCCAGCATCACCGCTGATGCCGCGGCGGAGTTGCGGCTGACGCCCGGGACGCGCGTGTGGTACAGCATCAAGGCGCATGAAGTGGCGCTGCACCCGGCAGCTCGCCGATAGGAGCTGCCGATGACGAACAGTGTCGACACCGGCAGGCCATCCTTGCTTCATGGCGACAACACGGTAGGTTCGTCGCCATGCATCAGGTGGACTCCAACACGACACGTCGCAACGGACTGTGGGCAACGCTGGCGATCGCCACCGTAAGCAGCGCCGGCGCGCTCACCATCGCGCTGCCGGCGACCTCCAGCGCCGACCCGGAGCCGGTACCCGCGCCGGCCACCACGACAGCCGTCGCGCCCCCCTCGACCACCGCAGCGTCGCCCGCACCCGCACCGGCGACCACTCCGGCGACGCCGCCACCGGGAACCACCAGCACGCCCGCGGCACAGCCGGCCGATCCGAATGCGGCACCGGCACCGGCCGACCCCAACGCACCGCCCCCACCCGTTGCCGATCCCAATGCACCGCCAGTGCCTGTTGCCGACCCGAATGCACCGGAACCCGCCCGGATCACCAACGCCGTCGGCGGATTCAGCTTCATCCTGCCCCCGGGCTGGGTGGAGTCAGACGCTTCGCATCTCGATTACGGATCGGCGCTGCTCAGCAAGGCAACCGGGGAGCCACCCATGCCCGGACAGGCACCGCCGGTCGCCAACGACACGCGTATCGTGCTGGGCCGGCTGGACCAACGGCTTTACGCCAGCGCCGAAACCACCAATCCCAAGGCCGCGGTCCGATTGGGCTCGGACATGGGTGAGTTCTTCATGCCGTACCCGGGCACCCGAATCAACCAGGAAACGATTCCGCTCAACGCCAACGGGGTGTCCGGAAGCGCGTCGTACTACGAAGTCAAATTCAGCGATCCGGCCAAGCCGAACGGCCAGATCTGGACCGGGGTGATCGGTACGCCCGCCGGGAGTACGCCCAATGCCGGGCCTCCGCAGCGCTGGTTCGTGGTGTGGCTGGGGACCTCGAACAACCCGGTGGACAAGGGCGCGGCAAAGGCTCTCGCCGAGTCGATCCGTCCTTGGACACCCCCGCCGGCGCCCGCGCCGGCACCGGCTCCGGGCGAGCCGGCGGCGGAGCCGGGTGCGCCCGCGCCGGCGCCCGCACCGGTTCAGGCTCCGGCCGCGGGAGTGACGCCGACCCTCACCCCGACACCGCAGCGGACCCAACCGGCGTAACCGGCAGTCGCAGTCGCGGAGCGCATATCCGCCCCGGTTAGCCGGGGCGCCGCGAAGTCGACCATTCCCATCGCCGCGCGAACCGGGTATACCGAGATCACGGTCCAGCAGTCGAGTTGGGCTTTGTTGGTGATGAGCCGGTTATGAGCCGGTGATGACAAGGAGATCCCGATGGGTGTCATGGCAGCAACCGAATTTCTGGCCCGTTCGACGACGCTGACCAGCGTCGGCTGGATCGGCTACATCATCATCGGCGCCATCGCGGGCTGGATAGCGGGCAAGATCGTCAAAGGGTCGGGATCCGGGATCTTGACGAACATCGTCATCGGCATCGTAGGAGCGCTGATCGGCGGCTTCCTGCTGAGCTTCTTCGTCGACACGGCAGCAGGCGGCTGGTGGTTCACGCTGTTCACCGCGATTCTCGGCTCGGTGATCCTGCTCTGGCTAGTCGGCATGGTGCAGAAGCGTTAACAGCAGCTAACCCGTTGCGGCCGTGGCGGATTGCGGCATGATGAGGTGATGTCCGCAGCGGCGATCACCCCAACGATGACGACCTGGCAGGTACGCCGGCCCGGCCCGATGGACACCCGCCCTCTTGAGCGGGTCAGCACCGAGATGCCGCGACCTGGACCGGCTGACCTGCTCGTGGCGGTGCACGCGTGCGGGGTCTGCCGCACCGATCTGCACGTCGCCGAGGGCGATCTTCCCGTGCACCGCGAACGGGTGACTCCCGGACATGAGGTGGTAGGGGAGGTCGTCGAGGTGGGCGCCGATGCCGGCGACGAGTTCCAGGTCGGGGACCGGGTTGGTATCGCTTGGTTACGCCACACCTGCGGGGTGTGCAAGTTCTGCCTGCGGGGCGACGAGAATCTGTGTCCGAAGTCGCGGTACACCGGCTGGGACGCCGACGGCGGATACGCCGAATTCACTACGGTCCCAGCGGCTTTCGCGCACCACCTGCCCAGCGGCTACAGCGACAGCGAGCTTGCGCCGCTATTGTGTGCCGGCATAATCGGATACCGCTCACTGATGCGGGCGGAGCTGTCGCCCGGCGGTCGGCTGGGCCTTTACGGCTTCGGCGGCAGCGCCCATATCACTGCGCAGGTCGCGCTGGCCCAGGGCGCCGAGGTGCACGTGATGACCCGCGGAGCGCAAGCGCGCCGGCTGGCGCTCGAACTCGGCGCCGCCTCCGCCCAAGGTGCCGCCGACCCGCCCCCGGTGCCGTTGGACGCTGCCATTTTGTTCGCTCCCGTCGGCGACCTGGTGCTGCCCGCCTGCGAGGCTCTGGACCGGGGCGGTACGTTGGCGATCGCCGGCATCCATCTCAGCGATATCCCGGCCCTGAACTACCAGCGGCACCTATTCCAGGAGCGCCAGATCCGGTCGGTCACATCGAACACCCGGGCCGATGCGCGCGCGTTTCTCAACTTCGCGGCGCATCATCACATCCAGGTCACCACTCCGGAATACCCGTTGGGACAAGCCGATCGTGCGCTCAGCGACCTCAGCTCCGGGCGCATCGCGGGTGCGGCCGTGCTGCTGGTCTAACCGGGTTCAGGTGCTCAGGTGCCAGACCACGGCGGCGGCCAGCGCGCCCAACCCGTTCAGCGACCAATGCAGGGCTATCGGTGCGAGCAGGCTGCCGCTACGCCGGCGCAGCCAGCTGAACACAAAGCCGGCCGCGCCGGTGGCCAACACCGCCAACGTCACCCCGGCCAGCATCCCGACGATCCCGCCCCCGAACAGCCGCGTGAAGCCGACATTGGTGCTGGTCAGGCCCAATGACGTCGCAACATGCCACAGACCGAAGAGCAGCGAGCCCACCATCGTGACGCCCCGAAATCCCCAGGCACGATTCAGCGCGCCGTGCAGGACACCGCGGAACGCCAGCTCCTCGGGAATGACGGTTTGCAGCGGTATGACGAGCATCGAGGCGATCAGCGCCCCCGAAACCGTCGCGTAGCGGTTGTTCAGGAACATCGGTCGAGTCACCGGCACCAGCACCCCGACCGCGATCACCGACACCACCACGGCCACGGCAGCCAGCGCATACCCCAAACCGGATCTCCAGTGCTGCCGACCCAGACCCAGTTCGGTCCAGCCAAGCCCACGCCACCGGACGAGGATCAGCAGACCGACGGCGGCGGCCGGGACGGTCGCGATGCTGGCCCACGGTGTGGTGAAGTGCGCCACCAGATTAGTCAGCACCAACACCACGACGACGACGGCGATATCGAGGTGGATCCGCAACCGCTCAAGTTTCGGCATCGGCAATGCCAGCGCGTCGTGCTGAGCGCTGGCGGCGGCTTGGTCGGAAGCTGGGTCACGCATCGTCGCGAGTCTACCCGTGCGCGGCCGAATGCCCGTTCTCTTCGGCAGCGCAGACCAGATCAAGTGTCGACGCAATCGTCGGCCAGCTCCGAGCCGCAGCGGGTCACCCTTTGTCCGGCGTCAGCCTGCGGCGCGCGTACTCCAGAAGTTCGGCCGAGAGCGCGTCTGCCACCAACAGCTGGGGCAGCAGCTCGGGTTCCGACATTCGGGCGCGGAAGACGAGGCCGATGGTCACTTCATGATCGGGGCGGTGTTCGATGGTGATCGAGTCACCCGGGCGAACTGTTCCGGGGGAGATCACCCGCAAGTAGGCGCCGGGCTTTCCTGCTTGGGTGAAGGTGTTGATCCAATGGCTCAATTCCAGGAATGCCGAAAACGTCCGGCAAGGCGTCCGGGGCGCGGATACTTCTAGCACCAAGCCGTCCGTGCCGACGTGCCATCGTTCGCCGATCCGTGCGCCGGTCACATCGATGCCCACGGTGGTCAGATTCTCGCCGAACATTCCGCTGCTGAGCGTGCGCTGGAGTTGAGATTCCCAGCCGTCCAGGTCTTCTCGGGCATACGCGTAAACGGCCTGGTCGTCGCCGCCATGGAATTTATGATTGCCGATGGTGTCGCCGACCAGCCCGCTGCCCAGACCACCGTGCATCGGGCCCGGCGCTTTGACCATGACCGGCTCGGTTACCGCCACCTTGTCGATGCCCGTCACCTTGGACAATGCGCGGGGATCAGGGTTTGCTCGGGCACGGGCCACGTTCACAGAAAAGACATGCGCCACCCGCACAGGCTAGCGCTGCCGCGCTGGTGGCCGGCAGACCCTGCACCCGATCGTCTGGTTCCGGGCCGCGAGGACCGGGTGCAATGGTGTCAATGAGTTCCCGGCCCTCCCCACGGCGCAAGTACGACAGCCAGTCGTCGCCGCGCCGACGCGGAGGCCCGGCAGCGCAGGGTGATTGAAGCGGCGGCCAGGCTGTTCGTTGAGCAGGGGTTCGGCGCCACCTCCATCAACCAGATCGCCGCCGCGGCCGAAGTGTCAGCACCGACCAGCTACGCGACATTCGGCTCCAAGGCCGGTGTGCTGGCCCGCGCGATTGACGTCGCCGTCGTCGGCGACTACGAAGATGTCCCGGTGGTGGACCGGGTGCTGAGCCTTATCGAGGAGGCCGGCCCGCAGGAACTTCGGCAATTTGCCGCCGCCGCCCACGTCATCCGCACCATCAAATAAGCGGGTAGCGCCGCTGATCCGGGTGATGAAGCAGGCGACATCGGCCGACCCCGCCCTACAGCAGCTGCCCACCTGTCTGATCCGCGCGCTGCGTTCCGATTGCGCCGCGGCGATCGAGAAGTATTGGCGGACCGCCCTGCGCAGTGGCCTCTCCACGAAGGAAGCCGCCGACGTGTTGACGACAATGACGTTGCCGCAAACCTATTCGATGCTCACCGCCGACATGGGTTGGTCACCGGATCGCTACCAGAAATGGCTCGCCCATGCGTTGCCGCAGCTGCTGCTGCGGCCGGAGCTCTTAAGCGACTGACCCGGCCACTGAGCCGGATTGGTCGTCTCGTTCCCGTCACTCACTGCGCCGGATTGGTCGTCTCGTTCGACTCCCAGGCCCATCCCGCGATCCGGGGGTCGTCGGCGCCGTGCTCACGGGTGTACCGACGTGCCGCGAGCCGGGCGTCGGCCATCCGCTGGCGTAGCACGGCGGCTCGGCTGGCCAGCCCATCAACGCGGTCGATGACGTCCATGACCAGGTGAAAGCGATCCAGATCGTTGAGCATCACCATGTCGAACGGTGTCGTCGTGGTCCCGCGCTCCTTGAACCCGCGCACATGAATACGGGGGTGATTGGCGCGGCGATACGCGAGCCGATGGATCAACCACGGATACCCGTGGTAGGCGAAGATGACCGGCTTGTCGCGAGTGAACAATGCATCGAATTCCTTGTCGGCCAAGCCGTGTGGGTGCTCGGACTCCGGCTGCAGCCGCATGATGTCGACGACGTTGATCACCCGCACACCCAGCCCGGGCAGTTCCCGCCGCAGAATGTCGGCGGCTGCCAGCGTCTCCAGCGTCGGCACGTCTCCCGCGCAGGCCAGCACCACGTCGGGCTCACCGGTCGCCGTGCTTGCCCACTGCCAGATGCCGAGCCCGCGAGTGCAGTGCGCGATGGCCTCGTCCATGGCGAGATAGGACAGCGCTGGTTGCTTGCCGGCGACAATGACGTTGACATAGTCACGGCTGCGCAGGCAGTGGTCGGCCACCGACAACAATGTGTTGCCGTCGGGCGGCAGGTAAACGCGTACAACCTCAGGTCGCTTGTTGGCGACCAGGTCGATGAATCCGGGATCTTGATGCGATGCGCCGTTGTGGTCCTGGCGCCACACATGGGAGCTCAGCAGGTAGTTCAGCGACGCGATCGGTCGCCGCCATGGCAGTTCGCGGCTGGTCGACAGCCATTTGGTGTGCTGGTTGAACATCGAGTCGACGATGTGCACGAAGGCCTCGTAGCAGTCGAACATGCCGTGGCGGCCGGTCAGCAGATAGCCCTCCAGCCAGCCTTGACACAGATGCTCGGACAGCACCTCCATCACCCGGCCTGCCGCAGACAGGTGATCGTCGTCGGCGCTGGTCTCCGACAGCCAGGTCCGCCCGGTCGCTTCGAATACGGCGCTGAGCCGGTTCGACGCGGTTTCGTCCGGGCCCATCAGCCGGAACCGATCCGGGTTGCGCCGGATCACGTCTCGCAGATACGTACCGAGCACCCGGGTGGCCTCGTGGGTTTCGCAGGCCGGACGTGCCACCGGCACCGCGTAGTCGCGGAAGTCGGGAAGATCGAGGTCGCGCAGCAGCAGCCCGCCGTTGGCGTGCGGGTTGGCGCTCATCCGCCGATCACCGGTAGGTGCCAGCGCCCGCAGCTCGGCCCGCAACGTGCCGTTGTCGTCGAAGAGCTCATCGGGCCGGTAGCTGCGCAGCCACTCTTCAAGCTGCCGGCGCCGCTCGGCGCTGTCATGGGTGTCGGCGAGCGGGACCTGATGCGAGCGCCAGGTGCCCTCGACCTTCTTGCCGTCGACCATCTTCGGCCCGGTCCAGCCCTTGGGTGTGCGCAGCACGATCATCGGCCAGACCGGCCGCACGGAATTCTCGCCCGCGCGGGCGGCGTGCTGAATGGCCGCAATGTCGTCGAACGCGTCATCGAGCGCAGCAGCCAGCTGCCGATGCACCCTGAGCGGATCGTCCCCGGAAACCGTGATCGGTCGGTATCCGTAGCCCCGCAACAGCGATTCGAGCTCGTCGTGCGGAATGCGGGCCAGCACCGTCGGATTGGCGATCTTGTATCCGTTGAGGTGCAGAATCGGCAACACCGCCCCGTCGATCGCGGGGTTGAGGAACTTGTTGGAATGCCAACTGGTAGCCAGCGGGCCGGTTTCGGCCTCGCCGTCACCGACCACGCAGGCCACCACCAGATCGGGATTGTCGAACGCCGCGCCGAAGGCATGCACCAGCGCGTATCCGAGCTCGCCGCCCTCGTGAATAGACCCCGGGGTCTGGGCCGCGACATGGCTGGGGATGCCGCCGGGGAAGGAGAACTGCCGAAACAGCCGCCGCAATCCTTCGGTGTCTTCCCCGATGCCCGTGTACACCTCGCTGTAGGTGCCTTCGAGGTAGGCGTTGGCGACCAGGCCGGGGCCGCCGTGCCCGGGGCCGGTGACGTAGATGACGTTGGCGTCGCGGTTGCGGATTACCCGGTTCAGGTGGGCATAGACGAGGTTGAGCCCCGGCGTGGTGCCCCAGTGTCCCAGCAGCCGGGGTTTGACGTGTTCGGCTGACAGCGGCTCGGCCAGCAGCGGGTTGTCCAGCAGGTAGATCTGGCCGACCGACAGGTAGTTGGCGGCACGCCAATACGCGTCGATGCGGGCCAGTTCGTCGTCGGAAAGGGTCGCGGCTGTCGGGGTTTCAGGGCTCACCGGGCTCACCGGGCCGATTGTGCGCGCCCTCGGTGAACTGCCAGCTGAAGCCGGTCAGTCCTGTCCACGAGCGCGGGCCTCGTAGGCTTTGCGCTTGGCGACGTCGACGTCGTCGGTGAAGACGTGTTCGCCGCCCAAGATGCGGTTCAGTCCCTCGGCCACCGGCCGCGGCATGAACTTCTGCGAGACGACCATCGCGCCAGCCGCCCGGGTGACCCGCACCCGCGGCTTCGGGTGGGCCACCAGGCGCACGATCGCGTCGGCGATTTTCTCCGGTTCTGCGTTCTTGAATCCCTTGACCCCGGCGGTCCCGGCGGTCAGTTCGGTGTTGACGAACGTCGGCAACACCATGGAAAACTTCACGCCCGCCGAGCGGTATTCGAGCCGCGCCGAGTCGGTGAACGCCACTACCGCGTGCTTGCTGGCGCAGTAGGTGGCCAGCCCCACCGCGTAGAGCTCGCCGGCAAGCGAGGCGACGTTGATGACCTGCCCACGCCCGCGTGGGACCATCCGCCCAACGGCCAACTTACTGCCCAGGATGACCCCGAAGACGTTGATGTCCAGAATGCGGCGGGTAACCGAGTCCGGCTCGTCGATAATCCGCCCGACCGGCATGATGCCGGCGTTGTTGACCAGCACGTCGATCGGGCCGAGTTGGCGCTCGACCCGGTCGAGAAAGTCCGAAAACGAATCTCGGTCGGTGACATCGAGTTTGCCGTAGACGTCCAGGCCCAAGTCGGCACCGGACTCCTTGACCTTTGCCTCGTCGATGTCGCCGATCGCAACCCGGGCGCCCAACTTGTGTAGGGCGGTTGCCGTCGCCAACCCGATGCCTCGTGCGCCGCCGGTGATGACGATGACCTTGCCTCGCACCTTGACACCGAGGGATGCCGTGTCTGCCATGTTCGTCCTCTCCGGGGCTTGACGGGTGTCAACTAGGCAACCTGGTAAGCACACCACCCGGCCGCGGGCTTCGCAACAGCCGCGCCGATACTGCAACGGTGACGCAGGTGCGCGCAGCCGTCCCGGAGGACGCCGAAGCGGTGGCTCGGGTCCACGTCCGGTCGTGGCAGTGCGCCTATCCGGGACTCATCGACCAGGAATACCTCGACGGTCTGCGGCCCGAGGCGTGGGCGGGCAGATACACGTTCGGCCGCATGGGCCTTCGGCTGCCAGCCACCGTGGTGGCCGTCGACGGTTCTGCCATCTGCGGCTTGGCCACCACGGGCCTGAGCCGGGACCACGACTTGCCGAATTGCGGTGAGCTGATGGCAATCTACGTCGATCCCGCCTGGATGGGTAGCGGGGTCGGCCGGTTGCTGATGGCCGCTGCCCGAGATCGGCTGCGTCGAGTCGGGGTCAGGCACGCTTCGTTGTGGGTGCTGGACCGCAATGTCCGCGCCCGGCGGTTCTACGAGCGCGACGGGTGGAGCTTCGACGGCACGCGGCGCACCGAGGTCTTCGGGGCCATGACGGTGGAACAACTGCGCTACCAACGCACGCCGGTCTGATCCCGGGCAGCACGGCTTCGAGTTCCCGCACGCCGCGACCCGGCCCCACAGCTACGCAGCCGCAACCAGGTGCGCTATTGACGGTTTCCCTATCGCCGTCGGCTGAGAGGTTTATCCAAGTTCAGTTGCCAGCAAACTCCGAAAGTGTCGTGCCCCAACCGAACTTGGCGCTGAAGTCGTAGCAGGCCAACGGCGTCAGCACCTGACCGCCCTTGGACAAGGGGCCATACGGTCGACGGCCGGGACGAGGCGCCCGGAGGCGGGCGGACCGGCGGGTACGGTGTGCGCATGGCCGACGGGTTGCTCGATGCGGTGCGCGTCCTGGACCTGTCCGGTGGTAGCGCCGACACCGTCACCCGGTTGCTGGCCGATCTGGGTGCCGACGTCCTGAAGGTGGAAGCTCCCGGCGGCAGCCCGGGACGCGGCGTCCCGCCTACGTTGGCCGGCAGCAGCATCCCGTTCGCCGTACACAACGCCAACAAGCGCAGCGCGGTGCTGAACCCGCTCGACGAGCACGACCGCCGGCGTTTCGACGAGCTCACCGCCAGCGCCGACATCGTGGTCGACAGCGGTCTTCCGGGAGCTGCGTCCGCCTACGGGACATCCCGGCATCCCTTCTACGACGCGACGACGATTTTCCCCGATCACGTAGTGGGACGTGTCGTCGCGATCCTGGCCCTGGCCGCGCTGATCCACCGCGATCGCACCGGAGCCGGTGCCCACGTCCACGTCTCTCAGGCCGAAGTCGTCGTCAACCAACTCGACACGCTGTTCGTGACGGAAGCCGCACGGGCCGCCGGCGCCTCCGAAATCCGCGACGACATCAGCGTGCACGCGGTCTGCCCCTGCGCCGGTGACGACGAGTGGTGCGTCATCTCGATCTGCACAGATGTCGAATGGCGTTGTGCTGCATCTGTTTTCGGTAAGCCGGAATTGGTCGACGACCCGCGCTTCGCGACGGCCGAGGCTCGCAGGGCCAACCGCGCCGAATTGTCGGCGGTGATGTCGGCGTGGACGAGCGCTCGCACCCCGTTGCAGGCGGCCCAACTACTGCAGTCGGGCGGAGTCGCTGCGGGCCCGATGAACCGCCCGCCGGACCTGCTCGAGGATCCTCAGCTGGCCGAGCGGCAGCTGTTCGCGACCATGGTGCATCCGCTGATTTCACGTCGGCTGCCGGCGGAGACGGGTCCGGCGCCGTTTCGCCATATCCCCCATTCACCGCGGCGGCCGGCGCCCCAGGCGGGGCAGGACACTCGTACCGTCTGCCACGAGCTGCTCGAGATGAGCAGCGACGAGATCGAGCGGCTGATCGCCGAGGGCGTGCTGTTCGGGCCGGCCGGCGGGTAAGGGTCCGCGAACGCGACGGCTGGTGTGTGGCTGGCCGAAGCCCGGCGCTAGGTTCGAGGCATGCCCGTTGATCCCAGGACTCCGGTGCTGATCGGCTACGGTCAGGTCAACCATCGCGACGAGATCGACCCGGCCGGTCCGTCGGTCGAACCGGTCGACTTGATGGTCGCAGCGGCCCGGCAAGCCGCCGATTCTCAGGTGTTGGCGGCCGTGGACTCGATCCGCGTGGTGCACATGCTGTCGGCGCACTACCGAAACCCGGGGCAGTTGCTCGGTGAGCGCCTCGGCGCCGGCGGCTTCACCACGAGCTACGGCAGTGTCGGTGGCAACACGCCACAGTCGCTGGTCAGCCAGGCATGCTTGGACATCCAGCGGGGTCGCGCCGACGTGGTGCTGATCGGCGGCGCCGAAACCTGGCGTACCAGGACCGGGCTGAAGTCTCAGGGCAGCCGGCTGGTGTGGACGCGACAGGACGAATCGGTTCCATTGCCTGAAATCGCCGGTGACGACGTCCCGATGGCGGGGGAGGCCGAGCTCAGGATCAAGCTGGACCGGCCCGCCTACGTCTACCCGCTGTTCGAGCAGGCGCTGCGCATCGCCAACGGCGAGTCGATGGAGGATCACCGGCGCCGGGTCGGTCAGCTGTGGGCCCGCTTCAACGCCGTCGCGGTCGACAATCCCTACGCCTGGATCCGCACCCCGATGACCGCCGAGGAGATTTGCCGGCCCGGCCCGCAGAACCGGATGATCAGTTGGCCCTACACCAAGTTGATGAACTCCAACAACATGGTTGACCAGGGCGCGGCGCTGATCCTGACGTCGGTTGAGCATGCCACCCGCCTGCAGGTCCCCAGCGAGCGCTGGGTTTACCCGCACGCCGGTACCGACGCCCACGACACACCCGCGATCGCCGAGCGGGCTGAGCTGCACCGGTCTCCGGCCATCCGCATCGGCGGTGCGCGTGTGCTGGAGCTGGCCGGCCTGACCACCGACGATGTCGACTACGTCGACCTGTACTCGTGCTTTCCCTCTGCCGTGCAGGTTGCCGCGGCCGAACTCGGCCTGGCGACCGACGATCCCGCCCGCCCGCTGACGGTCACCGGCGGCCTGACCTTCGCCGGCGGCCCGTGGAGCAATTACGTCACCCACTCCATCGCAACCATGGCTGAACTGCTGGTGGCCAACCCCGGCAGCCGCGGCCTGATCACCGCAAACGGCGGTTACCTGACTAAACACAGCTTCGGCGTGTACAGCACCGAGCCGCCCACGGAATTTCGTTGGGAAGATGTGCAGTCGGTCGTGGACCGCGAGCCCACGACGGCGGGTTTGGTCGAGTGGGAGGGGATCGGAACGGTCGAGGCGTGGACCACACCGTTCACCCGGGAGGGCCGGCCCGAGAAGGCCTTTGTGGCCGTGCGCACGCCCGACGGGGCACGAAGTCTGGGGGTGATCACCGATCCCGATACGGCCGAAGCGACGGTGCGCCAAGACATTGCCGGGGCCAAGGTTGTCATCGCCGCCGACGGCAGCGCGACGTTACGGTAACCGGCCGCGACGATCTAGAACGCCCTTCCGGGTCACGGTCCGGACTCAATTTGTCGCGCAAGTAGGGTCGGCGTGCTTATTGTCATGACAAGACGTTGGGGAAGGTGGGCAGGGTGCACGTCCTGGTTACCGATGCTGCCGGCGCGGTCGGGCGACTGGTAGCGCGCCAGCTGATCGCGGCCGGACTCACGGTCAGCGGCATCGCCCCGCACCGACACCCATCCCTGGATGCCGGTGTCGATTTTGTTTGTGCGTCGCTGCGCGACCCGGTGTTGCTGGAGTTAGCCGCCGAAGCGGACGCGGTGATCCATCTGGCCCCGGTGGACACCAGCGCACCGGGCGCGGCCGGCCTCAACGGCCTGGCGTATGTGAGCAATGCGGCCTCCCGTGCGGGCGCACGGCTGCTGTTCGTGTCCCAGGCCGCGGGGTCACCCGATCTCTATCAGCAGGCCGAGGCCTTGGTGGCCAGTTGTTGGGCGCCGAACTTGGTGATTCGCATCGCGCCGCCGGTCGGTCGGCACCTCGACTGGATGGTCTGCCGGACGGTGGCCACGCTGCTGCGCAGTAGGGTCTCGGCGCAGCCGATGCGGGTGCTGCACCTCGACGACCTGGTTCGCTTCCTGGTAGTGGCGCTGAACACCGACCGCAACGGTGTTGTCGACCTGGCCACGCCGGACGCCGCGAACCTGGTCACCGCGTGGCGGCTGCTGCAATCGGCCGACCCACGCCCGCGAACGCACCGGATTCGCCGCTGGACTGACCTGATTCCGCAGATGGACACCGCTGCGGCCCAAGAAGATTGGAAATTCCAGTACGGGTGGCAGGCGACCGAGGCGATCGTGGACACCGGTCGCGGACTGGTGGGCCGGCGGCTGGATCGTGGTGGCGCGACCATCGGGTCAGGCCAACTCGCGCTGCCGATCGAGCCGGTCCCGCGGTCGTTTCCCCGTTACGGCGCGACCGTGAACTCGGTGGGGCCCGACGGGCTCGAGGGTGAATTCGACGACCGGATCGATCCGCGGTTTCCGGTATTCAGCGCAACCGGTCTCGCCGAAGCGCTGCCCGGCCCGCTGACGCCGATGACACTGGACGTACAGATGGGCGGACTGCGTGCCGCAGGTCGGGCCATGGGTCGAATCCTGGCACTGGGCAAGGTGGTTGCCCAGGAGTGGGAGAGCAGGGCCATCGCGGTATTCGGTCATCGCCCCTACGTCGGCGTGTCGGCCAACATCGTCGCTGCCAGCCAGCTGCCGGGCTGGGACGAGCAGGCCATCACCCGCCGTGCGCTGGGGGACCATCAACCGCCCACGGGCCTGCTGCCGTTTGGGCGACCCCAGTTGGCCGGCGGAGCACTCGGGTCGGTCGCCAAGGTGGTCGTGACGGCTCGGTCGCTGTCGCTGTTGCGTCATCTGCGGGCTGACACGCAGGCCTATGTTGCCGCGGCGTCGGCAGAGCACCTCGATGCCGGGCAGCTGAGCGAACTGCCGGACGCCAGTCTGGAAGTACGGGTTCGTTTGTTGCGGGACCGGATTCACCAGGGCTGGATCCTCACCTCGCTATGGGTCATCGACACCGGCATCACCGCCGCGACGCTCGAGCACACCCACGCGAAATCAAGCGTGTCCGGTATCGGGGTGATCATGGAGAGCGGTCGGGTCGCGGCGGTGAGCACTGAGCTGACGGATATCCTGCGGGCCGATGCACCGCTGTGCGCCCTGGCCCGCGAGGGCAACGTCGACAGTATCCGGGCGCTGTCGCCGTCGGCCGCTGCGGCCCTCGACGCGGCCGTTGCCCAGCTGGGACACCGCGGCCGGGGGGAAGCGGAGCTGGCCAACCCGGCATTCGGCGACGACCCGTCGCTACTTTTGACCTTCGCTGCGCAAGCCGCTGCGGCGCCGGCCGAGCCGGCGCCACCGGCGACGTTTGCCCAGCGGTTGGCGGCCAGTGCTCGCAGTTCGCGAGAGTTGGCTCACGACACCACCATCCGGTTCACCCATGAATTCCGGATGACGCTGCGCGAGTTAGGATCGCGGCGGGTTGCGGCGGACCTGATCGACGCCGTCGACGACGTGTACTACCTGACCTGCGACGAGCTGGTCACCATGCCGGCCGACGCCCGGTTGCGGGTCAAACGCCGACGCACCGAGCGCGAGCGGCTGCAAGCTCAGCCGCCGCCCGACGTCATCGACCACACCTGGAAGCCCCCGGACTAGGAGCCGACCCGCACTTCGGCCAACGGCGATGCGGGATCAGCCAACCTGCCGGCGTCGACCGGGGCTTTCGATCGGATCAGGGCTTTGACGTCGTCGAGCACGTCCCAAATATTGACGTTCATCCCGGCCACCACCCGGTTGTCACCGTCGAGCCAGAACGCGACGAACTCCCGGCCGGCGACGTCGCCGCGAAACACCACCCGCTCGACGCCGGACGCGTGGCCGGCGTACTCCATCCCGAGGTCGTACTGATCGGTGAAGAAGTAGGGCAGCTCGGCGTATTCGCCCGGGGTGCCGAGCATTCCGGCGACTGCCACCGCGGGTTGTTTGAGCGCGTTGGCCCAGTGCTCGGTGCGGATCCGGGTGCCCAGCAGCGGGTGCTCCGCGGCGGCGAGGTCACCGACGGCATAGATATCGGGATCGCTAGTGCGCAGCGACGCATCGACCTGGACACCGCCGTCAGCCATCGCCAAGCCGGCCTGCTGGGCCAGTTCGACGTTGGGCGTCGCGCCGACGGCCACCAGCACGGCCTCGGCGGCGATGACGGACCCGTCGCCCAGCTTGAGCCCACTGGCCCGGCCGCCCTGCGTCGTGATCTCGGCCACCTGCGCTTCCAGCCGCAAGTCCACACCATGATCGCGATGCAGGTCGGCAAACACCTTGCCGACGGTGTCGCCCAGCGCGGCCGACAGCGGCTGGCAGGCCGCCTCCACCACGGTGACATCGACGTCGCGCTGCCGAGCGCTGGCGGCCACCTCCAGACCGATCCAGCCCGCGCCCACGACCGCGAGCGAAGAGCCCTCGGCCAGCACGGAATTCAGCGCCAACGCATCCTCGAACGTGCGCAGGTAATGCACGCCGGCGGCGTCGGCGCCGGGTATCGGCAGGCGACGCGACGCCGATCCGGTCGCCAGCAGCAGCTTGGCGTAGTGCACGGTGGTGTCGTCGGGAAGTCCGACGGTGTGAGCGGCGGGATCCAGCGACGACACCCGCGCTCCCAGTCGCAGGTCGACATCGTGGTCGCGATACCAATCCGAGTTCTGCACGGTGAACTCGTCGAGCGACTTCTTGCCCGCCAGGAATTCCTTGGACAGCGGGGGACGCTCGTAGGGCAGCTGCTCCTCTTCGGCGAAGAGCGTGATGGTGCCGTCGAAACCCTTGTCGCGCAAGGCTTCTGCCGCTTTGGCGCCCGCAAGCCCGCCGCCGACGATGACGAATGTTGTCGAACTGGCCATGCCCCCCAGCCTACTTAGCTCAGCAGCTCCCGCAATGACAGCGCGTTACGGACCGCGTGGCCGCCCAGGTCGTTGTTGAAGTACATCCACACGTCGCGGCCCTCAACGTCCCAGTCGGTGATGCGGTCGGCCCAGCGTCGCAGGTCGTCGGGCGAATACGAACCCGCGTACATCGCGTCCCGATCGGGACCGTGCATCCGGACGTACACCAGGTCGGTGGTGGCCCGTGGGATACACGCGAGACCGCCGCCGCTCATCACCACGTAGGCGGCGCGGTGGGTTTCCAGCACCGCATATACCGCCGGGTCGTTCCAAGACGGGTGGCGCAGCTCGACGGCCACCCGGATCGACGCCGGAACGCTGCGCAGGAAGGAATCCAGCCGCGCGTCGTCGCGTCGCTGCTCGGGATGCAGCTGCACCAGCAGCACGCCGTGACGATCACCCAGCAGCTGCCAACAGCGTTCGAACCGCTCGATCCAGGGTTCGGGCGACACCAGCCGGCGGTAGTGGGTCAGACCGCGGTGCGCCTTGACCGACATGGTGAACCCGTCGGGCAACTGGGCTCGCCAGCCCGCGAACGTCGAATCTGTGGGCCAGCGATAGAAGCTGGCGTTCAGCTCCACGGTGTCGAAAGTCTGCACGTAGTAGGACAGTCGCCGGACAGACGCCAGCCCGGGCGGATACAGCACGTCAGACCAGTGGTCATAAGACCAGCCCGATGTGCCGATCCGGACGGTCATGTGGTGCTCAATCGGTCACCTGGCGGCGCACGTCGTCGTCCAGGGAAGCGCGGACCAGCGCCGCCGCCAGCCGGGCGTTGGCGCCGGCGGCCAGCGCCGAAAGCTTTGCCGGATCGGTGGGCAGGCCCATTTCTTTGGCCGCGGCGGTGGCCCGGTCGTCGAAATACGGCCGCGCCCAGGTCCACACATCCTGCACCTCGCGCAGGAAGATATCGGCACCAGTGTTGCCAATCCCTTTGAACTGCTTGAAAATTCGCTTGGCCTTCGACGGGTCGTGGTCGCTGCGGCGCGCGATTTCGCGCAGGTCGCCGCGGAATTCGTCGCGGACTCGCTCGGCCATTTCGGTAAGCCGGGTGGCCGAACTTTCGTCATAGCGCACATAGTGGGCACGGCCGAACGCATCGATCATGGTCTGTCGCCGGGATTCCAGCACCGCTTTGGGGGTGCGCAGGCCCGCCTTGAACAGCTCCCGCGCGGCGCGCATGGCGATGGTGGCGTCGATCGGCTTGCTGGCCAGCATGCACAGCACCAGCAGTTGAAACAGCGGCATCGGCTTGTCGGCGACGCGAATACCGGCCTCGGCAGCGTAGCTGGTGCCGGCGATCTCGAGCAGTCGTTTCACCCGTTGCTCGGGCTTGTCCATTGGGGCGGCGTACCCGCATTTGCCGGCCGCAAACCGGGTGGTCATTTAGGCGGCAGGCTATGCACCCAGGTCACGCTGCGCGTGATCCAACTGTGAAGCTGCCGTTTGGTTTTCACCCCTTCCGCGGCGACGCGCAACCATCCGCGGGTTTGCCGGCCGGCCATCACCATGGAGCTGACGTGGGCGCCACCGAGCAGCCTGTCGGTGTCCGCCGGCGGCACCCGGACCAGAAGTCCGCCCTGACCGCTGACGGCCACGGCCAGGTGCCCATCGATCAGGAAGGCAAGCCCGCCGAACATGCGCTTTTCGTCCACGCCGGACTGCGACGCCAGCAACTCGCGGATCCGTTGCACGAGGTCGATGTCGTAGGCCATCCGCGGTCAATCCAGGTCGACCCGGATAGTCAGCAGGTCGCTCCCGATAGCGCGCACGGCCGCGCTGTTGACCCGGGGCAGGTCGCGCAGCCGCTGCCGCGGGTCGTCATCCGGCAGTAGATGCGCGGTCCCGGTACGCCACTGGCCGCCGATGCGCACCCGGACGGCCGGGTTGGCCTTGATGTTGTAGACGTAATCCGAATGTTCGCCGTGTTCGGACACCATCCAGAACTGGTTGCCGATTACCTTTCCGCCGACGGCGGTGCGGCGCGGTTGTCCTGTTTTGCGGCCGATGGTTTCGAGCATGGTCAGCGGCAACTGCCGACCCAGGGGGTTGGCTACCAGCCGTTGAAAGCGATGGACCACGTGCCGCTTCAAATCCCGAATATTAGTCACGGTTAGCGATTCTGCCGCATTTCTCGGACTGCGCGGTCCATCGCGCCGGATTGCAGCGCCGCCGGGTTGATGGTGGCGGTGCCAGCATGCGGACAGCCGCCCCCACGGGGCGGCTGTCACAACTTCAGTTATTCAGGAGCCGTGTAGGGCATGCGCCTACCCGACTTCGGCGCCCGTACCGCCTCCGACGCTGCCCCCGGCCTGCGCGCCCGGGAATACGTGGAACTGACCGTCCGCGGTGAACACACCCCAGGCGTTGACGGCTGGGTTGTACACGACCGGGAGGTTGACGTCCGGGTATTGCGGTGGACTCCACGTGGCCGGAAGTCCGTAGCGGATCGGCTCGTTGTAGTGTCCCGGCGGCGGGGCGCCGCGCTGTCCGGGCGGAAGCGGGCTGCCTGGACCGTTACAGTTGACGCCCGGGCCGCCGCTACAAATGGGCTGCCCCGGGATATACGGCCCCGGCACGTTCGGGTCCGGCCCCGGCACATTCGGACCCGGCACATTCGGACCCGGGACATTTGGGCCGGGAACCGGACCGGGCACATTTGGCCCCGGGGGATCGGCTTGCGCCAAACCGGCGCCGATTCCCAGCGCCGCAGACCCGAGAGCACCGGTCATCGCGGCCGTAGCCGCCATCTTGCTGAGCTTCATGCGAACTCCTTGTTCGAGCAGTTTGACTGCCACGCAGGCAGCACAACTGCGTGGACGTGCTGTTCACTTATCGCCCACTCCCGAAGTTGGTTCATCGGGCGTGGGGGATGACCCCCTGGGCGCTGGTTTACCCGGACTCCGGAAGGCGAAAACGCCTTCAGTCAGATTCTTGACAGCATTCTCTACGGCACTCGGCATGGAATTCACATACTTCACCGGGGATCAATGCACTGACCAGCAGTATCAGGCAGCCGCCGTAGTGGCCGCCGCCGGCTCGAGCGCCTACGCGACGATCTCTGTGATGTCGGTCATCGGGCGTTTCAAATACCTCGGCCGGCACATCGTCGAGGTCCGGTTCGTTGCGCGACGGGATAATGCCGTTGACAAACCCTGCACGTTGGGCGGCGAGCAGCTCCCAGAACTCCGCCAATCGGCAATACCCGCCCGTTGAGCGTCGCCTCAGTCTGTTGCGCTTGACCCGGCGGATGGCGGATTTGTCCCTGGCCGCAGCTCCCGGCGGTGCTGTAACGAGATTGCCGCCATGGTCGCGCTCGAGGTCCCAGGCGCAGCCCGTGAACCAGAATTGTGGCAATCTCGGCGCCTCGCCGCGACGAACGTCACGCAGTTGGGCGAGGCCCCAACCGCTGCAATTGCGTCACGTGCCTGGGCGAAAGCTCCGCCAAGGAGGTCACACCCAACAGCCGCATGGTCCGGATCACACCACTTCCCAGGATCTCGATGGCGCGTGCGACGCCGGCCTCGCCACCGGCCATCAGCCCGTAGAGATAGGCCCGGCCGACCAAGGTGCACCGCGCTCCCAGCGCGATCGCCGCGACGATATCGGCGCCCGACATGATTCCGGTATCCATCAGGATCTCGGTGTGCTTGCCGAGTTCCCGGGCCACCGTCGGCAGCAGGTGAAACGGAACCGGCGCCCGATCCAGTTGCCGGCCACCGTGATTGGACAAGACGATGCCGTCGACCCCGCATTCCACCACGGCACCCGCATCGTCGAGCGTCTGAATCCCTTTGACGACGAGTTTGCCCGGCCACTGGGCCTTGATCCAGGCCAGATCCTCGAACGTGAGGCTGGGATCGAACATGGTGTTCAGGTACTCACCGACGGTGCCCGACCAGCGATCCAGCGACGCGAACGCCAGCGGTTCGGTGGTCAGCAGGTCGAACCACCAGCGCGGGTGGCCCAGCGCGTCGAGGACGGTGCGCAGCGTGAGCGCCGGGGGGATCGTCATGCCGTTGCGGACATCACGCAACCGGGCGCCGGCCACCGGAACGTCGACGGTGACCAGCATGGTGTCGAACCCCGCGGCCGCCGCGCGCTTGACCAACGCCATCGACCGATCCCGGTCGCGCCACATGTACAGCTGAAACCACTTGCGGCCCTTGGGAACCGCGGCCACCAGATCCTCGATCGCGCAGGTGGCCAGGGTGGACATCGCGAACGGAATCCCCGCCGCGGCTGCCGCCCGCGCGCCGGCGATCTCCCCTTCGGTCTGCATCAACCGGGTGAACCCGGTCGGCGCGATCCCGAACGGCAACGCCACCGGCTGGCCGAGGACATCCCAACCCGGGCACACCGTGGTGACGTCACGCAGGATCGTGGGGTGAAACTCGATGTCGCGGAACGCCTGTCGGGCCCGCCGGATCGACAGCTCTTCCTCGGCGGCGCCATCGGTGTAGTCGAACGCCGCCCGGGGGGTCCGCCGCTTCGCGATGCGCCGCAGATCCTCGATGGTCAGCGCGGCATCCAGGCGCCGCTTGGTGTGGCCGAATCGAGGCCTTCTCAGCTGAATCAGCGGTGCCAGGTCGCCAACCTTGGGCACCCGTCGCCGGAAGGCCATTACCCGCTGGAACCGATGCTTAGCCGCGCCATCCCACCAGTGTGCAACCGTGGTCGTATGACAAGACCATCCGACCCCTTCGACTTGAAGCGTTTCGTCGACGCGCAGGCTCCGGTCTACCGCGGCGTGGTTGCGGAGCTGCGCTCGGGTCGCAAGCGAACTCACTGGATGTGGTTCGTCTTCCCGCAACTGCGAGGACTGGGCCACAGCCCCATAGCGGATTACTACGGCATCTCGTCGATAGCGGAAGCACGCGCGTATCTGGGCCATGACCTGCTCGGGCCGCGCCTGCATGAGTGCACGCAGCTGGTCAACCAGGTGCAGGGCCGCTCCATCGAAGAGATCTTCGGTTGGCCCGATGATCTCAAGCTGCGCTCGTCGATGACGCTGTTCGCCCGCGCCACCGCCGACAACGAGGATTTCGTCGCGCTGATCATCCGGTATTACGGCGGGCAGCAGGATCCGGCGACGCTGGCGCGCCTGAAGGCTTGCTAGAGCGGGCGGTCAGCCAACGGCAGCCAATGTCTGGGCGGCGGTAACCGCTTGTGCCACACCGGAAACGGTGGCCGCGGCCTTCAAGGCCTCCAGCACCGCCTCCCGGCCCACACCCGCTTCCCGCAACGTGTGCTCGTGGGCGACCACACAGTGCGAGCAGCCGTTGATCGACGAGACCGCGAAGCACCACAGCTCGAAGTTGGCCTTGGCCACGCCCGGATTGCCGATGACATTCATCCGCAATCCGGGGCGCAGGTCGTCGTACCGCCCGTTGAGGAAGCCGCGGCCACGATAGAACACGTTGTTCATGCCCATGACCGATGCCGCTGCCAGCGCCGCCTGGTATGCCGTTTCCGACAGGTTGTCGGCCGCTTCGGCCCCGATTTCGGCCAGCACTTGGGTGTTTCGCGTGGCCGCGGCGCTGGCCAGCAGGGTGCCCCACAGCTGCTCCTGGTTCAGCACGGTGCTGCGGGTGATCGAGCCCAGGTTCAGCTTGAGGTCCTTGGCGAACTCGGGCAGCGCGGACTTCAGATTCTCGACGCTCATCCGTTCTCCTCCGGCCGTCACGCCGAAGCTTTGAGCAGCTCGCCGGCGTCGATCGTCGGGTCGCCCTTGCGCCAGTTGCAGGCACACAGCTCGTCGGATTGCAGAGCGTCCAGTACCCGCAGCACCTCGTCGACGTTGCGTCCGACGGAACCGGCTGTGGCCGAGACGAATTGGATTTCGTTGTTCGGGTCGACGATGAAGGTCACCCGGTCGGCGACACCCTCCTCGTTGAGCACGCCGGTGGCCAGGCAAAGCTCACGCTTGATGTCGGAAAGCATCGGGAAGGGGAGCTTCTTCAGGTCCTCATGCTGGGCGCGCCACTGGAAGTGGACGAACTCGCTGTCGATCGAGACTCCGAGAATCTGCGTGTCGCGGTCCTCGAACTCGCCGTTGAGCTTGCCGAACGCCGCGATCTCGGTCGGGCACACGAAGGTGAAGTCCTTGGGCCAGAAGAACACCACGCGCCACTTGCCGGGGTGGTCCTCGTTGGTGATGGTGGTGAAGTAGTCGCCGGGCTGCTTGGCGTCGACCTTCGACAGATCGCCGCCGATCAACGCGGTGAGCTGGTAGGCGGGGAACTGATCGCCGATTGTCAGCAAGGACACATCCGCTCCTTAATCTGGATTTAGTCAAGATTAGCTGTCTCGACACCAATGTTGCCGCGAAACCGGCTCGAAAGTAAAGGTGATATATCACACTATACTAATCGGCATGGCCGATAAGAGTTATCAGCCGACCCTTGCCGGGCTGCGGGCTTTCGTCGCCGTCGCGAAGAAGCAGCATTTCAGTAGTGCCGCAACCACTTTAGGCGTAAGCCAGTCGACGTTATCGCAGGCGTTGGCCGCGCTGGAGGCCGGCCTCGACACCCATCTCGTCGAGCGTTCGACGCGACGAGTCCTCTTGACGACCGAGGGCATGCAACTGCTACCGCTCGCACAGGCTGTGGTCGAGGCAGCGGAGGCCTTCAACACCGCCGCCGGGGGAGCGTCCGACCCGCTGCACGGCGGCATCCGGTTGGGAGTGATTCCCACGGTGGCGCCCTACGTGCTGCCGACGGTGCTGGCCGGACTCACCCGCCGACTCCCGGCGCTGACCGCGCAAGTGATCGAAGATCAGACCTCACGTCTGCTGACGGGTTTGCGTGATGGCGCGCTGGATGCGGCCATGATCGCGGTACCCGCCGATTCCCACGGCGTTGCGCAGATCCCCATCTATGAGGAGGACTTCGTATTGGCGCTACCTCCTGGGCACCCGCTTGCCGGCAAGCGTCGGGTACCGGCCGCGGCGCTGGCGAAGTTGCCGCTGCTGTTGCTGGACGAGGGCCATTGCCTGCGCGATCAAGCACTGGACCTCTGCCACAAAGCCGGGGTCCGCGCCGAACTCGCCGATACCCGGGCAGCGTCGTTGGCCACCGCCGCCCAATGTGTGGCAGCCGGATTGGGGGTCACGCTGATACCGCAGAGCGCGGTGGCCGTCGAGGCCGCGCGCAGCCGCGTCGGGCTCGCGCACTTTGACGCGCCCCGCCCGGGCCGACGAATCGGCCTGGCATACCGCTCGTCGAGTGGTCGCGATGAGTCGTATCGACGGCTTGCCCGGATAATCGGGGAAGTGGTCGCCGCGGAACAACCGGTGCGCCTGGTCAAGCACGGCGCGGGCGGTCGGCTCTGACCCGGTGGTGGCGAAGGTAAGTTCGGGCTATGGAGAAGGTCATCGCCGTCCTGATGCGCGACGAGCCGGACGACGACTGGTGTGCCCGCCAACGCGGGCCGGTCGCCGACGCGCTGGTGAATCTGGGCCTTCCCGGACTTTCGGTCAATGTCCGCGACGGCGCGGTGCGCAAGTCCCTGATGACCCTGACCACCTTGCAGCCGCCAGTGGCCGCGGTGGTGAGCATGTGGACCCAGCAGTGCGATGGCGACCAGCTGGCGGCGGCCCTGCAGCTGCTCCACCGGGAATGTGCGCGACTCGGCGCATACCTGGTGACCGAGTCGGTTCCGATGGCCGCGCCAGCCACCGAACCAGGTTGTCGCACACCGGGTTTGGCAAATATCGCGTTGTTGCGGCGGCCTCCCGGGATGGATGAGGCGACCTGGCTGACCCGCTGGCAACGCGACCACACGTCAGTGGCCATCGAAACGCAGGCCACGTTCGGCTACACCCAGAACTGGGTGGTGCGCACCCTCATTCCCGGGGCGGCGGCAATCTCGGGCATCGTCGAGGAACTGTTCCCGGCCGAAGCCATCACCGACCTCAAGGCGTTCTTCGGGGCCGACGACGACGCCGACCTGCAGCACCGGATAAGCCGAATGGTGGCCAGCACCACCGCTTTCGGCGCCAACCAGAATATCGACACGGTGCCCACCAGCCGCTACATGTTCACCACACCTTTCGAAATGTGAGGACTGCTCATGACGACACTCAGCGATGCCGTGGCCCTGGCCGCCGCCGACAAAGGCTTGGCCGTGGTCTCCACCGTTCGCGCAGACGGCACCGTGCAGGCATCGCTGGTCAATGTCGGTCTGTTGACGCATCCCGCCGGTAGCGAATCCGTCCTGGGCTTCACCACGTACGGCAAGGTCAAGCTCACCAATCTGCGGGCCCGGCCGCAGCTGGCCGTCACCTTCCGCAACGGCTGGCGGTGGGCAACCGTCGAGGGCCGCGCCGAACTCGTCGGACCCGAGGACTCCCAGCCGTGGTTGAGCGACGAGGAACAGCTGCGGCTGCTGCTTCGCGACGTCTTCATTGCAGCGGGTGGCACCCACGACGACTGGGACGAGTACGACCGGGTGATGGCCGCGGAGCGCCGTGCCGTGGTGTTGATCGAGCCGACCCGCGTGTACGGCAACGGTTAGGCTGCCGCCGTGACGCTGCTGATCGATGACCAGAATCGGGTACGCACGCTCACCCTGAACCGGCCCGAGGCACTCAACGCCTTCAACGAAGCCCTCTACGACGCCACCGCGCAGGCCCTGTTGGACGCGGCCCGGGATCCAGGGGTTTCCGTGGTGTTGCTGACCGGCTCGGGTCGCGGCTTCAGCGCCGGTACCGATCTCGCCGAGATGCAGGCACGCATCACCGATCCCGGCTTCGAAGAGGGACGATACGGCTTCCGGGGGCTCATCGAGTCGCTCGGCAGTTTCCCCAAACCGCTGATCTGCGCGGTCAACGGCGTCGGCGTGGGGATCGGCACCACCATTCTCGGCTACGCCGACCTGGCGTTCATGTCCTCGACGGCGCGCCTGAAATGCCCGTTCACCAGCCTTGGGGTGGCACCTGAAGCGGCGTCGTCATATCTGCTGCCGCAGCTGGTGGGCCGGCAGAACGCGGCCTGGCTGCTGATGTCTTCGGAATGGGTGGACGCCGCGGAGGCATTGCGGATGGGGCTGATCTGGCGTGTCTGCGAACCGGCGGCGCTGCTCCCCGAGGCCCGCCGGCATGCCGAAATCCTTGCGGCCCAGCCGCTTTCGAGCCTGATGGCGGTTAAGCACACCATCGTCGAACCGATCCGTCCCGAGATAGCTGCCGCCAGCGCCCGGGAGAATGCCCATTTCGCCGAGTTGATGGGCGGCCAAGCCAACACCGCGGCGTTGGCCGATTTCACCAAGCGGCGGACATAGACCAGACATAGCCCGACCCGGGCGCGACCTCAGACCGCAGCCGGTTGGGTAGCCGCTGCGATAATCGCCCGCAAGGTGCGGCGGCAACGTCCACAATCGCTGCCCGCGCCGCAGGCCGCGGCGACTTCCTTGGAAGTCGCCGCACCACGGGCGACGGCCTCGCACACGGTCTGGTTGGTAGCTCCAACACACAGACACACGTACATCAGCAAACTCCCACTCGATGCTCGCTCATGACATCCTCCGTAATCGGAGTGGCCAGGGGAGCCACCGAACGAACGGTCCGCATATTAGTAGAGTCTAACCTAAGTAGGTTAGTGCAGTCTAACCTAAGCCAATCCCGGCCCATCCCGCCGGCGCCGTGCATGACGCGCCGACGTCGCAACAAAGACTGCGCCCGCGCCCACTTGCTGCACTAGATTGAAACGCGGCACCCGAAGGTGCTGCTAGAACCCGCCATGATGGTGCTCCAGCCCAGCCCATCTGCTGCGGCAAAAGATGCCAGCCTTCACACCGTAGGAGTGATCATGCAAGGTGATCCGGATGTCTTGCGTCTGCTCAACGAACAATTGACCAGCGAGCTGACCGCTATCAATCAATACTTTCTGCACTCCAAGATGCAGGAGAACTGGGGCTTTACCGAACTGGCGGCCAAAACCCGCGCCGAGTCGTTCGACGAAATGCGGCATGCCGAGGCGATTACCGATCGGATCCTGCTGCTCGACGGGTTGCCGAACTACCAGCGAATCGGCTCGTTACGGGTCGGCCAGACACTGCGCGAACAATTCGAAAGCGATATCGCGATCGAAATCGAAGTACTGGATCGGCTCAAGCCCGGAATCATCATGTGCCGCGAAAAGCAGGACACCACCAGTGCGCAGCTGCTAGAACAAATTGTGGCCGATGAGGAGCTGCATCTCGACTACCTGCAAACGCAGCTGGAACTGATGGAGAAACTCGGAGAGGCACTGTACTCGGCGCAGTGCGTCTCCCGGCCGCCGACCTGATATCCGATCGAGATTCCGCGGGCAGCACTCCTGGGTATCGCGCACGGGCTCGAACTCCGACGGGAGGCAGATATGACGATCCCGACGGCATCCCGGACTGCTGCCGCGGATACTCGATCTCCCTGCCTATCGATCAGCCCGGCACGACGCAATGTCATCTTCATGGCATTGATGCTCGGGGTGCTGGTCGCGGCGATGGACCAGACCGTCGTCGTGCCCGCGTTGCCGACGATCGTCGCCGAGCTGGGGGCCTCTGTTCACCAATCGTGGGCCATCACCAGCTACCTGCTGGGCGGCACCATCGTTGTCGTGGTGGCCGGCAAGCTGGGCGACCTGCTCGGTCGCAAGCGGGTGCTGCAGGGCTCGGTCCTGGTCTTCCTGCTCGGCTCCGTGCTGTGCGGGGTGGCGGACACGATGACCATGCTGGCGATTTCGCGGGCTGTGCAGGGCGTGGGCGCCGGTGCGATTTCGGTGACGGCGGCCGCGTTGGTCGGTGAAGCCTTCCCACTGCGGGACCGCGGCCGCTACCAGGGTATTTTGGGCGCCGTGTTCGGGGTGACGACCGTCGCGGGCCCGCTGCTGGGCGGCTTTTGCACCGACTATATGAACTGGCGTTGGGCATTTTGGATCAACCTGCCGATCTCGATCGTGGTCATCGCCGTGGCCGCAACGGCCATTCCCGCGTTGCCCCGCCGCCCCAAGCCGGCTATCGACTACCTCGGGATCATGGTCATTGCGTTGGCCACGACGGCCTTGATCGTGGCCACCAGCCTGGGCGGAAGCACCTACTCGTGGGGCTCGGCGCCGATCATGGGGCTGTTCGTCGGCGCCACGGTGGCGCTGGGTGTCTTCGTGTGGGTCGAGGGCCGAGCCGCCTCGGGTATCCTCCCGCCCCGCCTGTTTCGCAACCAGGTGTTCGCCGTGTGCTCCGTGCTGTCGTTGATGGTCGGGTTTGCGATGCTGGGCGCGCTGACCTTCGTGCCGATGTACCTGCGCTACGTCGAGGGCGCCTCGGCGACCGTCTCGGGGCTACGTACGTTGCCGATGGTGGTCGGCCTGCTGACCACCTCGGTGGGCGCGGGCGTCATGGTCGGCCGGACGGGCCGGTACAAGATTTTCCCGGTCGCGGGGACGGCGCTGATGTCCATCGCTTTCCTGCTGCTGTCACGGATGGACGAGTCGACGCCGTGGCTGGTGCAGTCGCTGTACCTGGTGCTCCTGGGTGCCGGGATCGGCTTGTCCATGCAGGTGCTCATTCTCATCGTGCAGAACACCTCCCGCTTTGAGGACCTCGGCGTCGCCACCTCGGGCGTGACCTTCTTCCGCGTGGTCGGCGCCTCGTTTGGTGCCGCGATATTCGGCGCGCTGTTCGCAACCTTCCTGGGCCGGCGGATAGGTCCCGCGCTGGTCGCCAGCGGCGCGCCCGTCGAGGCCGCACACTCTCCGGCCGTCTTGCACCGCCTGCCGCACTACGCTGCATCGCCGATCGTGCGGGCCTATGCCGAGTCGCTCAACCAGGTATTTTTGTGCGCGGCCGTGGTCGCCCTGGCCGGCTTCATACTCGCGTTGTTCCTGCGGGAGGTTCCGCTCGCCGATATCCATGACAGCCCGGCCTGCCTCGGAGACGGCTTCGCCGTGCCCAGAACGAAAACTCCTGAGGACGTGCTGGAAATCGCGGTCACCCATCTGCTGCACGAAGCTCCCGAGGTGCGGCTGCCGAATCTTGCTGCGGCGTACCAGGATTCGGAGCTCGACGTCGCCGCGCTGTGGGGTGTACTGCGGATCTATCAATACGAACGGTCCTTCGAGACCGCGAGGCTCACCGACATTGCCAAACACCTGCACCTGCCCCATCAGGTGCTGGAACCGGTCTTCGACCGGCTGGTCCAGACCGGCTATGCGTCACGCGACGGCGATGTCCTGTCGCTGACCGCCGCCGGGCTCGGCCAGATCGATGCCCTCTCCGGCTTGCTCCGGAAGTGGCTTGTCGACCACTTGGCCGTAGCGCCCGACGTGGAGCAGCAGCCCGACCACCAGGAATTCGAAGCCGCTCTGCAACGGCTCACCGACGGGGTGCTGGTTCAGCGCGATTGGTACGAAGACTTGGACGAGCTGGCGCCGGCGGGCAGCCTCGCTGCCGCCAAGTAGGACCCGCGCCGTCGACGCAGGTCTTGGAGCCCACCTTCAGCCGACTGGTTGCCACGGGATATGTGGCGCGCGACGCCGATCACATGTCGCTGACAGCCGCGGGGGTCCACCAGGTCGAATCGTGTACTCGCTGCTGTTGAACCGGATCGCGGACAAACTGGCCAGATCGCCCGGCTTCGCACGCCGGCCGGATCGCCGCGAAGTGGGAACGGCTCTCCGACATATTGTGTATCATGTTCTGGCGCAGCGTGATTGGGGCCATGACCGGGCCGGCGACGCGCCGACGGTGGCTACCCCTGCGGTAATCTCCACTCCCACCGGCGCAATACCGCACCCGCATTGACCGACAGCGCGCCACCCGCGCGTACCATCGCGCCATGAGCCGAATCGGAACTTTCGCCGACGACGACGTGGCCGGCTGGATCACAAAATCCCCTGAGCTTGGCGGCGCGCTGGCCGCCTTCAGCCGGGCGGTCTACACCAGCAACCGGTTGCCGATGCGCACCCGCGAGCTTGCCCGCGCGGTGATTGCCGACAACAACGAGTGCACTGTCTGCGCCAACACCCGCGATGCCGACGGACCCGCCGCCGGGGTCCACGAGGACCTCTACGCCCACGCGGCCGAATGGCGCACCTGGCCGGGCTATAGCGAACAGGAGCGGCTGGCAGCCGAGTTCGCGTACCGGTTCGCCACCGAGCACACCGTGCTGCGTGACGACGACGATTTCTGGAGCCGCTGCGGCGAACACTTCTCCGATGAATTGCTCGCCGACTTGGCCTTGTCCTGCGCGCTGTGGGTGGGCATGGGGCGGGTCTTGCGGACCCTGGACATCGGTCAGGCTTGCCGGGTGACCTTACCCAGCCGAGCCTGAAAACAGGCCCGACGCTGTGTTGGGTGACGTTGTGACGCAGCAGAATTCGTAACGGGGAACTTCAGAAGAAGTCGGTCGCGTCGATGAGCCAGCCGGCGTCGGCATTCGTACGCGGCTGTACCGTGAAATAAATCAATATGCGACTCGGCTGTTACGGTGTGGTTTGTGCACCCTTTTCGGGGCCGCCAATCTGTAGGAGCGGTAGGAGACAAGTGTCATGCTTTCTTTCCGCGATCATCGAGTCGAGGATTACACGGAATTAGCCGATATGGACGGCACCGACGTGGGTGTCTTGACTGGAGATGACCGGGACTGTCTGAGTGATCTCGGCGCCTATCTGGTCGCGGCTGATGCCTGGCAGCGGTTTGGTGTGTGGCTGTTGCACAAGCATTTCGATCCCGAACCGGGCGAGGTATTCGTCGAACGTGTCATCGACTGGCCGCCGCAGACCCACACTATCCCGATTGAGCGAAATGCGTTCTCCCCAGCGGGTTTGCGTGCTACTGCAGTGCGGTTCAAGAGCGAGGAGGCCTGCGAAATGAGCCTCGTTGGCATGGAGTTCGCTGGACCGGCCGACTTCGGCGACACAGCCCCGATCAACGACTCCGACGAGGAGGTGTTGGCCGGACTGGCCCAACGGCTGCATGCCCACGGCAAAGTCGACCGCTTCGGCGTGCGGCTAATCCGCAACCCTTTAGGGCTATCCGAAACAAAAGTGCTTTCCGAGACGTGCGACCCGTGGCGCCGAGCATTGCACTGCGATGTCATCGACCGCGCGCAAACTCCCGACCAACGTCCTCGAAACATACTGGCAATGGAAACCCATCCTGACTGAAACCGGACCCATAGCGACTCTGACGTTCCTCACGGGATGCAGGCAATTTTGCACGCCCCTCGGCAGCGGCGTGCATCACCACACCATCACTAAACGTAGAGCGGGTCGTGTCAAACTAACGCAGTGGCATCAAATACCCAGCTGGTGTCCGCGTTTGCAAGGTTCTCAAAGTGGTTCGGCGGCGCGAAACTGACCAGGCTGTTGAAGTCCCAATAGTCCTTCCACACGGCGATCTTCCCGTCGACCACCTTGTGGACGCTGACGAACCTGAGCAGGCCGCGTTCGCCGGTGCTGAACGTCCAGGTCTCGGAATGCTCGTACATCACCTCGGATCCGTTGGACAGCAGCAGCCCGTCGTGGTTTTGGTAGTCGGCGAGCGGCTCCAGTCCGAGCTTCAGTCGCGTCACGATGTCGTCGGGACCACGCGCGGCCAGCGCCGGCACCGGCATGTCGACGTATAGGCAGTCCACGGCGAGAAACGTCTTGACGGCATCCCAATCGCGCTGGGCGAGGACCCGCCACAGCCCGAGCACCACATCCCTGGCTTCGATCGGAGAAGTGTCTGTCATAACGGCCCATGACACTCGGTACCGGTGCCGGTGTCAACCGCCGCGAGCGGCCCGCTGAACCGCGCGTCGCGCCTTCTCATCCCTCAGCTTGCAAAGCGATGGCTGCCGACCGCCACTTACCCGCTCGGGCTATGCCCCTCGGCTGACCGGCCCCCATATGGCGGCTTCGGCCAGGTCGGGGTGTCAACACGGTTTGGACTTAGGACTCGTGATTAAATAACGTCGTTTTTGCTGGTTTCGGGCGCTACGGTTGTGCTATGGCGGATCTGGCGGACTCGGTGGCGCGGCGGTACGCGGTGATGGGACCGCATTTGTCGGAGTTTCAGCG
>NZ_UPHQ01000337.1 GCF_900566055.1 Mycobacterium innocens
ACGCCAGCGAAGAGTCAACGAACCTCTACATGAGTGTGGACCGGGCACGTCTGCTCGACTGCGTACTTTCGACCCCAGAAGCCGTGCGGTCATGACTGGCCACGGCTTCACCAGCGCGTTCGCCACCGAGCTGGACGCTTACCTGCGTTCAAGGCGAACATGGGATTCACTGGCGCCTCCCGCATCTGGTACCTCAAACAGTTCGACGCCTACTGCGCCGCCCATGACCGCACGGTGTTCGACAAGGACACGGTCGAAGCGTGGGTCAGTCTTCGGCTGCAACGCTGTGGCCGCTACCGGTCCTGGATGTCCTATATCCGTGACCTCGGCCGATGGATGACGATGACCGGGGTCCCCGACGCCTACGTGCTCTCCGACCGGTGGAAAGCACCGTTCGTTGCCGCCCATCCCTATCTGTTGTCCCGACATGAGATTGAGTCGTTCTTCGCCGCCGCAGCACAACTGCGAACGTCATCGCCGTGGCAATGGCAGGCGGTCGCGTTCTTCGCCCTGATGCACTCGTGCGGGCTGCGCGCGGGTGAAACCCGCGCCCTGCAGACCGGACGGGTCGACCTCGATGCCGGGCACATCGACATCCTGTGGTCCAAAGGACATCGCAGCCGCAGACTGCCGCTGACCGAACAGGTCATCGAGATCCTCGACACATGCGACCGGTCCTCACGCGCGCAGTTCGCCTCGCGCCGCACGTTTTTCGTCTCCGGCACTGGCAACCAGGTGACCACGGCAACGGTCGGGAAGGTCTTCGGCCGGATCTGGGATGCGGCCGGGCTGGCCCGGCCGATGGCCGGTCAACAGCCCCGACCCTACGATTTCCGGCATCACTTCGCCTACGCCAATATCCACCGATGGATGACCGGCGGCGACGACGTCACCGCGATGCTGCCCTACCTGTCCCGCTACATGGGGCACGCAACCGTTGAGAGCACGTACTACTACGTGCACACCGCGCCCGATTTCATGGCCGCCTACGCCGACATCACCGCCCAACGCCAGTCCCTGCTACCGCAGGTGGGATTCTGATGAGACGTGATCCACGCACCGGCGCACCGGACTTCTTCGGGTGCGCCCGCGATTATCTGCACGCCTACATGCCCAAGACCAGAGGGTTGTCCCCGAAAACCGTTGAGGCATATCGGATCAGCCTGGAGTGCCTCCTGGACTACCTCGCCGAGGTCGAGCACATCGGACGCCAGCACGTCAGCTTCGATCACTTCGACCGCCAGCACCTGAAAGGATGGCTGGCCTGGATGACCGATCAGCGGCACTACACACCCAAGACCGTCACGTTGCGCCTGAGCGCGGTCAAAGCGTTCCTGACCTACGCGGCATACGAAAATCTCACCCTCGTCGCGCTGAGCCAATCAGCCAAGGCACTCAAAGCGCCGGCTGGCCCGCGCAGGCCCGTCGAGTACCTCACCGAAGATCAAACCCGGGCGATCCTTGCCGCGTTCACCGGGCAGACGGCGAAATCTCGGAGAAGTCGGATGCTGCTGATCCTGCTCTACGACACCGCGGCTCGCGTGGGCGAGATCACCAGCCTGACCCTGGGCGATCTGCACCTGGCCGAACCCGGGCACATCCTGCTCACCGGCAAGGGCACCAAGACTCGCGTCGTACCACTCACCACGAAAACCGTCGAGCACCTGCACGTTTACCTCGACGAGTTTCACCCGAACATCACCAAACTCCCCACGACCCGGCCGCTGTTCTACAGCCTGCACCGCGGGCAACCTGCCGAACTGTCCACTGACACCATCGCCGCCGTGCTCAAGCAAGCCGCCGAATCCGCACGCGCTCCATGCCCTTCGATCCCGGCGAACGTCCACTGCCACCTGCTGCGTAAAACCAAAGCAATGGACCTCTACCAGCAGGGCATCCCGCTGCCGATCATCATGCGCCTCCTCGGTCATGAAAACGCTTCCACCACAGCCGTGTTCTACGCTTTCGCGACCTTGGACATGATGCGACAAGCCATCAACGCTGAACCATCCCGGGTTTCATGCACACCTCGTTACGTGTGACCGGTGTGCTGCCCGATCTGTTGTTGAGCGTAGTACTCGGCCTCGACTTCGGCTGGTGGGCGTCGTTCGAGGCGGTGCATCAGCCT
>NZ_UPHQ01000235.1 GCF_900566055.1 Mycobacterium innocens
GAACACACGATGACGGGCGCTATCGGTCGCCGAGAGCACCGCCGAGGTCTTGCCGACATCGACGGCAACGACGATCGTGGACAACGTGACTGGGGCAAGATGCACAGACATAACAACACCTCCGGGGACGTGTCAGGAAACCCGCGTGCGCCAACACACGGACCTCAAAAAGGAATCACTTACAGATCCCTTCCTGACACCTCCGGAGGCGTTTGTGAAGGGACCACCCCGATCTATATCAGCGGTGGATTGGCGAGGCGCGGCAGCCGACACGCTGCGCACCGAAACGCATTCCGACATGCTGACGACCAGCGCGGTGGCCGACCAGTTGCATGAGGCGGCCAAAGTGGCCCGCAGCGGAGCCTCGGATCTGTATGCGGCGCGCTCGCGGGTGCGCTACGCGGTCCAGGATGCCCGCGCGGCGGGATTCGATGTCGGCGAGGACCTGTCGGTCACAGATCGAAGCAGTGGTGGGTCGGCCGCGCAGCGTGCCGCCCGGCTAACCCAGGCACAAGCCTTCGCCGGCGACATCCGCCAACGAGCCGTCCAGCTGGTCGGGCTCGATCACCAAGTCGCCGCCAAAGTCACCGCCGCCGTGGCCGGCATCCGACACGCCGTCCCGCCAACGCCTGTCCCCGCCGCACCGGCACAGGGCAATCGCGTCCAGGCCGTCGACAACCGCACCTGGAAACAGGACCCGACGCCGGCGCCACCGCCGGAACCTGCTACCGGTCCGAGCGCCGACGATATTCGCAAGGTGCTGGACAAATTGCCTGCGGGCAACAAACCGTTCATCAGAGAGGTCCGCTCACCGGAGGATCTTGAAAACCTCTGGAGGTGGGCGCAGCAGAACGGGGTGGAAGTACCCAATGGGTATGGTGATCCCAGCAAGGGCATTCGATATCGGCTCCCAGACGGAACCATGATCGGACAACGCTGGTCGGCCGAGTCCACCGGAAAGCCGGTCCTCGACATCGATATCCCCGGCGAACGTGGCTACACCAAGATCCACATCAATCCGCGGGGCGGTGTACCGGAAATTCCGGAGCCAGTCAGGGCTGCGCCAGCCGAGGCGCCACCGGCCCGGGCCCCGGTCGAACCTCCATCTGTTGCGCGCCCACCAGTAGAGCCGGTGCCGGGCCGCGCTGGGCCAGCACCACCGGTCGTCGGTATCGGCCCAGTGCCGCCGGAATCCATCCCACACCCTGTTCACCCTCCGCACAGCCATCACGGACCTCCGGTGTTGGGTAAGGACGAGTTACCTGACTTAGATGAATTCACCCCAGGATGACGCCCAAGATGTTGACTGACACTGGTCGCTGGACAACTAACGACCCAGAAACAATGCGAAGGTATCAAGAACGATGACTCAACCTGATGACGAGCGCCGCAAACGCGGCCAGAGCGGGTTTAGCGCCCAAGATTCCTTGCGCCGACGTTTGTTGTCCGATGCGGAAGCAAACTGCCTGCCAATGGCGCACGTAATGGGGCTAATTTTGCGCGAACACCTCGCCGAGAGCCTAACGGCGCAACAAGACGTGGCGCTGCGCACTATCCGGTCGCTCCTCGATGATGGACTCATGGAGATCGGTGACATACTCGGCGCCTCCGATGAACGCATCGTGCCCTGGGATCTCTCGATCGATGCGGTTATGGAACGTATCTACGACCTCCTAGTTCGCCACTACGAGGAGCGTGGGTTGTGGGACTTCACAATCTGGCTGGGACTCACTCCTGCCGGGGAACGGCTAGCGCGCGAGCTTCAGGGTGAAGCCGCGGACTGAATCGTCGGGAGCGTCCACGAAGGCCGTTGGCGATACTCGCGGAATGGGAGAACCGCTCATGCAGACATGCGGTCGCACATAGTACCGCCCTCCAGTGCCGCACCTACGTGTATTTGGACAGGAATCCGGGTGATTTTCGTTCTACCGGGTCCTTTCGTCGATCGCGGTTCCATGCGCACCACGTTGGCAGCAACGTGAATGGCGGAATGCTACGCGGCTGAACCCCGGTACCGCCGGAATCCGTACCACACCCTGTTCACCCGCCCCACAGCCACCACGGGCCCCCGGTGATGGGCAAGGACGAGCTACCTGACCTCGACGAATTCAACCCCGGATGACGCACCTGACGTTGACTCCGACCGGTCGCCGACCAGCGAAAGCCCAAGCACACCAACAAAGACGGAGAATTATGACTCGACCCGACGAGAATAGACGGCCGGAGACCCAGCCAATCGAAACGGCACAAGACCGGCTGCGGGCGGAACTGCTGATCAGTGCGCTGTACGACCTGGTGCCGCTGGCTGAGATCGAATCGGCCATCATCCGCGACAACCTCGCTACCACCATTCCCGCCCGACAACAGTTCGCCCTGCGGACCATCCGATCGCTCTTGGAAGACGGGCTGATGCATATTGGGGACCTGCCCTACCCGGGCGAAAGGTTCGCAGGTTGGGACCTCTCGGTGGACGCTGCCATGGAGCGCGTCTCCAACCTGTTCGTCAGCAAATACGATGAGCCTGATCTGTGGGAATTCACGATCTGGCTGGGCCTCACTCCAGCCGGAGAACGACAAGCCCACAAGCTCAAAGGTGACGCAGCGGACTGATTCGCCAGGCGCGGCAGCCATACCCGGGCGGCATGCCCGTCAACTCATTTCAGCCAGACACGTCGACGCTCGAATCGCCCTACGCCCCGTGACCCGCCAACACCCGTTCCCCCTCGACCGGCGATCCTGGTGGCGACCCATCACCGAAAGGCCTGCCGCCCAATGCTTCCCGACCATGTGGTGTGAGCCATCCGGCTAGCTCAGGCCCCTTGGGCACGATGCGAGTCGGGTTGATATCGGCGTGCACGATGTAGTAGTGCTGCTTGATCTGAGTGAAGTCGACCGTATCACCGAAACCCGGCGTCTGGAACAGGTCTCGGGCATAGGCCCACAACACCGGCATCTCGGACAGCTTGCTTCGATTGCACTTGAAATGCCCGTGGTATACCGGGTCGAAGCGGACCAGCGTGGTGAACAGCCGCACGTCGGCCTCAGTGATGGTGTCCCCCAACAGGTATCGCTGTGCCGCTAGGCGGTCGCTGACCCAATCCAGCGCGGTGAACAGCCGGTCGTAGGCGGCGTCGTAGGGCTGCTGTGATCCGGCGAAACCGCAGCGGTAAACGCCGTTGTTGATCTCGGTGTAAACCCTCTTGCTCACCTCGTCGATCTCGTCCCGCAATGCCTCGGGGTACAGCTGTGGCGCGCCGTCGCGGTGGTATGCGGCCCACTCCGTGGAAAAGTCCAAGGTGATCTGAGCGAAATCGTTGGTGACCACCGCCCCGCTAGCCACGTCGACGATCGCCGGAACTGTGATGCCTTTCGGATAGCCGGGGAAACGCTTGAAGTAGGCATCCTGCAGCCGGGGAATCTTGAGCACCGGGTCGACACCTCCGGGATCAAGATCGAACGTCCAACTGCGCTCGTCGTGGGTTGGACCGCAAAACCCCATGGACAGAACGGGTTCCAGGCCAAGCAGCCGACGGACGATGATCGTGCGGTTGGCCCACGGACAGGCGCGGGCAACGACAAGCCGGTAGCGGCCCGGCTCGACCGGATAGCCGTCGCGTCCGTCGGCGGTGATACGGGTGGTGATGTAATTGGTGTCGCGGTTGAATTCGCCTGTCCCGGCGACGTAAGCGGCCATGGTGTCCATCATGCCTTGGCGGACACACCTGGCGAAGCGCTCGACACTTGACGGTCGAACGCTGGCTCCGCCGAATCTCATAGCAGTGTGCTGCCGTCGTTTCCGTCGCCCCGCGGGCACCGCGGCCACGGTCGTGATGGGTCAGCGCCGGAGAACAGGACGCTACAAAAAGGTAACACGAAGAAAGCAATCATAGGCAATTATTTCTACCGCTTAGTAGTGCAGCAATGGACTATCGCTCTATTCATCGGTCTGCTGTGCCCCGACAACGGTGTCGCGCACGCGACCCATACACATGGTGGGCTAGATGACCTTTCGAGCCAACGACACCCACGCCGGCATGAAGCGGCTCCTGGCCCAATGTCAAGTGGTGACCGTCGATTTCGGCGCAATACCCCCCGAGATCAACTCGGCTCGGATCTACAGCGGCCCCGGATCGGGGCCGTTGATCGCCGCGGCAACGGCGTGGGACGCGCTGGCCGCAGAATTGACCGCGGCGTCGGCGGGCTACGTGTCGGTGATTTCGGAGCTGGCCAGCTCACAGTGGTTGGGGCCCGCGTCGATGGCCATGGTGGCCGCCGTCGTGCCGCACCAACTCTGGATCAGCGCCACCGCCAGGAATGCCGAGCTGACCGGAATACAGGCACGGGCAGCCGCTGCAGCCTTTGAAACTGCGCACGCGATGACCGTGCCCCCGCCCGTCGTCGCCGCCAACCGGAGCTTGCTGCAGACGCTGATTGCGACGAATTTCTTCGGCCAGAACACCCCGGCAATCGCGTCCACCGAGTTCCACTACGCCGAGATGTGGGCGCAAGATGCCGCCGCAATGTACGGTTATGCCGCATCCTGCGCGAGCGCCTCGATGCTGACTCCGTTCACCGCGCCGCCCCGAACCGCCGACTCCGACGGTCTGGGCAGACAAGCCGCAGCGGTCGCAAACGCCGCCACGACGCCGGTTGGCGGCACCGCGTCCGCGATATCGAAACTAACCCCGAAATTGATCGACCTTGCCATTGCACCAAGTGTTGCAACGCCTTTCGTCGCCGCCTTGGTACACCAGAATCTGGGACTTCCTCAAGAGTATCCCGATCCCGGTGTGGGACGAGCTGCTGAACCTGGAATACATGTACGGGGCCCTGATCTACGACACCCAGGGCTACGAACTGAACGTCCTGCAGCTCATTCAGTCGCTGGCTTGGGCACCCGCGCAAGCAGCGACCGGTGCCGCTGCCGCATCAACGGGTGCCAGCGGGCCCCCTGTCGGCTCTGGCCTTGCCCGGCTAAGCGCGGCTGATGTGTCGGCGGGTATGGGCAAGGCCGACAGGATCGGGCTGATGTCGGCGCCGACCAGCTGGACTACCTCGGCTTCAACGCCGCACCCCGAAGCGGTGCGGATGGCGCCGATGGTGGTCAACGACGCCGCGCCGGGAAATGGACCAACCGGCATGATTCCCGGCATGCGGGCAGGTGGTATGCGCGAAGACACACACTTCGTCAAACGCCAACAGGGATCACGTATTACGGTGATCAGCCCGAAGGCAATTGGTTAGCAGAGTCCATACCCGGCGCTGTCGTTTGCCATGAGCTTGGGACCAGTTTGACCTGATTTTGCCAGGAGGATGGGACCACCTGGATTGCCAGTTATGGGACCACCGGCGCGTCGCGTCGGTGGTCCCTTCGTTTGTGCGTTGGCTCGGCCGTGACATCGGTCACGGAAGGGTTGGGCGTGCATGGGTTCCCGGGAGGTCAGTGTGAATGAGATCAGGGAAGTGCTGCGGTTGTGGCTCGGTGTGGTCGGGTTGCCGGCGCCGGGGTTGCGTACGATCGCCGCGCATTGCGGTGTGGACCGCAAAACGGTCCGACGCTACGTCGAGGCGGCGCAAGCGGCCGGGCTAAGCAGAAGCGACAGCGTTGATGCGCTTGATGATTCGTTGATCGGCGCGGTCGCTGAGGCGGTGCGTCCGGTGCGTACGCACGGTCATGGCGCCGCGTG
>NZ_UPHQ01000061.1 GCF_900566055.1 Mycobacterium innocens
GCTACAACGTGAATTCGTTCCACATCAGCAGCAACACGCTACTATTAGTGGCTACACTTTTCCTGCCGAGTCGCCACAAAACCCAGCTCAGCACCCCATTTCCCTTATTTACCAGCAGTAACTTCGGACTAAGGTGCCGGCTGCCGCGATCGACCAGCCGTGGCTCTTGATCAACCAGACCAGCATGAACGTCAAAACCACCGTCTGCGGAACCATCAGCAGGGCAGACGCCAGGTGGGTTCGCCACAGCACTGCAGTGGCGCGATAGGGACTGGAAAACTCGCTGTGGTCGGCGGCCGACCGTGCCGGCCGCGCCGGGTCTCGCACCCACACCGCACCCACACCGCGCACAGCAGCGCTGACAATGCGCACACCGTCGCGGGGAACAGCAGCGCAACCGAGATCGAGCGCTTGCCCAGCTCAGGGAGCACTAATGCGGCCGACGCTATTCCGGGCGGCTGCGCGGTCTGCCGGATTCCCATCGCCAGGCCGCGCTGCTCGGCGGGAAACCAGCCGGTCACCAGCCGGCCGCTAGCGGTGTTGGCGCTGGCCGCGGCCATGCCGCCGCCGAACAGGGCAACGCCCCCGGCGAGCATCGACTGGGGTTCCAGGGCTGCGCCGTAGGCGGCGGTAGCAGTGAGGGCCAGGCCCATGATGAGCACGATCCGTTCGCCGAATAAATCCTGCACGTACCCCTAACCGATCAGGGTAAAGACCATGCCGAAGCTGGGCATCGCCGATAGCAGCGCGGCTTCGGACAGACTGATGCCGCGCACGTCGTTGAGTGCGGGAATCAGAAAAGCGATGCCGTTGATGAAGACGGTGGCGCACAACGTCGCGATGAGCGCAACTGCGAGCAGCGACCAACGCCGCATCGATGTTGACTGCACCTATTGATAGTCCTCGCTGCAGTAATTCGGCAAACCTCACCGAGGCGCCGCGACCGGGCGATCACGTCGGTGGCGTCGGTGCTCGTCCGCCCCGGCCCGGCCTGGACGGCCGGGGCGGGCCGGCCAGCCGAGGCCTAGTTGGCAGCTCGCGGGCGCGAACGGCTTGTCGCCAGCGATGCCGCCGAATCGATTGCCGCCGCGCTCGGGTCTCCAAGCCGGGCGGCAGCAGACGAACCGGCACCAACGGCACCGCCGCCAGCGGGAACAACCCCCACAGCGCCCAGGCCAGCGGATAGGCCGCCGTCGTGATAAGTGCACCGAACAGCGGGGGCCCGGTGGCCGCCATCAGGCGCTGCGTGGTGTTCTGGGTGCCCAGCGCGCGCCCACTCCAATACGGTCCGGCGAACTCGGTGATTGCCGTTGCCTCCAACCCGTTGTCGAGTACCGCGATCACCGAGATAGCGATCATGAGTAACACGTCATATCGCGAACCGATGTTGTCGGTAAGCGCCAACAGGAACAGGGCCGACGCGGCGGCGACGGCGATGATACGGACGGGCCGCATGCGTGAGCCGACGTAGTCCGACCAGCGGCCGACCGCGATCCGACCCAGCGCACCCAGCAGCTGCGAAACGGTCACCAAACCGCCGGCCGCCGCGACCGACCAACCGTGACGGTTCATCAGCCAGACCAACATGAACGTCACGGTCACCGTCTGCGGCATCATCAGCAGCGCGGATACCGCGTGGATGCGCCACAACACCGACGACCCCCGATACGGACTCGCCAGCTCCTCGTCAGTGGCCACCTTGCGGGACTTGCGCGGTGCGTCGGCTACTCCGATTAGGCTGGCCACCGCAGCCACCGTGCACGCGATGGCGGGAAACATCAGCCCGGCATGGGCGCCTTGTTCGGCCAGCTCGGGTATGACCAGCGCACCCAGCGCGATTCCCAGCGGCTGCGCGGTCTGGCGGATTCCCATCGCCAGTCCTCGTTGATGAGGCGGAAACCAGCCCGCTACCAGCCGGCCGCCGGCGCTGTTGCAGCTGGCGGCTGCCATGCCGCCCAGAAACAGGTAGATGCCCATCAGCGTCAGCGAGTGCACCGACGCGGCGGCATAGGCGGCTGCGGCGGTGAGAGCCGAGCCCACCGTCATCACAACCCGCTCACCCACGCGGTCCAGGACGTAGCCCCACGCCACCAGCGTTACCACCATGCCCCAGCTGGGCATCGACGCCAACAGACCAGCTTGTGTCAGTGGGGTTCCGCGCGCCGCTTCCAGGCGGGGGATCAGGAAGGCAACGCTGTTGATGAAGAGAAATGAACTCGCCGTCACCAGCAGCGCGACGACCACGATCGACCAGCGTGCAAACAAGCTCAATTCGCCTGGGTCGCTCGGTTGACGCGGCATTGGCTCATGCTCGCACAAGCACGCCAAGTGCGGGTCATTCGCAAGTTCGGTGCGCTACCCCGCTTTGTGTGCGGTGAGCAAGAAGGCCGACACCTTTAGCCGGCTTTTTGCGTCGACCTCGTAATCAGTTAACGAGACGCCCGGGATCCGAGATAGGACCTCTGACAAGTAAACATGGATGAACGCCGGCCGGACCTCGTCGATCTCCCAATACCGTGAAACAGCTTCTCGCAATTCTGGTTCGGTTACGAGATTCGGAGGCGCCGCGGGAGCGTCGGGCGGCAGCTCAATGTCGGCCGGGAGCGCGGTCACCGTCGACACCAGGACGTAGTAGGACGCGCCTGGCGCGGCGACACGGTGTACTGAGCGGATGTAGTCGTCGCGCGAATCGATCGGAAGCGATTCGAACAGGGTGCTGTCGATGATTGTGTTGAACCGGCCGTCGTAGCCGCGAAGTGACGTTAGGTCATCCTGCACGAACGTGACAGTGCTGAGCCCGCGATCGTTTGCGGCTTGCTTGGCCTTGTCGATCGCGGTGCCAGACACATCGACACCCATGACTGTGCCCGAGTGCGGCGAGCGTAAGCGACAGCTCGGCGACCCCACAACCGGCATCGAGTACTTCGCTGCGGATCTTGCCGGCCCGTATCAGTGCCGCGATTTCCGGCTGCGGTTCGCCAATGTTCCACGGCGGCGGTCCCCCGAAGACACCATGTTCGCGGTACGCGGCTTCCCAATCCATCAATTCGCCGTTCACGGCCCGAACCCTAGCCGAGAGATAGAGCGCAATAGGACGCCGATGGTCGTTCGCAGCCGGGTTTGCGCGCGAAAACAATGTTTGGAGATGCCGGGCTCCCCATCGGGCGGTGCCGGTATGAATCCTCGCCCACGAGCCTCATCCGAATGCGCCTTGGTCGAATCGCCAGTCCCGACGGCCCGTCCGGCCGATACGTCCGGCTGCCCGGAAAAGTCGACGGCCCGACCGCCACACGCGGCTGTTAAAGATGTTTCGGTAATACTCGGCGGGATTCGTGTTGCCGTATAGGACAATTGGCGTGTGGCGGGAAATGCCGGTAGGCGGCGGTCGGGGACCAGCGCTCGGGTGCGTGCGCGGAGGGACTTTCAGGCTCTGCAGGACCGGCGGATGGCGGCGGCGGATATGT
>NZ_UPHQ01000211.1 GCF_900566055.1 Mycobacterium innocens
GCGGGATCACGTTCCCGGCGTGCCCGACGACATCATCGCCACGCACCTCGATACGGAGATTCTTCGACCAATCGTTGCTAGTCTGCATCTGTTAGGTGCGCTCCATCTCGGATCATCGGTGCTGTGGTAAGTCCGATTATCCTTGTGGCAGCGCGCCTTTCACGTTAACGACACTCGATGCCACTCAATTACATGAAAGATCGAGGTATGTGATTCAGGCTTCGCCTCAAACCGCCGATGGACCGTGTTGCGTGAATTCGGCGGGCCGGCCGGCGCCAGATCTCGCTGGCACGGCCACGCCTGACACAATCCGCAGCCCGATCGCGGTACGGTTCCCGTTGTGTGGTCGCTCCCCCGCCGTGCCGCGCCACTGATAGGCGTGTCTGCGACGGCATTGGTCGCCGCGACATTGACGGGCTGTGGTTCGGGGGATTCCACGGTCGCGAAGACACCGCAGGCAACCACGCCTCCCGTCGCCGCCTCCAGCGCGTCGAGCCCGACGAACCCGTCGTCGGCGACGGCTGCCCCACCCACCAGTAGCGCGGCCCGGGCCGACCCGTGTGCGGTCAACCTCGCCTCGCCCGCAATCGTCCGGGTCGTGTCCGAGCTGCCTCGCGATCCCCGCAGTCAGCAGCCCTGGAATCCGGAACCGCTGGCCGGCAACTATAACGAGTGTGCGCAGCTGTCCGCGGTGATCGTCAAGGCCAACACAAACGACACCAATCCCACCACTCGCGCGGTGATGTTCCACCTCGGCCAATTCATCAAGCAGGGGGTCCCCGACACCTACGGGTTCACCGGTGTGGACGAGTCGCGGTCCACGGGAGACACGGTCGCGTTGACGTACTCCGGCGGGATCACCGGCTTGAACAGCCTGGTGAAATTCCGCTGGAACGGCAGCGGCGTCGAAGTCCTCGGCAACACACCAGGCGGCTAACCGAATAAGTCGCGGAGCATGGTCGTCACATTTCCGGTCAAATCACCGGCTTCGCACCGAGCGGTGGCACTTGGCCCGCCCCCGCGATGGCGTGCCCATGCTTCAGCGCGGTCAGCCGCCGACCCAACCGTTTGGCGGACCGGCGGGAAAGCCACGTCCGCCGGAGCCGCCCCGATCGGCAGGGGCGCTTCTCCCACCCAAGCCAACAAGGACCAACAAGGGGTTACGGCTGTTCGTCATTCGATGTCGGACCCTTGACCTACCGTTGCGGTTGTGTTCCTCAGCGACGGCACCCTGGTCTACAGCGCATCGGATCTCGCCTCCGCCGCGCGTTGTGAGTACACGCTGCTCAGGGATTTCGACGCGAAGCTCGGCCGCGGCCCGGCTGCGCCGGTTGAGGACGAATTGCTCGCCAGAGCAGCCGTACTCGGGAACGAACACGAACTACGCCGGCTCGACCGACTGCGCGACGACTTCGGCTATGGCGTCGCTGTCATCGGCCGTCCGGCATACACACTCGCCGGCCTGACGGCCGCCGCCGCGGCGACTCGGCACGCCATCGCCAATCGTGCCCTTGTGGTGTATCAGGCTGCGCTGTTCGACGGCCGCTTCGTGGGGTTCGCCGACTTCCTGATCCGAGACGGTGAACGCTATCGGATCGCCGACACCAAGCTGGCGCGCTCGCCTCACGTCACCGCACTGCTGCAACTGGCGGCCTACGCTGACGCACTAGCCGGCTGCGGGGTGCCGGTAGCGCCGGAGGCCGAGTTGGAGCTTGGCGACGGCACCGTCGTGCGGTACCGGATTAGCGACCTGATCCCCGTTTACCGGTCCCAGCGCGCCGCATTGCAGCGGCTGCTCGACGATCATTACGCCTCGGGCAACGCGGTGCGCTGGGACGATCCTGGCGTTCGCGCCTGTTTTCGTTGTCCGCTGTGCACAGAGCAACTGCGCGCAACCGACGACCTGCTGCTGGTGGCCGGGATGCGGGTCACCCAGCGAGAAAAGCTGCTCGACGCCGGCATCACCACAATCGACGAGCTGGCCAAACACACCCAACCGGTGCCGGGCCTGGCGCCAAGCGTCCTCGGCAAGCTGACTGCGCAAGCCAAACTACAAGTGCAGCAACGTAATACCGGTGAACCACAGTACGAGATCGTCGACCCGCAGCCGCTGGCGCTATTGCCGGAACCCGACGCCGGCGACCTGTTCTTCGACTTCGAAGGCGATCCGCTGTGGACCGCCGATGGCCACGTGTGGGGACTGGAATACCTGTTCGGCGTATTGGAAGCCGGACCGGCGGGAGCCTTCCGGCCGCTGTGGGCGCATGACCGGGCACAGGAACGTCAGGCCCTCAAGGATTTTCTGGCGATGGTGGCCAAACGTCGCCGTCGCCATCCCAACATGCACATCTACCATTACGCGCCGTACGAGAAGACGGCACTGCTGCGGCTCGCCGGGCGCTACGGCGTCGGTGAGGACGACATCGACGAGCTGTTGCGCAACGGTGTTCTCGTCGACCTCTACCCGTTGGTGCGCAAAGGCCTTCGCGCCGGCGCGGAGTCGTTCAGCCTCAAGGCGCTGGAGCCGCTCTATGTGGGCGCCCGGTTGCGTGCCGGTGAGGTCACGACGGCAGCCGACTCGATCACCTGCTACGCGCGCTACTGCGAATTACGCGCCGAAGGCCGCACGGATGAGGCCGCGGCGGTGCTCAGGGAGATCGAAGACTACAACCACTACGACTGCCGCTCCACCCGCGAACTGCGCGATTGGTTACTGATGCGCGCTTGGGAAGCAGGGGTCACGCCCATCGGGGTCCAGCCGGTTGCCGACAGCGGCCGGGTCGAAGATCACGATGAGTTGGCCGCAGCATTGGCGACCTTCGTCGGTGACGACGCAGCGCTCAACCGCACACCGGAACAGAACGTTGTCGCCTTGCTGTCGGCGGCCCGCGGCTACCACCGCCGTGAGGACAAGCCGTTCTGGTGGGCGCACTTCGACCGGCTGAACTACCCGGTCGACGAATGGTCGGACAGCACAGACGTTTTCGTTGCCGACGAAAAGTCGGTTGTTGCCGCCTGGCATACGCCCGCGCGAGCGCGCAAACCGCAACGGCGGGTGCGGCTGACCGGCGAGCTGGCGCGTGGCGACCTCAAGACGAACGTGTTCGCCCTCTACGACCCGCCGGCTCCGCCCGGCATCAGCGACGACCCCGACCGTCGGGCCGCGGGCCACGCCGAGGTTGTCGGGGTCGACGACCCCGGTCTGCCTACCGAGGTGGTCATCCTGGAGCGAACCGGCAGTGACGGCAACACGTTTGAGCAACTGCCGTTCGCGTTGACCCCCGGGCCACCCGTACCGACAACAGTGCTGCGCAAGTCCATCGAGGCCACGGCATCCGCGGTCGCCGTCGGGCTGCCACGACTGCCCCGTACCGCGCTGGTCGACGTGCTGCTGCGGCATCCGCCACGCACCCGGCTACCGCGCGGAACCGACATCGTCGCCGACATTGCCGCGGCGATGCTGGGACTGGACGCCTCATACGTCGCGGTACATGGACCGCCGGGGACCGGCAAGACGCACACCGCCGCACGGGTGATCAAGCGATTGGTCGTCGAGCATTCCTGGCGCATCGGCGTCGTCGCGCAATCACATGCCGCTGTGGAGAACCTGTTGGATTGTGTGATCGACGCCGACTTGGATCCCGGGTGCGTCGCCAAGAAAAAGTATGACCGCGCTGCTCCACGCTGGCAGCAGATCGACGAGAAGCACTATCCGGCATTCATCGCTGACCATGCGGGATGCGTGATCGGCGGCACCGCCTGGGATTTCGCCAACGAGCAACGCGTGCCCCGCGGCGGCCTGGATCTGCTGGTGATCGACGAGGCCGGCCAGTTCAGTCTGGCCAACACCATCGCGGTGGCGCCGGCGGCGACGAACATGTTGCTGCTCGGCGACCCGCAACAGCTTCCTCAGGTCAGTCAGGGCACTCATCCCGAACCAGTCGACGCCTCGGCGCTGGATTGGCTGGTCGACGGGCAGCGCACCCTGCCCGACGAGCGTGGCTATTTTCTGGACCGCTCATATCGAATGCATCCGGCGGTCTGTGCCGCCGTTTCAATGTTGTCCTACGAGGGCAGATTGCAGTCCCACGCCGAGTGCACCGCCGCCCGTCGCGTTGCCGACTACCAGCCCGGCGTGCATGTGCTTTCCGTGGCACACCAAGGCAATTCGACCGAAAGCCCGGAAGAGGCCGAGGCGATACTGACCGAGATCCGGGCACTGCTCGGACGGTCGTGGACCGACGAGGGCGGTACCCGGCCATTGGCGGCTTCCGACCTGCTGGTGCTGGCGCCGTACAACGCCCAAGTGGGGTTGCTGCGGCAGCGATTGAAGTCCGCCGGCCTGGACGCAATCCGGGTCGACACCGTCGACAAGTTCCAGGGGGGGCAGGCGCCCGTCGTCTTCATCTCGATGACGGCCTCCTCGGCAGACGACGTCCCCCGCGGAATATCGTTCCTGCTCAACAGGAATCGGCTCAATGTGGCCATCAGCCGGGCACAGTACGCGGCGGTCGTCGTGCGCTCCGAGTTACTGACCCGATATCTGCCGACGACACCCGCGGGATTGATCGACTTGGGGGCCTTCCTGGCATTGACCTCGCGGCCACCCCCATAGCTGAGCCGGGGGCGGCCTGCCCAATCAACCGGCGTGGATCACCCCCCGAACTGTTTGAAAGAACTCGAGAAGGCCCAGGCGGTTTGGGTGACACCGCTGCACGTGTTCGACGGTTGCGGAGTACCGGCCGGGCATTGCGAGTCGCGGTTGGCCGACCACATGGCAAGCCGGCCCAGGCCCTTCTGCCGGGCGAAAGCCGTCAGCTTGTCGGCGTCGGCAACGGTGAACACCTCCCTGGGGTCATCGTTGACTCCGATCATCGGTGTCACCCCCACCATCGCCCAGACCTGGGCGTCGGACTTCGACGGATACAGCGCAGCCAGCTGATCGTGGACGCGCTGGGCCGCCTGAATCGCGAGGTCGCCCATCTTGCCGTGGTAATCGAAGGCCGGGTCGTAATAGTCCATCGCCATCACGTTCACCTGGCCGATGTCCACACCGTTGGCAATGGCGTTCTGCACCACCCGCAACCCGTCGGCGGTCAGACCGGTCGGCAGCACCGGAAGAGTGAACGAGACGCGCACCGGGTTACCGGCGGCCTTGCCGTCCGCCTGCAACTTGGCGATCGCCTGCGAGCGGCGGGTCAGTGATGCGACGTCATTCTGGGCCGCACCCTCGATGTCGAAGTCCAGATCGCGGATGCCATAGGCGTCGATCACCGACTTGTATTGCGCGACAAGCGCATCGACGCTGGTACAGGTCAGCGCCAGCTCCTGGTTAGCGACTCCGCCGAAAGAGACGATCGCGCCGGCGCCGCCAGCGGTCAGCGCTTCGATCGCCGAGCTGACCCACTGGTCCTTGAGCCCGTAGTAGGTGCCCCATGATGCCGTGCACGGTGCGCCGCTGACGATGAAGCCCAGCGTAACGTGCCCGAGTCCGCCCGCGCGAGTGGCCGACGCATAGTCGAACTGCGGGTAGAGCGTCATATCGACATAGGGGGCGAATCGCGCCGGGGTTGCCCCGCTGGGGGTGACGGGCGGGGCCGTGGTGGTCGGCGTCGTCGTGCTCGTCGTCGGGGGTGGCGTGACGCCACTGCCCGAGCAGGCCTGGCCGTTGAGCGTGCAGTTCGTCGGCGCGGTGAAGCTACCCGCGTATGCGCCTTGCATGCCAAGGCTTGCCGTGCCCCCGTTGGCGGCCACCGTGCGCGTCCAATCCTCCGGCGTGAGCACGTAGTGGGTCCCCTGCGCGGCAAGCTTGGCGTTCCAGGCGCTGGTCACGGTCTGGCCGGCCGGCATGTCGAACTCGAGCTTCCAGTCGCTCAGTGGCGTCGGGCCGGGGTTGGTGATCGTGAAGTTGCCGTTGAAACCGTTGCCCCAGTCGCTGGTCTTGGCGAAGGCGGCGGTGTAGGCGCCGGCAGTCCCGGTCGGCGCGGTAGTGGTGGCCGGGCTGGTGGAGGTGGTGGTCGGGGTGGTCGACGTGGTCGTCGTCGACGGTGGTGTGGACGTGGTGGTGGTCGCCCCGGCACCACTGCACGGCTGTCCGTTGACCAGACAGTTCGCCGGCGGTGAATACGCCCCGGTCTGGGCGGCCTGGAACCCGACGGTGACCGAGCTGCCGGGTGCGATCGTTCGCGTCCAGTCTTCAGGGGTCAGCGGGTAATGCGTGCCGGACTGGGCGAGTTTGGTGCTCCACGCATTGGTGATGGATTCGCCTGCGGGCAGGTCGAACTCGACCTTCCAGTCGGTGAGCGCAGTCGCACCCGAGTTGGAGATCGTGTAGTTGGCAACAAAGCCGGTACTCCATTGCGATGTCACCGCCAGCTTCGCCGTCACGCCGGCAGCTCGGGCCACCGGAGTGACCATGACAACGCAGACGGCCACGAGAAGCATCGACAAGACGGCGACAAACGATGGTTGCCAGAGTTTTCGTAATTCGAATCGAATTGAATTCGGCATCGGCCTAACGTATGACCCCGGCCGGCGATATTTCGCTCACAGCTGCCGGATCTTTCTCGAACCGATATCGGCGAGTAATCTTCTAATTCTCGAAACCACGCCTTTGCGAGATGCTTAGCATTGCTTTTCAAGCTGCTCGATATTGACCAAATCGACGCCAGGATGAAATGTTCGCACGTTGCGCCTTGGTGCAGCGTAGAGGCAGTTTTTCGCAGAATCGAATTCTATTATGAGTCGCCACCCCGGCCCCTCGGCGGGCGTCACGGTCCTATTTCCAGGAGAAACAAAGGGTCATTCCACCCCATTGCACACCCCTGGCCGAGCCGCTGATGGCATATTGCTGTACAGCGTCACTGCGCGACAGCACAGCGCCGAACCGAAATAACGCGGCCGGCTGATCACACCGGAGAAAGCGCTAGCCGGCGGGGCCGTGCGGATCGTCGAGGTAATGGGTGCGGTACGCCGACTGGCCTGACCCTAGCAGCGACGGCGTCGATGTCTGCGGTGACGAGTCGATGTGCGAGCCGTTGCGCCCGACGTCGCTGGGGACGTCAACCGGTTCGCCGCGTGATTGCCCATAAGCCCAAGGGATTTCGCTATCCGACCGGTGCCACTGATCGGGTTCCGGCTGCAGGATGTACTCGACGTAGTCGTCGTCATCGAAATCCTGGTCCGCGTCCTGATAGTCGTCGCCGTGGTCCTCTTGCGACAGCAGCCGGCGCGAGGCCGTCGCACCCATGCCGTCGACCAGGAACAGCGCGGCCACGATTCCGAACACGGCGATGAACGCGGGCAGCAGCATCGACTGCGACATGGCGGCCGAGAACGGCGCGCGCACGAACTCGGGCAACTGCAGGCCGCCACCCTCGCCGCCGAATCCGGACGCCCCGTCAGGCGGGGGCGGCATCTCGGCGCTGATCCGCGACGTCATGAACGCCGCCATGCTGGCGCTGCCCAGCACCGCCCCGAGCTGCCGGGTGGCGTTGTAGACACCGGAGCTCGCGCCGGCCTGGTCGGGCCGCAGATTGCGGGTGGCGGTGGCGGCCAGCGGCGACCAGACGAACGCCATCCCGACGCCTATCGCACAAAACGGCAACACCAATCGCCAGACGGGGGTATCCGGTTCCATCTCGATGGACAGCCACGTCATCGCGATCGCCAGTGCCGAAAAGCCGAACCCGACCACCGGCAGTGGGTGGGACGTGTCGACGATACGGCCGACGAACGGGGCGAGCACGCCGCTGCTGATCGCCACCGGCGCAATCAGCAGCGCAGCGCGAATGGGCGACAGCCCGCACACCGACTGCGCATAGAAGATCAGCGGCAACATCATCGCCGTGGTCGCGAACGCGGTGATGGCCACCCCGACGGTGCACAGGCTGAAGTCGCGGTCCCGGAAGATCTCCAGCGGGATCAACGGCGCGCGCCGGTTGAGCGATTGCCAGTAGACGAACGCCGACATGAATCCCAGGCCGGCGACGAGCACCGCCCAGATCCACGGTTGCCACCCGGCGGATTGACCCTCCTGGAGCCCGAAAACAAGCAAGAACATGCCGATTCCGGACAACGCCACCCCGATCAGGTCGAACCGTTGTGCCCGGACCGGCAGGACCGGGACCTGCCAGGCCGCCAGCGCCAGCCCGAGCACGCCGATCGGGATGTTGACGAAGAAGATCCACTCCCATCCCAGCCCGCCGACCAGCGCCCCCCCGGCCAGCGGCCCGAGCAGGCTGGCGACGCCGGCCGTCGCTCCCCACATGCTCATCGCGACACCGCGACGGGCAGCGGGAAAGGTCCGGGTGATGATCGACAACGTCTGCGGGGTAAGCAGCCCGGCGCCCACACCCTGCACCACTCGAGCGGTGATCAGCGCGCCGGCACTGCCCGACAGTCCGCACCACATCGATGCGGCGGTGAACACCGCCAGCCCGGTCAGGTAAAGGTTCTTGGGCCCGAACCGGTCGCCGAGTCGGCCGGCCACCAGCAATACCACCGCATACCCCAGCAGGTAGGCGCTGGTCACCCAGACCACCGTGGCATAGCCGACGTGCAGCACCGCCATGATGGTCGGGTTGGCGATGGCGACGATGGTCGAATCGAGCATGATCATGAAAAAGCCGATCATCATCGACCACAGCGCGTTCCACGGGCTCCCCGAGTAGCTGGCTGCGGGCATCCGGCTCGTGGCCGTGGTCATCTACCCACCTCGTTTCGGCTACCGAATCCACGTGCATTATTCCCGAGCCCCATCGACTGCCATGCACCCGAATACCCTGCAGGTGTGACTCCGCTCGGTCCGCAATCCGTGCGACGGGCGCTAGCCTGAAGGTACGCCGTTCTCAGGAGAGGCAACATGAGCGCTCGACGAACCAAGAGGTCCGACCCCGACGAGCAGCCGGCCGGCACCGGCCGGCCCAAGGCGTCCTCGCGGGCGTTGGCACAGGTCATCGAACGCAGCGCACATATCCAGGCCCCGGCGGCGAAGGCCTACGTGGCCCGGCTGCGTCGAGCGCACCCGGCTGCCGGCCCGGCCGAGATTGTCGCCAAGATCGAGAAGCGCTTCGTGGCCGCCGTGACGGCCAGCGGCGCGGCCATCGGTATGGTCGCCACCTTGCCCGGAATCGGCACCCTGGCCGCGCTGCTCGCGGCCGCGGGCGAGACCGCGGTGTTCCTCGAGGCCACCGCGCTGCTGGTGCTGGCGCTGGCCTCGGTCTACGGCATTCCGCTCGACCACCGGGAACGGCGTCGTGCCCTGGTGTTAGCGGTGCTGGTCGGCGACAACAGCAAGAGCGCGGTGGCCGAGCTGATGGGTTCCGGACGCACCAGCGGCGGCTGGGTCTCGGAAAGCGTTGCGGCACTACCACTCCCGGCGGTGTCGAAGTTCAACACCCGGATGTTCAAGTATTTCGCCAAGAGGTTCGCGCTGAAGCGCGGGGCGCTGATGTTCGGCAAGCTGTTGCCGGTCGGCATCGGCGCCGTCATCGGCGCCATCGGCAACCGGCTAGTGGGCAAGAAGCTGGTCCGCAATGCGCGCTCGGCGTTCGGCGCGCCGCCGGCTCGCTGGCCGGTCACCCTCTACGTACTGCCGACCGTTCGGGACGCCAGCTAGCGGGCGGGCCGGCCCGGGTGTCTCTGGCGAATCCCCAGCAAAGCGTTAGCCTTTATGAGGCGGAAGCGTGCCGGACCGACAAGGATATGAGGTGCCCCATCAGCCGGGGCGGGCAAGAAATCGCAGGCGTCGCGCCATGGCGCTTGTAGGACGTCAAGAACAGAGAATTGAGGCGAGCAGCGGCCGTGGCCAACATAAGTTCACCGTTCGGGCAAAACGAATGGCTGGTCGAGGAGATGTACCGCAAGTTCCGCGACGACCCCTCCTCGGTCGATCCAAGCTGGCACGAGTTCCTGGTTGACTACAACCCCGAGCCCGCTCAGGGCGCCCCGGCCGACAACCAGCACGTTGCGACCGCCCCGCCGGCCGAGCCCGTCCGGCCCGCGGCAGAGCCCGCCCGGCCCGCGGCAAAGCCGGCCGGCGCCGCGGGCGCGGGCAACGGCTCACCCGCCGCTGCTCCAACCAGGGCCGCTGCGCCGCCGCCGGCCGAGGGCGACGAACTGCAGGTGCTGCGCGGGGCCGCGGCGGCCGTCGTCAAGAACATGTCGGCGTCGCTGGACGTGCCGACGGCGACCAGCGTCCGTGCCGTCCCGGCCACGCTGTTGATCGACAACCGGATCGTCATCAACAACCAGCTCAAGCGAAATCGCGGCGGCAAGATCTCGTTCACCCACCTGCTGGGCTATGCGCTGGTGCAAGCGGTCAAGCAGTTCCCTAACATGAACCGGCATTACGCGGAGGTAGACGGCAAGCCGAACGTCGTCACCCCGGCCCACACCAATCTGGGCCTGGCGATCGACCTGCAGGGCAAAGACGGCAAACGCTCACTGGTGGTGGCCGGCATCAAGCGGTGCGAGACCATGCGATTCGCCCAGTTCGTCACCGCCTACGAAGACATCGTGCGCCGCGCCCGCGACGGCAAGCTGACCGCCGAAGACTTTGCCGGCGTGACGATTTCGCTGACCAACCCCGGCACCATCGGCACCGTGCACTCGGTGCCGCGGCTGATGGCCGGGCAGGGCGCCATCATCGGCGTCGGCGCCATGGAATACCCGGCCGAGTTTCAGGGGGCCAGCCAGGAGCGCATCGCCGAACTGGGCATCGGCAAACTGATCACGCTGACGTCGACCTACGACCACCGCATCATCCAGGGCGCGGAATCCGGGGAATTCCTGCGCACCATCCACCAGATGCTGCTCGCCGACGACTTCTGGGACGAGATCTTCCGCGAGCTGGGCATCCCCTACCTGCCGGTGCGCTGGCGCCCCGACAACCCGGACTCGATCGTCGACAAGAACCCCCGCGTCATCGAACTCATTGCCGCCTACCGCAACCGCGGCCACCTGATGGCCGACATCGACCCGCTGCGGCTGGACAAAACCCGGTTCCGCAGCCACCCCGACCTCGACGTGTGCTCCCACGGGCTCACGCTGTGGGACCTCGACCGGTTGTTCAAGGTCGACGGCTGCTTCGGCGGATCGCCCTACATGAAGCTGCGCGACGTGCTCTCGATACTGCGCGACGCCTACTGCCGCCACGTCGGCGTGGAGTACACCCACATCCTCGAGCCCGAACAACAGCAGTGGCTGCAGCAACGGGTCGAGGCCAAACACGTCAAAGCGACTGTGGCCCAACAGAAATACATCTTGAGCAAGCTCAACGCCGCCGAGGCGTTCGAAACGTTCCTGCAGACCAAGTACGTCGGGCAGAAACGATTCTCGCTGGAGGGCGCCGAAAGCGTAATCCCGATGATGGACGCGGCGATCGACCAGTGCGCCGAGCACGGCCTCGACGAGGTGGTCATCGGAATGCCGCACCGCGGCCGGCTCAACGTGCTGGCCAACATCGTCGGCAAGCCGTACTCGCAGATCTTCACCGAGTTCGAGGGCAACCTGAACCCGTCGCAGGCCCACGGCTCCGGCGACGTCAAGTACCACCTCGGCGCCACCGGAGTATACCTGCAGATGTTCGGCGACAACGACATTCAGGTGTCGCTGACCGCCAACCCGTCGCACCTGGAGGCCGTCGACCCGGTGCTCGAGGGGCTGGTCCGGGCCAAGCAGGATCTGCTGGATTCCGATGGCGAACAGCGCTTCTCCGTGGTGCCGATGATGTTGCACGGGGATGCCGCCTTCGCCGGCCAGGGTGTGGTGGCCGAGACGTTGAACCTGACGAACCTGCCCGGCTACCGGGTCGGCGGCACCATCCACATCATCGTCAACAACCAGATCGGCTTCACCACCGCGCCGGAGTATTCGCGGTCCAGCGAGTACTGCACCGACGTCGCCAAGATGATCGGCGCGCCGATCTTCCACGTCAACGGCGACGACCCGGAGGCGTGCGAGTGGGTCGCGCGGCTGGCCGTGGACTTCCGGCAACAATTCCACAAGGACGTCGTCATCGACATGCTGTGCTACCGGCGCCGCGGGCACAACGAGGGCGACGACCCGTCGATGACCAACCCCTACATGTACGACGTCGTCGACACCAAGCGCGGGGCCCGCAAGAGCTACACCGAAGCCCTGATCGGCCGCGGCGACATCTCGCTCAAGGAAGCCGAGGACGCGCTGCGCGACTACCAGGGCCAGCTGGAGCGGGTCTTCAACGAGGTCCGCGACCTGGAGAAACACGCCGTGCAACCGAGCATGTCGGTGGAGTCCGAGCAGCAGGTTCCGCGCGGCCTGGCCACCGCGGTGGACAAGGCGCTGCTGGCCCGCATCGGCGATGCGTTCCTGGCCTTCCCCGACGGGTTCACCCCGCATCCGCGCGTCCAACCGGTGCTGGAAAAGCGCCGGGAAATGGCCTACGAAGGCAAGATCGACTGGGCGTTCGCCGAACTGCTGGCGTTGGGGTCGCTGGTGGCCGGGGGCAAGCTGGTGCGGCTGTCCGGGCAGGACACCCGCCGCGGCACGTTCTCTCAACGGCATTCGGTGATCATCGACCGCAATACCGGCACGGAGTTCTGGCCGCTGCAGCTGCTGGCCACCAACAAGGACGGCACCCCCACCGGCGGCAAGTTCCTGGTCTACGACTCGCCGTTGTCGGAATACGCCGCCGTCGGCTTCGAATACGGCTACACCGTGGGCAACCCCGATGCCCTGGTGCTGTGGGAGGCGCAGTTCGGCGACTTCGTCAACGGTGCACAGTCGATCATCGACGAATTCATCAGCTCCGGCGAGGCCAAGTGGGGCCAATTGTCCAATGTGGTGCTGCTGCTGCCGCACGGACACGAGGGACAGGGGCCCGACCACACCTCCGGCCGAATCGAGCGCTTCCTGCAGCTGTGGGCGGAGGGGTCGATGACGATCGCGGTGCCGTCGACCCCGTCCAACTACTTCCACCTGTTGCGCCGGCACGCTCTGGACGGGATCATGCGCCCGCTGATCGTGTTCACGCCGAAGTCGATGTTGCGCAACAAGGCCGCGGTCAGCGACATCAAGGACTTCACCGAGATCAAGTTCCGTTCGGTGTTGGAGGAACCCACCTACGAAGACGGCATCGGCGACCGCAGTAAGGTCCGGAGGATCCTGCTGACCAGCGGCAAGATCTATTACGAGTTGGCCGCACGCAAGGTCAAGGACAACCGCGACGACATCGCGATTGTGCGCATCGAGCAGCTGGCCCCGCTACCCAAACGCCGTCTCAACGAAACGCTGGACCGCTACGCCAATGCCACCGAGTACTTCTGGGTGCAGGAGGAGCCGGCTAATCAGGGCGCGTGGCCGCGGTTCGGCCTGGAGCTGCCAGAGTTGTTGCCCGACAAGCTGACCGGACTCAAGCGGATTTCGCGCCGGGCGATGTCGGCCCCCTCGTCGGGCTCGTCGAAGGTGCACGCCGTCGAGCAGCAGGAGATCCTCGACACGGCGTTTGGGTAATCGCGCAATGCCTAGCCGGCTGAGCCGGAACAGCGGGGTTACGGGTTCCCCCGCTTGTGGGCGCTGATAGGCCTCCCCGGCCTGTCCGGCTAAACCACCCGCCGCTAACGGGGGACCTGCGGTACCGGTTAACCTCGACGAAAGCCGACAGAGGGAGGGTGCTCAATGCAGGGGTTCGCCGGAAAAGTCGCCGTGGTGACCGGCGCGGGATCGGGCATCGGGCGGGCGCTGGCCCTCGAACTGGGTCGCTCCGGCGCCAGCCTGGCGATCAGCGATGTCAATATCGAGGGACTGGCGGAGACCGAGGAAATGCTCAAGGCGATCGGCGCTCCGGTCAAGGCCGATCGGCTCGACGTGACCGAACGCGAGGCCGTTCTGGCCTATGCCGACGCGGTCAACGAGCATTTCGGCAAGGTGAACCAGGTCTACAACAACGCCGGTATCGGCCACACCGGCGACATCGAGGTCTGCGAATTCAAGGACATCGACCGGGTGATGGATGTCGATTTCGGCGGCGTCCTGAACGGCACCAAGGCTTTCCTGCCATACCTGATCGCCTCCGGCGACGGCCACGTCATCAACATCTCCAGCGTGTTCGGGTTGTTCGCGTGCGCCGGGCAGGCGACCTACAACGCGGCGAAGTTCGCCGTCCGCGGCTTCACCGAGGCGCTGCGCCAGGAGATGATCCTGGCCGGCCATCCGGTCGGGGTGACCACCGTGCACCCGGGCGGCATCAAGACCGCGATCGCCCGTAACGCCACCGCTGCCGAGGGGCTGGATGCCGCCGAATTGGCCAAGCTGTTCGACAAGCGGGCGGCACGCACCAGCCCGGAGCGGGCCGCCAAGATCATCCTCGAAGCGGTGCGCAAGAACAGGGCGCGCGTGCTCGTCGGCGCGGACGCCAAGGTTTTGGACCTGGTGGTGCGGGTGACCGGCTCGGGGTATCAGCGGCTGTTCATGCCGCTATTCGGCACGTTGATCCCGGCGCCGCATCGCTGACCCTGCCGAGTTGACATCGAGCCTGCGCTCAGCGCGCCTCGTGGTCGCTCATGGCGTCTCTGGCCGCAGGCTCGATGCTGTGAGCGCAGGCTCGATGCCGTAAACACGATGTTCAACGGCCCAGCGGGTGCTCGGCCAACCACGCACCGGCCACCGCCTGCGGATCGGCGCCGCCGGCCACCTGGCGGCGCATGTCGGTCAGGGCGGCGGTGTCCAGCACACCGGCCACCTCGTTGATAGCCAGCCGTTGCCGGTCAGTCAGCACGTTGCGGCGATACAGGGGCACCACGTTCTCGGCCCGGATCAGCGCGTCTTTTGCGTCAGTCAGCACCACCAGATCGGCGGGATTGGCGGGGTTGGCGGTGGTGGTCCAGGCCGCGGTCAGCTGCCCTGCCCGCAGCGCCGCCAACATCGTTGCGTCATCCGGGAATTCACGCGGCGCGGGCAGCCGGCAGGACCCCACCTGGGAAGGCGCGTCGACTCCGGTGACCATCCCGACGACCAGCCCGTCACAGTGGCGCGGCAACAGGTCCAGCTCGCTGCCGCCCCAGGCCGTCGAGGTCGCCGGCGTCACCATGACTGCGGGTTTGTCCTCGGCCGCGGTGGTGTAGTCGCCGGCGGCGACGCCCTCAGGTAGCGCGGCGACCATCGACTGGTACACGGCCTTGTCGGATAGCGACGAGGCGTCGGGTTGCAGGGTCCGCAACATCTGGCCGGTGAACGCCGGCACGATGGCGAACGCCCCGGAGTCCAGTTTCGCCATCGGGTCGCCGGCCGTTTCGCCCCGCGCGGCAAAACCGTACGACCGCAACGCGGCCACGTAGATGTCGGCCAACAGCACCGATTCGGAGCCGGGCCTGGCTCCGACCACCAACTCGGGGTGGCTTTCGCCGGTGTTGCCCACGCAGCCGGCCACCGCGAACACGGCCGCCAGTAGCAGCGTGGCCAGCCTGCCGATCCTCACCCCGCGGTGTCTGCGGGCTCCACCGCCAGAGCCACCGCCTTGGCCACCGCATCCCCGACGCGCAGGTCCAGCGGGCTGGGAACGATCCGGTCGACGGCAAGATCGTCGCTGACGACGGAGTAGATCGCCTCGGCCGCGGCCACCATCATCTTTTCGGTGATCTGGCGTGCCCCGGCGTCCAGCGCGCCGCGGAATACGCCGGGGAAGGCCAGCACATTGTTGATCTGGTTGCAGAAGTCGCTGCGGCCGGTGGCCACCACCGCCGCGTATTTGGCCGCGACCTGTGGGTGTATTTCCGGGTCCGGGTTGGACAGCGCGAAGACGATCCCGCCCGGCGCCATGGTGGCGATCAACTCCTCGGGGACCACGCCCGCCGACACCCCGAGGAATACGTCGGCGCCCTCGAGCGCCTCGACCAGGCCGCCGGTGAGACCGTCGGGATTGGTGCGTTGCGCCAGATCGACCTTGACGCTATTCATGTCATCGCGCCCGGCGTGCAGGATGCCGCGCGAGTCGAGCACCGTGATGTCCGAAACACCCATGGCCAGAAGGAGATTCGTGCACGCGACACCCGCGGCCCCGGCACCTGATACCACCACCCGCAGCGAGGACATGTCGCGGCCGAGCAACTTGGTGGCGCCCATCAGCGCGGCCAGCACAACGATCGCCGTGCCGTGCTGGTCGTCGTGCATCACCGGGCAGTCCAGCGCCTCGATGAGCCGTCGCTCGATCTCGAAGCAGCGGGGCGCGGAGATGTCCTCCAGGTTCACGGCGCCAAATGTTGGCCGCAACCGCACCAGGGTTTCGACGATCTCGTCGGGATCCTTGGTGTCCAGCACGATCGGGATCGCGTTCAGGCCGCCATACGCCTGGAACAGGGCGCACTTGCCCTCCATCACCGGCAGCGAGGCCTCGGGTCCGATGTCGCCGAGGCCGAGTACCGCGCTGCCGTCGCTGACGACGGCCACCAACCGGTTCGCCCAGGTGTAGCGCGCGGCCAGCGTCTGGTCGGCGGCGATCGCGCGGCTGACCTGCGCCACGCCCGGGGTGTAGGCGATCGACAGAGCCCGCCGGGTGTCCAGCGGCGCCTTCAGCGCTACGGAAAGCTTTCCCGCTACGTGGGCCTCGAAGATCTCGTCGTTTCCGATGGCGATCTGCGGCGGCACGATTCTTGGCACCGCATCAGGGTACTGTGCCCGTTCCGGCATCCACTCCTGGGCCGGGCGGTTCGGCGGCCATTGAGAACCACTCGCACCGAGCCGATTTTCGGCGCGGAACGCGCGGTGCCGGTGGCCCCGGCGGCCCGCATGGAACGGGGTCCTTACACGGTCCCAACGGTGCGGCCGACGGAACGGACGGACCGGGAACGCCCGGCACCGCCGGCCGCAACGGGTGATGGACGCCTAGCGGAAAAACCGACTAGATCAGACCGAGTCCGGTGACCGCGCTGCGTTCGTCGGCCAGCTCGGCGGTGGACGCGTCGATCTTGACGCGGGAGAAGTCGTCGATCTCCAGCCCTTGGACGATCGTCCAGTCGCCGTCCTTGGTGGTCACCGGGAAAGACGAGACCAGGCCCTCCGGCACGCCGTAGGAACCGTCGGAGAAGACCGCCATCGACACCCAGTCGTCCGCGGGGCTGCCCAGCAGCCAGTCCCGGGCGGCGTCGATGGTGGCCGAGGCGGCCGAGGCGGCCGAGGACGCCCCGCGCGCTTCGATGACAGCCGCGCCGCGCTTGGCGACGGTCGGAATGAAGTCGTTTTCGATCCAGGCCTGGTCGCCCACCACTTCGGCCGCGTTCTTGCCGCCGATCTCGGCATGGAACACGTCGGGGTATTGGGTGGCCGAGTGGTTGCCCCAGATCGTCATCTTCTTGACGTCGGTGACTTTCACTCCGGTCTTCTTCGCGAGCTGCGAGATAGCCCGGTTGTGGTCGAGACGGGTCAGTGCGGTGAAGCGCTCGCGCGGAATGTCGGGGGCATTGCTCATCGCGATCAGCGCGTTGGTGTTGGCCGGGTTGCCGGTCACACCGATCCGGACGTCGGCGGCGGCGACCTCGTTGAGAGCCTTGCCTTGCGCGGTGAAGATGGCGCCGTTGGCCTCGAGCAGGTCGCCGCGCTCCATGCCCTTGGTGCGCGGGCGGGCGCCGACGAGCAGGGCCAGGTGTACGCCGTCGAAGACCTTGTTGGCGTCCGCGCCGATTTCGACGCCGGCCAGCAGCGGGAACGCACAGTCGTCGAGTTCCATCACCACACCCTCGAGCGCCTTGAGTGCCGGCTCGATCTCGAGCAGCCGTAGCTCAATCGGGCGGTCGGGACCCAGCAGCGAGCCGCTGGCCAGGCGGAACAACAGGCTGTAACCGATCTGGCCGGCAGCACCGGTGACGGCGACCTTGAGGGGACTTGCGCTCACGTCGGTTCGCTCCTTGTGGAGAAATCTGCGTAACAGGGTTTCACAGTGGTGATGTGTCGGGTCGAAACTAGCGCACCGGCCCCAGCGGAAATCTCCGGACCCGCGCCGACACCGCTTCTGCCGTGTTGACGTGGCAAAACGGCGTAGCATGGACCACCGCCCGGTCAGACCTGCGCTGCGATCGGAGACTGAGGATGTTTCAAGGATTTGACGCGCTGCCCGAATCGCTGAGGACGGTCGCGCGATCGCGGCCGCAGCACGTCCATCCCACACCTAGTCCCACAGCGCAGGCGTTGGTCGATTGCGGTGTCTACGTCGACGGCCGGCGGATGCCCGGAAAATCCGCCTACAACGATGCCTTGCGGGAGCTGCGGGAACGGGAACCGGGCGGCGAGCAGGCCTTCGTGTGGATCGGGCTCCACGAGCCCGACCATCACCAGATGCAAGACGTGGCAGACGTTTTCGGGCTGCATCCGCTGGCGGTTGAGGACGCCGTGCACGCCCACCAACGGCCCAAGCTGGAGCGTTACGACGAGACCCTGTTTCTCGTGCTGAAGACCGTCAACTACGTGCCGCATGACTCGGTGGTGCTCGCCCGCGAGATCGTCGAAACCGGCGAGATCATGATCTTCGTCGGCACCGACTTCGTGATCACGGTCCGGCATGGGGAACACGGCGGACTGTCGGAGGTGCGCAAGCGGATGGACGCCGATCCCGGACATCTGCGGCTGGGACCGTACGCGGTGATGCACGCTATCTCCGACTATGTCGTCGACCATTACCTGGCAGTCACGTCCCTGATCGAAACCGACATCGACAGCATCGAGGAAGTGGCCTTCGCGCCCGGCAGCAAGCTCGACGTCGAGCCGATTTACCTGCTCAAGCGGGAGATACTCGAACTGCGCCGCTGCGTCAACCCGCTGTCGACGGCGTTTCAGCGAATGCAGACCGAGAACAAGGACCTGATCTCCAAGGAAGTCCGGCGTTACCTGCGCGACGTCGCCGACCACCAGACCGAGGCCGCCGAACAGATTGCCAGCTATGACGACATGCTCAACTCGCTGGTGCAGGCAGCGCTGGCCCGTGTCGGTATGCAACAGAACTCCGACATGCGCAAGATCTCGGCTTGGGCCGGCATCATCGCGGTGCCGACCATGATCGCCGGCATCTACGGTATGAACTTCCACTTCATGCCCGAATTGGGCTCGAGGTGGGGTTACCCGGCGGTGATCAGCAGCATGGTCGTCGTCTGCCTGGTCCTTTACTTCAGTTTCCGCAACCGGAACTGGCTCTGACGGCGTCGAGTGTGCCCTGACGCGATCGAGTGTGCGCTGACGGCATCGAGTGCGCGCGCGACGGCGCCTGCCCCGCGATTCTGCTGGTCGGGGTGCACGTTGGACGCCCGGGACACACACTCGACCCGCCGTCAGGACGCGGGGACCGTCAGGTTGACACCGGAGTCGGCGTCGAAAACGGCCAGTTTGGTGGTGTCGAAAGCCAACTCGAGCGGCTGTCCGATCACCGCCTTCGATTCCCCGGAAACCCTTGCCGCAAACTGGTTTTCGCGCATCTCCCCCTGCGCCTCCAGCTCATCCAGCTGAGCCGAGTGCACGGCCGGAGCCGAGGTGGTGAAGTAGACGTATTTGTCCGCCCCCAACGATTCGACCAAGTCGACGCTGACCTGGAAGGTCAGCGCTTTGATGCGTTGGTAGGCATCGATCAGCGCGGCGTCGTGAATATGCTCGGGCCGCACGCCGACGATGACGTTCTGGGTTTTCGCGCGGGCGGCGATCAGCTGTTGCGCGTCCGGTGCCAGTGTCACCTCACCGAAGGGCAGGGTCAGCCCGATCGACGTCAACGTCGCGGGGAAGAAATTCATCGTCGGTGAGCCGATGAAGCCGGCCACGAATACGTTGGCCGGATGCTCGTAAAGCTCTGTGGGAGTGCCGATCTGCTGCGCAATGCCGCCGTGCATCACCACCACCCGATCCCCCAGCGTCATGGCTTCGGTCTGGTCGTGGGTGACGTAGACGGTGGTGGTGCCCAGCCTCTTCTGCAGCCGCGCGATCTCGCCGCGCATCTGCACCCGCAGCTTGGCGTCCAGGTTCGACAGCGGCTCGTCCATCAGGAAGGCCTTGGGATGGCGCACGATCGCCCTGCCCATCGCGACCCGCTGGCGCTGCCCACCCGACAACTGCGAGGGCTTGCGATCCAGAAGGTCCGTCAGGTCAAGGATTTTGGCCGTCTCGGAGACCTTCTGCGCGATGTCGGCCTTCTTCATCTTGGCCAGGGTCAACGGAAACGCGATATTCTGCCGCACGGTCATATGCGGGTAGAGCGCATACGACTGGAACACCATGGCGATGTCGCGGTCTTTGGGCGCCTTCTCGTTGACCCGCCGACCATCGATGCGCAGTTCTCCCGACGAGATATCCTCAAGTCCGGCAATCATATTCAGGGTGGTGGTCTTGCCGCAGCCGGATGGCCCGACCAGAATCAGGAATTCGCCGTCGGCGATGGCGAGACTGAGGTCGTCCACCGCCATCGCGCCGTTGGGGTAACTCTTACTGACGTGCTCGAGCACGATTTCGGCCATTGCACTATCCCTTCACGGCCCCGGACGTCAAGCCGGTGACAATCCGTCGTTGGAAGACGAGAACGAAGACGATGATCGGAACCGTGATCACGATAGCTCCGGCCGCAATGGATCCCGTCGGCTCCTCGAACTGCGAACTACCAGTGAAGTTGGCGATCGCCACCGGCGCGGTGATCGCCGCCTTGGTCGCGGTCAGCGACAGCGCGAGCAGCAGGTCGTTCCAGGCGAAGATGAACACCAGAATCGCGGCGGTCACCAGCCCCGGAGCCGCCAGCGGCGCAATCACTTTACGGAAGGCCTGCCCCGGTGTCGCGCCGTCCATCTTGGCCGCTTTCTCCAGATCCCAGGGGACCTCCCGGAAGAATGCCGACAGCGTGTAAATGGCAAGCGGCAGAGCGAAAGTGATGTACGGCAGGATCAAGCCCGGCCAGGTGTCGAACAGGCCGACAGCGCGCTCGATGTTGAACAACGGTGTCACCAACGAGATTGCCGGGAACATGGTGATCAGCAGGGTGGCCCCGATCAGCGCCCGCTTGCCCGGAAACTCCAACCGGGCCACAGCATAGGCGGCCATCGCACCGAGCAGCACCGCTATCACCGTGGTGATCAACCCGACTCCGATGGAGTTGATCAGCGCCGAGCTGAAGAATTCGCCCCGGAAGACGCCACGGTAGTTGTCCAGGGTCACCGACGACGGAATCAGCTTGCCGTCCTTGACCGTTGACGTCGGCTTGAGCGACAAGCTGAAAATCCACAGCACCGGAAGCAACGCGTACACCACGACCACTGTGTCAACGACTGCCCAAAACGTGGCGCGACGGGCTCCCAACGGCTCAGCGGCCATCCACGTCACTTCCAGGTGCGGATGCGCCGAACAACTTGATGAACATCAGCGCGATGATGCCCACGCAGCCGAAGATCAGCACGCTGATCGCCGAGCCGAGACCGACGTTGAAACCTTTGAAGAGGTTGTCGTAGCCCAGGATTGACACCGACTCGGTGTTATTCTCGCCGGCGGTCAGCACATAGATGTTGTCGAAAATGCGGAAGGCATCGAGAGTCCGAAACAACAGTGCCACCACCACCGCCGGCTTGATGATCGGCATCATGACCTTGCTCAACCGTCGCCAAGCGCCGGCCCCGTCGACTTGTGCGGCCTTCAACAGATCCTCGGGCACCAGCGCCAGCCCGGCGAGCAGCAGCAGCGACATGAACGGCGTCGTCTTCCACACCTCGGCAATCACCACGACGCCCAGTGACGGGACCTGTTGGGTCAGTGGCGCACTACCGTGCGGCAGCAGATTGGCCAGGTATCCGGTGCCCGGGGTCCAGGCGTAGTACCAGCTGTACGACGCGACCACCGTGACGATCCCGTACGGGATCAGCACCGCGGTGCGCACCAGCCCCTTGCCGATGAGCGTGCGGTGCATCACCAGCGCCAGCGCCAGGCCCAGCACGAACTCGAGCGTCACCGACACCACCGTGATTGCCAGCGTCACCGTCAGCGCCGTCCACCAATACCGGTCGGTCAGAATGGTTCGGTAATTCTCCAATCCGATGAACGCCGTCTCGTCGGGGGTAGCCAGGTTGTTGCGCTGAAGGCTGAGCCACACCGCGTAACCGATCGGATAGGCCGTCACCGCCAGCATCAACAGCGCCGCCGGTGCCACCAGGATGAACGCCAGCCGCTGTTCGGCCCGGCGGTTCCCGGAGCGCACGAAAGCGTGCGTCACGGCAGCAAGCCCTTGCCGTCGACGGCCTTTTGCACCTGCGCGGTGATGTCGTCGGCGGTGCGTTCCGGGTCGATCTTGGTGACCGGACTCAGCGCCGCCGCCAGCCGCAGCGACACTGCTTGGTAGGCCGGCGTCGCCGGCCGCACGGCGGCGTCGGTGAGCTGCTGGCGGATGATCTCGTACATCGGATACTTCGCCTGAAACTGCGGGTCGGAGTACAGCGAGGCCCGTACCGCGGGAAGACCGCCCTGGATCGAGACGTACTTCTGGTTCTGCAGGTTACGCAGGCATCGGACCGCTTCGAACGCCTCGGCTTTATGGCGGGTCGTACTGGCCACGGCCAGGTTCAGCCCGCCGATCGTCACCTTGGCCGGCTGGCCCGGCAACACTCCGGGATAGGGCGCGAAGCCGAGCACCTTCTGGCTGGCTTGGTAGGCGATGCGGAACTGTTCGTCGCTGGGCACGAAGGTGCCGATGCTGTTGACGCTGCCGGCCAACTCGGGAAGGCGGTTGAGCGGCAGAAACGGCACCCCACCCTTGACCGCGTTCTCCAGCATGGAGGCGAACACGTACGGCCAGTTGACCTCCAGGGCCGCCTTTCCCTGTTCGAACGCCAGCCGGGCGGTGCCTTCCTCCGCGCGGCTGATCGACGGGTCGGCTCCGGGTGCGGTGGCCACCGATTTCAGGACCCGCAGTGCGGCGACGGTGGCGCCCCGATGAGCGGAGGTGTCGGTCAGGGTGACCCGTTTGCCGTCCTCGGCGAGCACCTGACCGCCGACGCTGGTCAGCACGGTGTTGAACCACACCACCAGACCCTCGCCCTGGTTGGCCTGCGCCGCGATCCAACTCGGCTGGCCGGCGGCGCGCAATCGGGCCGCCTCGGCCAGCATGCCATTCCAATCTCCCGGCGGTTGAGGCACCAAATCCCGCCGGTACCAAAGCACTTGGGTATTGGTCGTGACGGGTGCGGCGTACAGCCGGTGCTTCCAGGTGGCGGTCCTGATCGGGCCCGGCAGCGTGTCGGAGGTAGCGTCGGGCTCGGTCAGCCCGGCCGGATCCTCCGACAGCGGCAGCGCCCATCCGGCTTCGGCGAACTCGGCGGTCCAGACGACGTCCATCGCCATCACGTCCAGGGTGTGGTCATTTCCGGTCAGCCGCCGGGCCAGTTGTAGCCGCTGCTGGTCGGGTGATCGGGGCAGGCTCACGTGCTCGATGACGTACCGGCCGCCGGCCTGCTCGGTGCAGCGCTGCGCAATAGCGGTGAACGTCGCCCCGTCGGTGGCCGGGCTGTAGAAGCTGAGCACCAGTCCGTGGCTGCGCGACCCGCAGGCCGAGACCGCGAACGCGACCGTCAGCGCCGCCAGCACGGCCGCGCCCAGCCGCCGTCTCACCTTTGCCACCGGCACCGGCGTCAGATCGCCAAGCGCGCCAGCAGATCGCGTGCCTTCTCCGCGTTTTGCGGATCGCAGAGTACGTCGTAGCGGCCGGCCACCAACTGCATGGTGGAGCTGAAATCCCTGGTGCCGCGCGCCATCGCATACGGAACCGCGGAGGTGATCAGCCCGAAGAAAACCCCGGCCACCAAACCGGTGACCAGCGCGGCCCACGGGTTGGGGCTGAAGAAGCCGAGCACCAGTCCGATGAACAGACCGAGCCAAGCGCCGCTGAGCACACCGCCGCCGAGCACCTTCGGCCAGGTCAGCCGGCCCGTCACTCGTTCCACCTGCATCAGGTCGACGCCGACGATGGTCACCTGCTGAACCGGGAATTCATGCTCCGACAGGTAGTCGACAGCGCGCTGCGCCTCGGCGTAGGTGGGATAGGACCCGACCGGCCAGCCTTTGGGCGGGGTGGGCAATCCGGGCACAACCCGTCGACCAGCATGCCCGGTGGGCGGTGTTGCACCGGGAACCTGTCCCGGCTGGAATGGGCTAGTCATCGGTCTTCATTCTCCTCTGCCCTGCTATGCCCTGGCCATCGTTTCATCTTCGGGACGTCCGCGCATTATCAGGACGATCGCGAACCGGTCCGCTCGCACCGGGTATTACCCATATTTCGCCTGACGAGGGCCTTGCCCGACGAAGAAGTTTGCCATCATTTCATGGGGCGCCCGGCGCCGCCCGCACACCGGGCGACGGCCCGGTCCCGTCGGCTAGGTTGATCACCATGACAGCTTCCGGCGGCTCCCCCGACGAAGGTGCCCACGACGGCACGACCTCACCTCCCGCGGCCGGTGAGCAGAGCCCTGAGCAGCCCGGTTCCCCCATGTCCGGCGCGCCGTGGGCGGCCCCGGAAACATCGTCGCCAGCCGCCGGCTACCCGCCCGCGTATCCGCCGCCCGGGTGTCCGCCCGGCCCGCTTGGCCCGGCGGGGTATCCCTCTGACTACGCGCCCGGGTATCCGCCGCCGATTTCGCCGCCCGCCTATGCGCCGCCGGGATATTCGCCGTACGGCGCGCCGCCGGCAGACTACCCGGGCCCGTATCCCGCACCCATGGCATCGCCGTACGGCGGATCCGCATACCCGCCGCCCTCCTACCCGGGCGGCAATTTCCCGTCGTCGTACCCGCCGCCGGACTATATGGGCGGCTATTACTCCCCGCCGGGCCCGGCGATGCCGGGCACCAACACCATGGCGATCGTCTCGCTGGTGTCGTCGTTCGTGGGCGTGTTCTGCTGCATCGGCTCGATCGTGTCCATCGTGATGGGCACGATCGCGCTCAACCAGATCAAGCAAACCCGAGAAGACGGCTATGGCCTGGCGGTGGCCGGCATCGTTATCGGCGTCGCGACGCTGCTGGTCTGGCTGATCGTGGCGATGTTCAGCATTCCGTCCCATTAGAACCCGGTAGAACCCGTTAGCACCCGTTAGCATCTGCCATCGGGCTGCCTACGCTCTCAATCATGGGCTCGGTCAACAGGGTGTATGTGGCGCGGCTGTCGCGGATGATGGTGCTGGGTCCGCTCGGCGAATCCTTCGGCCGGGTTCGCGATGTCGTGATCAGCATCAGCATTGTCCGCCAGCAACCGCGTGTGCTGGGATTGGTGGTCGATCTGGCGACCCGCCGCAGCATCTTCATACCGATCCTGCGAGTCGCCGCGATCGAGCCGGACGCGGTGACGCTGACCACCGGCAACGTGTCGTTACGCCACTTCGAACAACGGCCGGGCGAGGTCCTGGCCATCGGCCAGGTACTCGACACGCCCGTCAAGGTCAACGACCCGGCCCTGCCGGAGCTGGCCAGCGCCGACCTGGCGGTGACCGACCTGGGCATCGAACAAACCCGAACCCGCGACTGGCTGGTGACCAGGGTCGCCGTCCGCACCCACCGACGGCTGGGGCGGCGCGGACCGGTACATATCGTGGACTGGCAATACGTACGCGGATTGACGCCGTCTGCCCTGGCCATGCCCGGTCAGGCCGTGGCACAACTGCTGGACCAGTTCGAAGGGCGGCGCCCGGTCGACGTCGCCGACGCTATCCGCGGCCTCCCGTCCAAACGCCGCTACGAGGTGTTTCAGGCGCTGGACAACGAACGGCTGGCCGACATCCTGCAGGAGCTTCCCGAATCGGATCAGGCCGACGTTTTGTCCCAACTGGGCACCGATCGCGCTGCCGATGTGCTCGAGGAGATGGATCCCGACGACGCCGCCGACCTGCTCGGGGTGCTGAATCCGAACGATGCCGAGACGCTGCTGACCCGAATGGATCCCGACGATTCCAATTCGGTGCGACGGCTGCTGAAGCACTCACCCGACACCGCGGGCGGGTTGATGACCTCGAATCCGGTGGTCCTCACCCCGGACACGTCGGTTGCCGAAGCGCTGGCCCGGGTCCGCGATCCCGACCTGACTCCCGCGCTGTCGTCCATGGTCTTTGTGGCACGTCCACCGACGGCCACCCCGACCGGCCACTACCTGGGGTGCGTGCAACTGCAGCGACTGCTTCGCGAACCGCCGGCCGAGCTGGTGGGCGGGATCGTCGACACCGACCTGCTGACCCTGACGCCGGACACCCCGCTGGCCGCGGTGACGCGCTATTTCGCCGCCTACAACCTGGTGTGCGGGCCGGTGGTCGACGATCAGAGCCATCTGTTGGGCGCGGTGACGGTCGACGACCTGCTCGATCATCTGCTGCCGCATGACTGGCGCGTGGACGTGCAGCAGCTCGACCCCGCCGGCCGACCCGCCAAACCCGGAGGAACCCTGTGAGCAAGCCCCCAGCGCCGCGGCGGCTGTACACTCCGCGGACCTCGCGCAGGTTCACGCCGCGGCTGGACCCCGAGACCGTCGGGCAGACCACCGAACGCATCACGAGGTTCTTCGGCACCGGCCGCTACCTGCTGCTGCAAACGCTGATGGTGCTTACCTGGATCGCGGTGAACCTGTTCGCAGCCCACTGGCGCTGGGATCCCTACCCCTTCATCCTGCTCAATCTGGCCTTTTCCACCCAGGCCGCCTACGCGGCGCCGCTGATCCTGCTGGCCCAGAACCGCCAGGAAAACCGCGACCGCGTCGCCCTGGAAGAGGACCGACGACGCGCCGCACAGACCAAGGCCGACACCGAATACCTGGCCCGCGAGCTGGCTGCCCTGCGGTTGGCCATCGGCGAGGTCCCGACGCGGGACTACCTGCGGCACGAACTGGAGAGCCTGCGTACTCTGATGGCCGATTTGCAGTCTGCCCATCCGGACGCCGACCCGGCGCGGGCGACTGACGGGACGGAACGTAGAGCGAGGAAAACGCTGTGAGAACCAACTCCCCCATTGCGCCACTCCCGTCACAAGAGTTATGTATGGTGATCTAGTTCACGAGGCTAAGAAGCATAGTTATTCGACGGCTCGCATAATTGAGGACGGTCGAGGTGCGCATAAGGGGCCGCTGGGGCGCTCACCCGGCCGTTACTGAAGGCGCAACCCGGTTGTGGGATTCGGTGCGCCAGCGGGCACTGCGCGTCACGAAGTCACCGGTATTCGGCATAGCCATGATCACCCCGCTGGTGTTCGCCGGGGCGGTCAGCGGCGCGGCACCTGCATCCCACGGACGGACGCCGTCGGCGCGCACTGCCATCACGCCGGTGGCCGCGGTCGCCCCGTCCCCCCTCGTCGACCTGTCCGGACCGACGGTCATCGCCGTCCCGCGTCCGCCGACCGGCTTCCACGTCGCCGCAGCCACCACCTCCGCCCCACCGCCGCCCATGATCGTGAATT
>NZ_UPHQ01000109.1 GCF_900566055.1 Mycobacterium innocens
GGTCGTTGGTGTCCACCCGGTCGGTGTTCGAGCATCGCGCGGTGGTGGTGGGCGCCGACCGGGCGCAGTTGCTGTCGGGTTTGGCCGGTCTGGCCGCCGGCGACCCCGGCGCTGCGGTGGTGGCCGGTCGCGCCCGGCCGACCGGCAAAACCGTATTCGTCTTCCCCGGACAAGGGGCGCAATACCTGGGCATGGGCCGCGGGCTGTATGAGCGGTTCCCGTTATACGCCAAAGCATTTGACGCCGTCGCTGACGTGCTGGATCGGCACCTGAGATTGCCGTTGCGGCAGGTGCTGTGGGGCATCGATGAGGCGCTGCTGGAATGTACCGAATTCGCCCAACCGGCGTTGTTCGCCGTGGAGGTGGCGTTGGCGGCGCTGTTGGCGGACGTGGGTGTGGTGCCGGACGTGGTGCTGGGTCATTCGGTGGGCGAGATCGCGGCGGCCCAGGTGGCCGGGGTGTTGTCGCTGGCCGACGCCGCGCGGGTGGTTGCGGTCCGCGCTCGGCTGATGGCCGGGCTGCCGGCCGGCGGCGCGATGGTGGCGTTGGCGGCTTCCGAAGACGAGGTGGCACCGCTGCTGGCGCCCGGCGTCGAGATCGCGGCGGTCAATGCGGCTGATTCGGTGGTGATTTCCGGCCCCGAGCCTGCGGTGAATGCGGTGGCGGACCGGCTGGTGGGCACGGGACACCGAGTGCATCGGTTGGCGGTGTCGCACGCGTTTCATTCGGCATTGATGGAGCCGATGCTGCCGGAGTTCGGCACGGTTCTGGCCGATCTGACAGCAGATCCGCCGCAGATCGGGTTGGTGTCCAACGTTACCGGGCAATTGGCCGGCTCGGGGTACGGGTCGGCGTCGTATTGGGTCGAGCATGTGCGCAAACCGGTGCGGTTCGCCGGCAGTGTGGCGCTGATCGAGTCCTTGGGTGCGGTGACATTCGTGGAGGTGGGCCCCCGGGCCGGGCTGACGGCGTCGCCGCCGCTGTTGGTCAAGGACCGGCCCGAAGCCCAATCCCTGCTCACCGGGCTGGGCGAACTGTTCACCCAAGGCATGTCCATGGACTGGCGCACGGTGTTCACCGGCCTAGGCGCCCAGCGAGTCGAGTTGCCCACCTATGCTTTCATGCGACGCCGGTTTTGGCTGAAAGACCTGGGAGTCGACCAGACCAAACTGAGCGGTGTCGGCCTGCGGGGGCTCGGCCATCCGCTGCTGGGGGCGGTGGTGGAACGCCCCGACGTCGGTGGCGTGGTGTTGACCGGAATGCTGTCGCCCGAACTGCAGGGATGGTTGGGCGATCACGTCGTGGGCGGCGTAACCCTGTTTCCGGGGGCCGGATTCGTGGAGTTGGCGTTGCGCGCCGGTGACGAGGTCGGCTGTCCGGTGGTGCAGGAGCTGACCTTACTGTCGCCGCTGGCATTGCCGGCGGGCGAAGCGACGCGCATACAGGTCGTGGTCGGTGTCGCCGACGGGGCGGGGAGCCGGACGGTATCGGTGTATTCGACGCGGGCAGCCGGCGATTCGTGGGTGCTACATGCCGACGGCGTACTACGGGCCGGCGGTCCCGGTCACGGAGTGGACTTGTCGGTGTGGCCGCCGGTGGGTGCATCCGCCGTGGATATGACCGATGTCTACGAGCGGTTGGCGCAACGTGGCTACGGTTACGGGCCGGCGTTTCGCGGCCTGCGGGCAGTGTGGCGGCGGGGGCGCGAAATCTATGCGGAGGTGGCGGCTTCCGAGGACGTCAAGGTGGCGGGGTTTGGCATCCACCCGGCGGTGCTGGATGCCGCGCTGCATGCGTGGGGATTCGTGGCGGCTGCCGACCAGTTGGCGCTGCCGTTCTCCTGGCAGGGGGTGTCGTTGCAGGCAGCCGGTGCGTCACGGGTCCGGGTGCGGATCACACCGGCAGACGCCGGCTCGGTGTCGGTGGCGCTGGCCGATTCGGCGGGCCTGCCGGTGTTGTCGGTGCGCGAGTTGGCCATTCGTCCGGTGTCAGGCAACGCGTTGTCGGCGGCGGCATTGGCTGCCGCTGGTGTGGCCGGTGACCGGTTACTCGAACTGGCATGGTCGCCGATTACGTTGGGGCCCGGCGGCGCCGACTCCGAGGTGGTCGTGTGGGCGTCCGAAGCGAGTGCCGCCCGTGGTGTCGCCGAACGGGTGGTTGCGGCGCTGGAGGCGCTGCAGCGCTGGTTGGCCGACGATCGTCGCGAAGTCCTGGTGGTGTTGACGCGCGGCGCGGTGGGGTTGGGAGGCGAGGGCGTCCGCGACTTGGCGGGTGCGGCGGTGTGGGGGCTGGTGCGGTCGGCCCAGGCGGAGTACCCGGGCCGGGTGGTCCTGGTGGATTCGGACGGATCCGTGGCCGCCGACGCGGTCGGCGGTGCCGGTGAGCCGCAGTTGGTGGTGCGTTCCGGCGTGGTGTACGGCGCCCGGCTGGCGGTTGTGAATTCGGGCTTGACATTGCCGGATCGGTTGTGGCGGTTGGGTGTTGGCGGCGGCGGAACATTCGAGGAGGTGGCCGTGCGGCCGTGCCCGCGGGTAGACCTGGCGGCGCGCCAGGTGCGGGTTGCCGTGGGCGCGGTAGGGGTGAACTTCCGGGATGTGTTGGTGGCCTTGGGGATGTACCCGGGCGGTGGCGAGCTGGGCGCCGAAGGTGCCGGGGTGGTGGTCGAGGTCGGCCCGGGGGTGACGCGGCTGTCCGTCGGTGACCCGGTGATGGGTTTGCTGGGGGTGGTGAGCTCCGAAGCGGTGGTGGACGAGCGGTTGGTCACGGCGGTTCCGCCGGGCTGGTCGCTGGTTGCGGCCGCGGGCCTGCCGGTGGCGTTCCTGACCGCGTGGTACGGGTTGTCGGTGTTGGGTGGTGTGCGAGCCGGCCAGCAGGTCCTGGTGCATGCCGCGACCGGCGGTGTCGGCATGGCGGCCGTGGCATTGGCGCGGTATTGGGGGGCGGAAGTCTTCGCCACCGCAAGTGTCGGAAAATGGGATACGTTGCGGGCCATGGGCTTTGACGACGACCATATCGCCGATTCCCGGACGTTCGACTTCGAGGAGAAGTTCCGCAAGGCCACCGGCGGCGGCGGGGTCGACCTGGTGCTCAACTCGCTGGCGGGGGAGTTCGTCGATGCGTCGTTGCGGCTGTTGGCGCCAGGCGGGTGTTTCATCGAGATGGGCAAGACCGACCTGCGTGACCCCCGGGCCGTGACCGAACAGTATCGGGGAGTGGGCTATCGGGCATTCGACTTGATGGAGGCCGGCCCTGATCTCATCGCGCAGATGCTTTCCGAGGTGCTCGGGTTACTGTCCAACCGTACCTTGAAACCATTGCCGGTCAGGGCTTTTGACGTGCGCTGCGCTCAGCAGGCGTACCGGTATGTCAGCCAGGCCCGTCATGTCGGCAAGGTGGTGCTGACCATCCCCCAAGGGCCCGCGGCGCGGTCGGTTCTCCATGGGGGCAGCGTGGTGATCACCGGCGGCACCGGAATGGCCGGGGCGGCGGTGGCGCGGCATCTGGTGGACCGCTACGGGGTCGGGCATGTGGTGTTGGTCAGCCGCACCGGCGAGCACGCCCCGGGCGTTGCGGACTTGGTGGCCCAATTGCAACAGGGTGGAGCTCAGGTTTCGGTGGCCGCCTGCGATGTCGCCGATCGAGATGCGCTCAAAGCAGTGCTGACCGAGTTACCGGACAAGTTCCCGCTCAAGGGAGTGTTCCATGCCGCCGGGGTGCTCGACGACGCGGTGATCGCGTCGCTGACGCCGAGCCGGGTCGAGGCGGTGCTGAAGGCTAAGGTCGACGGGGCCTGGAACCTGCACCAGCTGACACGGGATGTGGATCTGGCGGCGTTCGTGATGTTTTCGTCGATGGCCGGGATCGCTGGAGCCCCGGGGCAGGGCAGTTACGCGGCGGCCAATGCGTTCCTGGACGGGTTGGCCGCCTATCGGCGCGAGCGCGGGTTGGCCGGACTATCGGTTGCCTGGGGATTGTGGGAACAGCCCAGCACCATGACGCGGCACTTGGGGGAACGGGATTTCGCCCGGATGAAGCAGGCCGGGTTGGATCGGCTGACCACCGAGCACGCGCTGCAACTGCTGGACAGCGCGCTGCTCAGCGACCGCCCGGTCGTCGTCGCCGCCCAGCTCAATACCGCGGTGATGACCGCCAATGCCGAGGTGCTCCCGCTGTGGCGCGAATTGGTCACCCGCCCGTCGCGGCGCGTCATCGACAGCACCGGCACCCCCGCGTCGATGCCGGACCTGATTTCGCGTCTGCAATCGCTGAGCCCCGAGCAACGCCACCGCGAACTCGTCGACGTGATCATCACCAACGCCGCGACCGTTCTCGGACATTCCAGCGCCGTCGACATCGATGCCCATAAGCCCTTCCAGGATCTCGGGTTCGACTCGCTGACCGCCGTGGAACTGCGCAACCGCATCAAGGCCGCAACCGGGATGACCCTGTCGCCCACGCTGATCTTCGATTACCCGACCCCGGCCGCCCTGGCCGAACACCTTGCCCAGCAACTCGATTCCGCCGTCCCCGTGCTCGCCGACGAGCGACCCGACCGGCTGGCCCGCTTCGACGACGTTGCGCGCGAACTCGATACCCTGGTCAACCGCCCCGACTGGACCTCCGAAGAGAAGGACCAGGTGTCCGACCGGCTGCGCGCCATGCTGGCCGGCCTCGCCACGCCCAGCGCCGCGATCGTCAGCCACGACGCCGACATCACCACCGCCAGCGAAAGCGAACTGTTCGCCATTCTCGACGAGGAACTGGGCCCGTGAACCCGGGCGACATCGCAGTTATCGGACTGGCTTGCCGGTTTCCCGCCGGTGCCGGCCCCGACGAATTCTGGCAAGTGCTGCGCGACGGCCGCGAAGCCGCCGGACGCCTGGCCGGTAGCGCCGATTTCGACGCGGCGTTCTTCGATATCTCGCCCCGCGAGGCCGCCGCGATGGACCCGCGGCAACGACTGGCGCTGGAACTGACCTGGGAGCTGCTCGAAGACGCCTTCATCGTGCCGGAAACCGTTCGAGCACAGCAGATCTCGGTCTACCTCGGAGCCATGAACGACGACTATTCGTTCTTGACGCTGCGCGACGCCGCCGAAAACGTGGATCACTACTCGTTTGCCGGCGTCAGTAGGGCGATGATCGCCAACCGGGTCTCGTATGCCTTCGCCCTGCACGGTCCCGGCATGACTGTCGATTCCGGTCAATCGTCGTCGCTGGTGGCGGTTCACCTCGCCTGTGAGAGCCTGCGTGCCGGAACCTCCGAGCAGGCGATTGCCGGCGGCGTACATCTCAATGTGGCAAGCGAAACGGCCCTGCTGGAGCACGAGTTCGGTGCCGTGTCGACCTCCGGCCATACCTACGCGTTCGACGCCCGCGCCGACGGCTACGTTCGCGGGGAAGGCGGTGGCCTGGTTCTGCTGAAGCCGCTGCGCGCGGCCCTGGCTGACGGAAACCGAATCCGCGCAGTCATTGTGGGTAGTGCCGTGGGCAACGCCGGGCACAGCTCCGCCGGCCTGACCGCGCCCTCGACTTCGGCGGAAGCCGACGTGATCCGCCGTGCGCTGGCCCAAGCCGGCGTGGACTGCACCGGGGTCGACTACGTCGAGGCGCACGGTACCGGCACCAGAATCGGCGACCCGGCCGAGGCTGCGGCGCTGGGTCAGATATTCGCGCAGCACCGGCATGATCCGGTCAGGATTGGCTCGGTGAAGACGAACATCGGCCACGCCGGGGCGGCAGCGGGAATCGCGGGGCTGATCAAGACAGTGTTGGCCATCGAAAACGAGTCGATTCCGCCAAGCCTCAACTATGTGAGCGCAAGCTCCGCTATCGATGTGGAAAGCCTTGGGCTGCAAGTCAACACCACGCCGACGGGGTGGCCGGACCGGGGGCGGCCACGGCGAGCCGGGGTGTCGTCGTTCGGAATGGGCGGCACCAATGCCCATCTGCTGCTCCAACAGGCGCCGGCCACCGAAAGCGCTGCAATGCCACGTGCTAACAAGTCAACCGGCCTACCGTGGGTGCTGTCGGCCCGGTCGGCGCCGGCATTGGCCAACCAGGTGCAGCGATTGCTGGCCCGGATGGACGAACGCCCCGATCTGGATGCGGTGGATGTGGGCTGGTCGCTGGTGTGCACCCGGTCGGTGTTCGAGCACCGCGCGGTGGTGGTGGGCACCGGCCGGGCGCAGCTGCTGAGCGGACTTGCCGGCCTTGCCGCCGGCGAACCGGGCGCCGGCGTGGCGGTCGGCCGGGCACAACCGGTCGGCAAGACCGCATTCGTGTTCCCCGGCCAAGGGGTGCAATACCTGGGCATGGGCCGCGGACTGTGCGAGCGGTTCCCGGTGTTCAGCAAGGCTTTCGATGCGGCCGCCGAGGCGCTGGATGAACACCTGAGACTGCCGCTGCGGCGGGTGCTGTGGGGTACGGATGCGGCGGCGTTGCAGAATACCGAGTTTGCGCAACCGGCGTTGTTCGCCGTGGAGGTGGCGTTGGCAGCGCTGCTGGCGGAGATGGGTGTGGTGCCCGACATCGTGATGGGTCATTCGGTGGGCGAGATCGCGGCTGCCCAGGTGGCCGGGGTGGTGTCGCTGGCCGACGCCGCGCGGGTGGTTGCGGTCCGCGCTCGGCTGATGGCGGGATTGCCGGCCGGCGGCGCGATGGTGGCGGTCGACGCTTGCGAAGACAACGTGGCGCCGCTGCTGGCGCCGGGAGTTGAGATCGCGGCGGTCAATGCGCCTGATTCGGTGGTGATTTCCGGCCCCGAGCCTGCGGTGAATGCGGTGGCGGACCGGCTGGCGGGCACGGGACGGCGGGTGCGCCGGTTGGCGGTGTCGCACGCGTTTCATTCGGCATCGATGGAGCCGATGCTGGCGGAGTTTGCCGCGGCCCTGGCGGGGCTGCCGGTGAGTCGGCCGCGGATCGCGTTGGTGTCCAATGTCACCGGCCGATTGGCTGGTCCCGACTATGGATCGGCAGCGTATTGGGTTGAGCATGTGCGTAAACCGGTGCGGTTGGCCGAAGGTATCTCGTTGGCCGAGTCTTTGGGCGCTACAACATTTCTCGAGATAGGTCCCGGCGCCGGCTTGACAGCGTCTCCGGCGTTGTTGGCCAAGGATCACCCCGAAGCAGAATCCCTGCTCACCGCAATGGGTCAGTTGTTCGCCGAAGGCGTGAGCATAGACTGGCCCAAGGCATTCACCGGCCTGGGCGCCCGCCCGGTCGAACTCCCCACCTACGGCTTTGCGCGGCAGCGGTTTTGGCTTGGTGAGGGCACTCGTCACGACATCGAACACGTCGGCAGGTCCGCGCTGTGGCACCGCTGGAACGAGCTCGATCCGGCCGAACAGCACCGACGGCTAGTCGATTTGGTGTGCCGAAACGCGGCCGCGGTGTTGGGTCACCCGAGCAGCCGCGGCATCGACGCGGGCCGCGCCTTTGAAGACCTCGGGTTCGAGTCGATGACCGGGATCGAGCTGCGTAACCGCCTGGCCTCAGCCACCGGTTTGACGTTGTCGCGCACTTTGATATTCGACTATCCCACTCCCACAGCGGTCGCCCGGCACCTGGGTCAACGACTGTCGCCGAGCGATCTGGACGAATCCGGCGACGAGCAGGTTTGGTCGCTGTTGAGAAGCATTCCGCTGAGCGAGCTTCGGCGAACCGGATTACTTGGCAAACTCTTGGTGTTGGCCGGCCAGGCCGAGAACGCGGTGCGTGAATCGACCGTCACTGAGGACGTCATCGACTCGCTGAGCCCCGATGCCCTGGTCGCGATGGCGCTCGAGCCATCCGACGACAACAGCGCCCAATAGCGAAATCCGGCCGGAGGCGCCGAATTACGGCAACGCCGCCGGTGCCCGAATACGACATGTGTTGAATACGGGTCTCTTTGCCAGACCGCCTAAAGCCGCCTAAAATCTGAATTCTCTTCGGGTGGGCTGGCCGGTAGGTGAGCAAGTAAGGGCGGGGGCCATGAGCGTTGTTGCAGGCGTGTGCGGTGCATTGCCGCCGCACCGCTATAGCCAGAGTCAGATCACCGATTCGTTCGTCGAATTTCCCGGTCTGAAGGAACACGAAGATATCGTCCGGCGCTTGCACGCCGCCGCCCGGGTGAACAGCCGCCAGTTCGTCCTGCCGCTGGAGCAGTACCCGGGGCTGACCGACTTCGGCGATGCGAACGAGATCTTTATCGACAAAGCCGTCGACCTGGCCGTCGAGGCGCTCATGGGTGCGCTCCACGAGGCCGGGCTGGAACCGCAGGACATCGACGTGATCGTCACCACGACGGTGACCGGTGTCGCGGTGCCGGCCCTGGACGCCCGGGTCGCCGGCCGGCTCGGCCTGCGCCCCGACGTACGCAGGGTGCCGCTGTTCGGTCTGGGGTGCGTGGCCGGCGCGGCCGGAGTGGCCCGGCTAAACGACTACCTGCGCGGCGCACCCGACGACGTCGCCGTGCTGATAGCGGTCGAGCTCTGTTCGCTCACCTACCCCGCGGTCAAGCCGACGGTGTCGGGACTTATCGGGACCGCCCTGTTCGGGGACGGCGCCGCCGCCGTGGTCGCCGTCGGCGACCGCCGCGCCGAGCGGCTGCGCACCAGCGGGCCCACCATCGTCGACTCCCGCAGCCGGCTGTATCCCGAATCGCTGCACATCATGGGCTGGGACGTTGGTTCTCATGGCCTGCAGCTGCGGCTTTCTCCCGAACTCCCCAACCTGATCGAGAACTACCTGCCCGGCGACGTAACCGGATTCCTCGCCACGCATGGACTGTCCAAGGACGACGTCGGCGCGTGGGTGAGCCATCCGGGCGGTCCGAAGGTGATCGACGCAATCACCAACAGCCTCGAACTGGCCCCCGACGCACTCGAGCTTACCTGGCGTTCGCTCGGCGAAATCGGCAACCTCTCGTCGGCGTCGGTGCTGCACATCCTGCGCGACACCATCGCCAAACGGCCACCGAGCGGAAGTCCCGGACTGATGCTGGCCATGGGGCCGGGGTTCTGTGCCGAGCTGGTGCTACTGCGCTGGCACTGAGCCGGCGAACTCGACGGTCAGTCCGGGTTTTGGGGACAGCGCGGCGAAGTTGGCCGCGCGGATCCGCTGGGCAGGCAGGCGCAGCGTCGTCCGGGCGACCAGTCGAGCCAGCATCACCGTCATCTCGGTGGTAGCCATGACCGCCCCGATGCATCGGTGCAGCCCGCCGCTGAACGGGATGAACTCGTGTGGCGCGGGCTTGCGGTAGTCCGGTGCGTCGGGGTCCCACCGCTGCGGACGGAATTCCTGTGGCGCGGGCCATATTTCGGGCAACCGATGGGTGACGTACGCACTGAAGATCAGCAGCCGTCCCGACCTGATCCGGTGGCCGTCGAACACCAGGTCGCGCATCACCCTGCGAGCCGAGATCACTCCGGGGGAGTACAGCCGAAGTGTTTCCTGCACAAGGCCGTTGAGGTAGGTAAGTGAGCCGATGGTGTCGGCGGCGGGCGCGTTGCCGCCGAGCACGCGATCAACCTCTCGGGCGACGGTCTCCCAGGCGCCCGGCAACGTGAGCAACGTATGGGCCGCCCAGGCCAGCGCCCCGCTGGTGGTCTCGTAGCCGGCAGTGATGAGCGAGACGATCGCATCGCGAATCTCGTTGTCGCTCAACGTGTCGATCAGCGTGGTCAACATGTGGTCGTCGGGCCCGGGCCGGGCGCGTGCGTCGGAGATCACCGCGTCGACCAGGTCGTCGATACGGTGCCGGGCCGCCATCGCGCGTCGCCAGCCCGGTGAGTCAAACCGTCGCTGCAGCCGCATCAGCTGCGGCGGCCGGTGGGTCAGGTCGAGCAGCGGCTGCAGTTGCTCACCGAGGAAGTCGGAATGGGTGGCCAGCCGCGGGCCGAACAAACTCTCGGCGGTGCTGCGCCGTACTGCCGAACGGAACTCCTGGTAGAGGTCGAGCCGCTGTCCCGGACGCCAGGTGTCGATGACGGCGTCGATGGTGGACACCATGGTCTGCACATAGTCCTGAACCTGCCGGTGGCGCAGCCCCGGCGCCACCAGGCTGCGGCGGCGCCGGTGGTCTTCGCCGTCGCTGACGATCAGCGCGGTAGGCCCGTCGACCGGAACCAGGCTCTCGAACGTCTCACGCCAGCTGAACGCGTCGGCGTTGGCGAACACGAACTTATTGGCCTCGGCGCCCAACAGATACACGAAGCCATGCCGCCCGACGCCGGCATCGACCACCGCACCGCGGTGCCGATAGAGCGCCAGCAGCGCTTCCCCGGGCAGGTACGGCACCGTCCGGTACGCGTTCATTCCAGCACCACAGAAATCTGCAGCCAGCGCTCCTCCGTCGCGCCAACCTCGTCTTCGAGGGCGCGCAATTCCCGGGTCAACCGGGCCAGGCCGACGTGGTCGGCCTGGTCATGTTCGGCGAGTTCGGTGTGTTTGGCGGCAATCCGGTCGGCCAGGCGGGCAAGCTGGCGCTCGGCGGCGGCCAGCTCCTTCTCCGCGGCACGGCGCTGCGCGCCCGAAATCTCCTGGGGCTCAGCCGGTTTGGCGGCCGGTGCCGCCGACGGTTTGGTAGCCAGCCGCAGGTATTCATCGATGCCGCCGGGCAGATGCCGCAGCCGGCCGTCCAGAATCGCGTACTGCTGATCGGTGACCCGTTCCAGCAGATAGCGATCGTGGGAAACGACGATCAAGGTGCCCGCCCACGAGTCCAGCAGATCCTCGGTGGCCGTCAGCATGTCGGTATCCACGTCGTTGGTGGGCTCGTCGAGCAGCAGCACATTGGGTTCGGATAACAGCGTCAGCATGAGCTGCAGGCGGCGCCGCTGACCGCCGGAAAGCTCGCCGACCCGTGCCGAGAGCTGACCCCGCCCGAAGCCGAGACGTTCCAGCAGCTGGGCCGGGGTCACTTCGCGCCCGTCGACCTCGTAGCCGCCGCGCAGCCCGGTCAGTACATCGGCAATCCGGTCCTGCGCGAACGGGGTCAGCGCATCACCTTGCTGGTCGAGCACCGCCAGCCGGACGGTCTTGCCGCGCTTGACCCGGCCGGTGTCGGGCTCGATGGTGCCGGCGATCAGTCCCAGCAGGGTGGATTTCCCGGCGCCGTTGGCTCCGACGATGCCGGTGCGTTCGCCCGGGCCGATCCGCCATTCGATGTCCCGCAGCACCGGGCGGCCGTCAAAGCAGACCGACACGTCGAGCAGATCCATGACGTCCTTGCCCAGCCGGGCGGTGGCCAGCTTGGCCAGCTCGACGGTGTTGCGCAGCGGCGGCACGTCGGCGATCAGCTGATTGGCGGCCTCGATGCGGAACTTCGGTTTGGAGGTTCGCGCCGGGGGACCCCGCCGCAGCCAGGCCAGCTCCTTGCGCATCAGGTTCTGCCGCTTGGCCTCGGCCGCTGCGGCAAGCCGGTCACGTTCGACGCGTTGCAGCACGTAGGCCGCGTATCCGCCTTCGAAGGGCTCGACGACGCCGCCGTGGACTTCCCAGGTGGTGGTGGCGACCTCATCGAGAAACCACCGGTCGTGGGTGACTAGCAGCAGCCCGCCGCTGTTGCGGGCCCAGCGTTGTTGGAGGTGGCCGGCCAGCCAGGTGATGCCTTCGATGTCGAGGTGGTTGGTGGGCTCGTCGAGAGCGATCACGTCCCAGTCGCAGACCAGCAGCCGGGCCAGCTGCACACGGCGCCGCTGGCCGCCGCTGAGGGTGGAAACCTTTGCACGCCAGGCGATGTCGGACACCAGTCCGGCGACCACGTCGCGGACGCGCGGGTCACCGGCCCAGTGGTGCTCCGGTTGGTCGCCGACCAGCGTCCAGCCGACGGTGTGAACGGGGTCCAGGGTGTCGGCCTGGCTCAGCGCGCCGACGCGCAAACCGCTGCGCCGGGTGACCCGTCCGGAGTCCGGCTGTATCTGGCCGGTGAGCAGGCCCAGCAGGCTGGATTTGCCATCCCCGTTTCGCCCGACGATGCCGATGCGTGCGCCGTCGTTGACGCCGAGCGTGACCGATTCGAATACCACCTGGGCCGGATATGCCAGGTGCACGGCCTCGGCTCCGAGCAGGTGTGCCACCGGGCCGACGCTACCTGCACACATCGTCGACTCCGCTGGCGGACAGATTCCGTGTCCGACCCCATGGTCTTCGGCGTCAACGGTGCCGGCTGTGCCGCCCGGGGCACGGTTCTCAAGAGCCAGTGGCACCCCGCGCGGCAGGGCGCTGTCTAAGGCCCAGGAAACCTTGTCGCCCAATGGAATTGCTAGTTTGCCCAGCCCAGCGGGGAGCGCCGCGGTGGGTTCGTCGTTGGCCCGCGGAAAAGGTGAGGTTCGGGCGGCGCCGGACCCAATCGGCCGCCGGTCGCCCGGTAGCGCGACACGGCCGCGGGCAGATGAGCATCGTTTCCGCAAACTTCCGGCCGTTCAGGACCATTCCGGGGCAACACCGGCCCGCGTCGTCCGTAGACTCGACCGGACATCACGACGAGAGGCAAACCCGCATGGACGCGCCAAGCATCGAAACGCAACCCGGCGAGGACAAGCTGACGCTCGCCCAATGGATGACTGTGCTCGCCATGGGACTGGGCTTCGCCGTCACCGGTGCCGACCCAACCATCTTCTCCAGCAATCTCGTGCCGGTGCGGGAGGGACTACATATGTCCACCGCTGCCGCTGGGTTCGCTGCCAGTCTGGCTACTCTCACCCTGGCCGCTGCCATACTCGGCGCAGGCACCCTCGGCGACGTCTACGGCAAACGCCGGATGTATCTGCTGGGCCTGGTTGGCGCGATCGTTTTCGGCTTGCTGGCCGCAGCCTCGCCCAACGCGGTGATGCTGATGGTCGCCCGCGCTCTGACCGGTGTCTTCTTCGCCTTCCTACTGGGTCTTTCGCTGGCGATCATCAACGCCGTGTTCCTGCCCGAGCAGCGGCCCAAGGCCATCAGCCTCTTCCTCGGCACCGCATTCTTGGTCGGCGCCCCACTACCGCTGATCGGCAACGTCCTGGTCGAGTCACTTGGGTGGCGCTGGGCGTTAGTCGTGGCCCCCGCCGTAGCGTTGCTCACCATCCCCATCACCATTCGGTTCGTCCCCGAGACGTTCCGGATCAGCGACCGCCGAATCGACTATCCCGGTATTGCCGCCGCCGGCTTCATGCTGGTCAGTGTTGTGTACGGCCTGTCCCGGCTGGCTCACGGCCCGGCCGCTGCCGCGCCGCCGTTGCTGATCGGGCTGGCTGCCGGAGTCTTTTTCGTGTGGTGGGAGTTGCGGACCGACCATCCGGCCCTGGATCTGCGGATCTTCCGGGCCGGCCCGTTCAATGCCGCCGTCATCGCCGGGCTGGCGTTCAACTTCCTGTCCGCCGGGCTCATCCTCATCCTGAGCTACTACGCCACCGTGGTCCGCGGGTATTCGCTCACCGTGCTGGGCGTGCTGTTGGTGCTGGGCGCCGCCGTGCAGGCGCCAGCGGCAGTTGCGGCTGGCCGCATGATGACCCGGACCTCGGAGCGGGCCACCATCCTGTTCGGTCTGGGGTTGCTCACCGTGGCCGCCGGCGTATTCGCCACCTTCGGTATGGGCACTTCTATCGTCGTGATCGGAGTGGGAATAGTGATCCTGACTGCAGGCCTGGGCTTCATTGAGCCCCCGCAGGCCAGTGTCATGATGAGTTTTGCCCCACCGGGTTTGGAGGGCTCGGTGGCCGCGGTCAAACCCGGCGTCGGCCAGTCCGCTTACTCACTCGGGCCCACCATGGTCACCCTGTTGGCCATGACTTTCTACTCGGCACGAGCGCAGGAACGGTTCGCTGGGACGGGCGTCTCTCCCACTCAGGCCGCCAAAGCATTGGAGGCTACCCGTGCGTATGGCGGGGGCAACCTGGGCGGCGTCGCCGTGCTTGATCCGGGGTCAGCCCGCAGTCTCATGGCGACCACCCAGGAGATCGTCGTTTCCGCGTTGCGTACCACCAGCCTGTTGATGGCACTGGTGCCGCTAACCGCCGCTGTGGCCGTCTGGCTGCTGCTGCCACGCCAGCTACCTCTTGAGCAGCGGGCTGGGTGACAGCCATCGCGATGGGCCGGTGGCTCCGCAGCGTGGGGCGCGGGTCGGAGACAGTCATCTTTCAGCCCCAAAAAATGCCGCTGATAACAATTATTGCCAATGTGCACTATAGTCTGCCTCGCTTACCAAACTGGCGAGTCGCACGCTGATGTAAAGGAGTTTCGGTGAGTCACGCAGTCACGTCTGTCCTTGCACCGGCGGCTGTGTTGGCATCGTTGTCCGGCCATCCCGGGGGCGATCCGCAAGTAAGTCAGCGACCGGAAAGCGGGCCGTGGCCAACCACCGTCAGCCCATCGCGAGGCGTGTCTGAGGGGTACCAGGTGACAACCTTCGTTAACGATCCCGCTCCGAAATTCGAACGGACGCGCAATGGATACGATCCGGCTGCCGTCAACCAGTACCTCGCGGAACTGATGGTTCAGCGGCAGGCGCAACACTACGAGACCGAGAGACTCAGGGTGGAGATTGCCGCACTGCGGGACGAAAACGCGGTCCTGCGGGATACCTCGCCGTCGGCGCCGGCGGTCACCGACCGGTTGGCGAAAATGCTCCGGTTCGCTGTCGACGAGGTATTTCAGATGCAGTCCGAGGCGCGGGCCGAGGCGTCGGCGTTGATCGCCGCGGCCAAGATGACGCCGAAGCGGCTCGCGTGACCAAAGAGACATGCTGGCCCAGATAGCGGCGCGGCAACGAGCACTCGATCTCGAGCATGCCGAGGTGGTCCGCCGTGCGCGAGAAGAAGCAGAAGAGCTTAGGGCACAAGCTGTCCGAGAGATCGACCAGATGCGCATTGCCGATGCCAGGCGCCGCGAGAAGGCGGAACAGCAACTCGATGCCGAACTGATCAGACTCCGGTCCGACACCCAATTCCAGATCGATGATCAGCTGCGAACTACGCAGCAGGAGTGCGACAAACGGCTTAGTGATGCCAAGACCGAGGCCGAACGGCGCGTCCGCCTTGCCGACGAGCAGGTCGAGCAGCGCATGGCCGAGGCGCGGCGGATGTTGGACGACGTCAATCAGCGAAGGCTCGGTGTGCTCGAGCAGCTGTCGCGAATACACGCCAAACTCGAGGACGTCCCCGCGATCCTGGAGTCGGCCCGATGTGCCGAAACCAACATGCTTCAGTCGATGAGAGGCGCGTTCTCGGAGCTGAGAGCCATCTGATGCCCACGGCGGGATAAAAGCCCGGGCGCCACAAGGGATTCAGTTCTGTGGGGGACTGCATGCGCCGTTGTTGCGGTCGTGGCCGGGGTGCTGCCCGATCGGTTGAACCCGGCAGTTTCCTCGAGTCCGACCGCCGAAGCCTCACCGGCGACGCGTGGGCGGCCGTCGCGCGCAATCGATCACGACGTGATCACAGGCAAATCTCAATTGGCTCTTGCGCTTACGGCCTTCGCGCCCTAATGTGACTTGCACAACATTACTGTTGTATAGAGCAACGCTTTCGTGTGGCAATCGTAAAGTCGCGAGTGAACCCGGCTATCCGGCTGGAAACAGTTTGCGTGTCGGACGTGCGCCGCCGAAAGCGCTGTTGTCCCGTGCAACATGTTGCGGCAGTTCGTCATTGTTGGTTGCGTGACAGAGGGGCAGTCCATGGCAGCTAGACGAAAACACCGACCGGCTTTTTCTTATGAGTTGGCTTGCGCTGCGTTATGAATGGCGCCTAGCGCGCTTCTGGCGGAGTGATTTCCAAGCGGCGCGGCGAGGGCGTGTGCCGTATTCAAACCCCGGCAATCAGCCGGCGATCATACATAACCGGGTAGTGCCTGAGCTGCGCCGGTGGACGGCCGGCTAACGAATTAGCTTGCGAGAGGACGAATCACAATGGACAGAGCCTGGATCATCGATTCGGCGATCGGCACCATCGATGGATTCGAGGCGTTGCTTGGAATCGGATTGCCGGTTTCCGGAGACGTCTTCAACACCAGTTCGTCATGGTTCACCCGAAGTGCCCAGGATCAGGCCTCGGCCGCCCCGGGCGACCGGTGGATGGGCGCCGCGGCGGAAGCGTACTCCGCCAAGAATGAGCTGCAGAAGCTCCGTGAAGAAATCTTGGCGGACCTGGACTACATCACCGGGACGCTGGTAACGGATCAAGCGGACGCGGTAAAGAAAACCCGCGATGTTCTGGCATTCGCGAAGCGTGTTCTCGAGATCGCGCGTCCGGTCGCTATCGTCATTTCCTACATACCCCTTGTCGGGCAATGGCTCTCGGATGGGTTTCAGCTTCCGATCACTTCGCTGATGATGAGCATGGTTACCGGTGCGCTGGCTTATCTGGCGTACAAGACGGCCGAAGACACCGCCAAATTGATTGCCGCGCTGTGGAAATTGGTCGAGCTGCTGGAAGCCCTGATCGAGGAGGAAGTGATCGCCGTCGTGTCGGACATCGAGTTCGATATACGACAATTCATCTCCAAATTGGAGTCCGCCCTGTACGCGGCGTGGTCGGAGATTGCCAGCATCTTTTCCGACATGGGCTTGGGAACCATGATGTCCAGCTTGTCGTCGTTGTCGGGCATCGCTGCGATGTCGGGAAAGTCAGCCTCAAGCGGCGCGGCCGCCATGCCCGACCTCAGCCACTTGTCGGACCTGGCTCAGCTGTCCGATCCGGTGCGCGCTCTCGGCGGTGCCGGCTTGCCGGCGATGGGCCAGCTCGGCGGAGCGATGACTCAGATGCGTTCGCTCCCAATGGAAGTGGGTCCTGTCGGCAGCATTGGCCAGGCCGACAGCCCAGCGCTGGCGACCGGCGCGCAATCCTCGTCGGGTACCCCGGGGTTGCCAGGATCTGTGCCGCATGCCCCGTCGCGCCGACCGCAGGGCGACGGCGGAAGTGGCGGGGCCTCGGGCGCAGCGAATGCCGAGCGGGCGCCCGTCGACGGCCCGCCAGCGAGTGCTGAGAAGGCCGGGAAAGTGCCGATATTTGTCAATGCCGGGGCGCCAAAAGCGTAGCGAGCCAACCTGATAGCCAAACTGTTCACCAGAGGGGAGTAGTCATGGGACATTTTCTGTACGTTGTACCGGAGTTCCTGAGCGTGCTGGAGCGGATTCAAGGCAACGTGTCGGCCGATGTGAGATCCGCGGTCGACATGGTCAGCGGAATCAGTCAGTCGGTCTCGACCACTCACGGTTCGTTCTGCTCGCTGTTCAATCAGACCCTGGCCGGGTTCGAGACCGTCCGCAGTGCCACGGGCGGGTGCGTGCAAAAGGTCGACGGACAGCTGGCAGACGGTCTTCGTAAGGCCGCCGGTGCTTATCTCGACACCGATGAAGGGGCGGCCAGCGTGTTGAGCAAGTTCTTTCGCTGATCGCCGTCCGGGGTAGGGGTCGGCGGCAGCCCGGGTAACGTCATCCGGGCTGGAACACCCCCGAGCGCCCCCCGACCACCGCCGGCGGCGCCGGCGGCGTCGTCTGCGACGGCGTGAGCTTCGCCCCGCTCCGATGTGGAATGATGTCCACGCTGGTCAAGGCCAACTCAGGAGCACCCAGGAGCACCCAGGAGCAGTGGTGGATCTCAATTTGTCGATGGTCACACGCCCGGTCGAGCGTCTGGTGGCCACGGCCCAGAATGGGCTGGAAGTCCTGCGGCTGGGCGGTCTGGAAACCGGTAGCGTGCCGTCGCCGTCCCAGATCGTCGAGAGCGTACCGATGTACAAGCTGCGACGCTACTTCCCGCCGGACACCAGGCCCGGACACGCGCCCGTGGGTGCGCCGGTGTTGATGGTGCACCCGATGATGATGTCGGCCGACATGTGGGACGTCACCCGTGAGGACGGCGCGGTGGGCATCCTGCACGCGCGCGGGCTGGATCCGTGGGTCATCGACTTCGGCTCGCCCGACAAGGTCGAGGGCGGCATGCGCCGCAATCTGGCCGACCACATCGTCGCGCTCAGTCAGGCCATTGACACGGTTCATGACACCACCGGCCAGAACGTGCACATCGTCGGCTATTCGCAGGGCGGCATGTTCTGCTATCAGGCCGCGGCATACCGGCGTTCCAAGAACGTCGCCAGCATCGTGGCGTTCGGCTCGCCGGTGGACACCCTGGCCGCCTTGCCGATGGGTATTCCGGCGAACTTCGGTGCGGCCGCCGCCAGCTTCATGGCAGATCATGTGTTCAACCGGCTGGCCATCCCGAGCTGGATGGCACGCACCGGTTTCCAGATGATGGATCCGCTCAAGACGGCCAAGGCCCGCATCGACTTCCTGCGGCAGCTCCACGACCGCGAGGCCCTGCTGCCGCGGGAGCAACAGCGCCGATTCCTCGAATCCGAAGGCTGGATCGCCTGGTCCGGTCCGGCGATCTCAGAACTGCTCAAGCAGTTCATCGCCCACAACCGAATGATGACCGGCGGCTTCGCCATCAGCGGCCAAATGGTGACGCTCACCGACATCACCTGCCCGATACTGGCGTTCGTCGGCGAGGTCGACGACATCGGCCAGCCGGCTTCGGTGCGCGGCATCCGGCGCGCCGCACCCAACACCGACGTCTACGAATGCCTCATCCGCACCGGCCATTTCGGTCTTGTCGTCGGATCCAGGGCGGCGCACCAGAGCTGGCCCACCGTCGCCGAATGGGTGCGCTGGATCTCCAGCGACGGTGACAAGCCGGCCAACATCAGCCTGATGGTCGAGCAGCCGGCCGAACACACCGACAGCGGAGTCGCGTTCAGCTCCCGGGTCGCGCACGGTATCGGAGAGGTGTCCGAGGCGGCCCTGGCGATGGCCCGCGGTGCTGCCGAGGCGGTGGTCGCCGCCAATAAGTCCATGCGCACCCTGGCCGTCGAAACCGTCCGCACGCTGCCGCGCCTGGCCCGGCTGGGGCAACTCAACGACCACACCCGGATTTCGCTGGGCCGGATCATCGACGAACAGGCCCATGACGCGCCACAGGGCGAATTCCTGCTGTTCGACGATCGCGTGCACACCTATGAGGCCGTGAATCGGCGCATCAACAACGTGGTCCGTGGCCTGATCGACGTCGGGGTGCGCCAGGGTGACCGGGTGGGCGTGCTGATGGAGACGCGGCCCAGTGCCCTGGTCGCGATCGCGGCGCTGTCCCGGTTGGGGGCGATTGTGGTCCTGATGCGCCAAGACGTCGACCTGGCCGCACAGGTCCGGCTCGGGGGAGCGACCGAGATCATCACCGATCCCACCAACCTGGCCGCGGCACGCCAATTGCCCGGACAGGTGCTGGTGCTGGGCGGCGGCGAGTCACGCGATCTGCATCTGCCCGAAGACGCCGATGTGATCGACATGGAGAAGATCGACCCCGATGCCGTCCAGTTGCCCGCCTGGTACCGGCAAAACCCGGGCTTGGCAAGGGATTTGGCATTCATTGCGTTCAGCGCGGTCGGCGGCGAGCTGGTCGCCAAGCAGATCACCAACTACCGCTGGGCGGTGTCGGCCTTCGGCACCGCATCGACGGCCGCCCTGGACCGTCGAGACACCGTCTACTGTCTGACGCCGCTGCACCACGAATCCGCGCTGCTGGTGAGCTTGGGCGGTGCGGTCGTCGGCGGCGCGCGCATCGCACTGTCGCGCGGACTGTGTGCCGACCGGTTCGTCGCCGAGGTACGTCGCTACGGCGTCACCGTCGTGTCCTACACCTGGGCGATGCTGCGCGACGTGGTCGACGATCCGGCTTTTGCCCTGTACGGCAACCACCCCGTGCGGCTGTTCATCGGCTCGGGGATGCCGACCGGATTGTGGGGGCGAGTCGTCGACACGTTCGCGCCGGCACATGTCGTCGAGTTCTTCGCCACCACCGACGGACAGGCGGTGCTGGCCAACGTGTCCGGCGCCAAGATCGGCAGCAAGGGCCGCCCGTTGCCGGGCGCCGGACGCGTCGAACTCGGCGCCTACGACGCCGAACAGGACCTGATCCTGGAAGACGACCGCGGGTTCGTCCAGGTCGCCGTGGCCAACCAGGTCGGAGTGCTGCTGGCGCACGCCAGCGGACCCATCGACCCGAGCGCGTCGATCAAGCGGGGCGTTTTCGCCCCCGCCGACACCTGGATCTCCACCGAATACCTGTTCTTCCGCGACCCGGACGGGGACTACTGGCTGGCGGGCCGGCGCGGTTCGGTGGTGCGCACCGCGCGGGGAATGGTGTATGCCGAGCCGGTCACCGATGCGCTGGGCTGCATCAACGGCGTCGACCTCGCGGTCACCTACGACGTTTCGGCCAACGGTCATCAACTCGCAGTCGCTGCGGTGACATTGCGGCCGGGAGCGACCATCACGGCGGCCGACCTGACCGATGCCGTCGCGGGCATGCCGGTCGGACTGGGACCCGACATCGTGCACGTGGTGCCGAAGCTGTCGCTCAGCGCGACCTACCGGCCCACCGTCAGCGCGCTGCGGGCCGCCGGAATTCCCAAGCCGGGCCGCCAGGCATGGTATTTCGACCCTGCCTCCAGCGAGTTTCGCCGGCTGACCCCGGCGGCGCGCACCGAGTTGGGCGGCGAGAAATCCGCCGATGATTGATGACAAGCTGCTGAGCATCCTGGTGTGCCCGGCCGACCAGGGTCCGCTGCTGCTCGTCGACGACGGCCGGGTGCTCTACAACCCGCGGCTGCGGCGCGCCTACCGCGTCGAGGACGGCATCCCGGTCCTGCTGGTCGAGCAGGCCCGTGACGTCGGCGACGACGAGCACGCCCGCTTCACGGCGCCGGGCCATCCGGCAGATCCCCGGTGAGGTAGCGCTGCAGGTTCGGCGCGATCGTCCGCACGATCTGCTCGGCCGGCAGCGACGCGAAAGGCTCCACCTTGACGATGTAGCGCGCCATGGCCACACCTATCAGCTGGGAGGCGACGAATTGAGCGCGGATCCTGCCCGTCCCGGGGGGACTGTCGACGCGTGAACCCAGCTCCGCGGTCACCACGTCCTCGAAGAACGAACGCACAAAGGTGACCCCGTCGCCCGATAGCAGCGACCGCACCGTCGCGATCAACCGTGGGCCCAGTTCGGAATCCCACAGCGCAAGCAGCGCGGTGGGTAGTTTCACGCCGAGCTCCTCGACCGGGGTTTCCCGCATCGGCACGATGATGTCCATCGGATCCACCGGGACGTGAATGGCGGCGGCGAAGAGCTGTTGCTTGGTGCCGAAGTAGTGATGCACCAGGGCGGCGTCCACGCCGGCGGCCGCGGCCACGGCACGGATCGAGGTTCGGTCAATACCATTGTGCGCAAATAGCTCTCGCGCACACGTGAGGATGCGCTCGCGGGTGTCGGAGTTCCCGGCCGGCCGGCCGGGGCGTCGACGCGCCGCCACTATGGCGTCCGGCGTCGCAGTGTCGCCGCGGCCAGAGCCATGGACGCGACCGCGAAAGCCAGCACGACCACGATGTCGCGCACCGTGGTGTAGGTCAGCTCGGGATGTGCCCCGACCTGTTGCAGGGCCTCCAGGGCGTAGCTGGCCGGCATCGCATTGCTGAGCCACTGCAGCCAGGTCGGCATCAGCGCCCGCGGGACGATGATGCCCGCCAGCAGCAGTTGCGGCACCATCACCAGCGGGATGAACTGTACGGCCTGAAATTCGGTGCGGGCGAAGGCACTACAGAGCAGCCCCAGCCCGACACCCAAGATCGCGTTGACGATCGCGATCATGAAAACCCACGCGGGACTCCCCGCGGTGTCGAAGCCGAGCAACCAGAACGCCACAATGCAGGCCAGCGTGGCCTGGGCGGCCGCGGCGATCGAAAACGCGGTCCCGTAGCCGGCGAGCAGATCAATTCTGCGCAGCGGCGTGGTCAAGATGCGCTCCAGCGTTCCCGAAGCCCGTTCGCGTTGCATGGTGATCGCGGTGATGACGAACATCACGAAAAGCGGGAAAAGGCCCAGCAGGACCATGCACGCCGTGTCGAATCCGGAGGGAGCACCGGGGCGGGTCGGAACCTTGTCGAACATGAAATACATCAGCGTGAGCACCAGAACCGGCACCAGCAGGATCATCGCGATACTGCGGTGGTCGGCAGTCAGCTGGCGCAGAATCCGTGCAGTAGTGGCCGTATAGTTCTGCAGGCTCAGCCGGCTGCGGGCGCGGTGGTGGTGCGTCGGATGATGGACAGGAACGCGTCCTCCAGTGATGTGCATCCGGTTTCCTTCCGTAGTTCGTCCGGCGTGGTGTGGGCCAGCAGCCGTCCTTCGCGCATCAGCAGCAGATCGCCGCAGCGGTCGGCCTCGTCCATCACGTGGCTGGACACCACCAGCGTGGTGCCACGCCGCGCCAGCGCGGTGAACTGATCCCACAGTTCGACCCGCAGCACCGGGTCCAGGCCGATCGTCGGCTCGTCGAGCACCAGCAGATCCGGCCGGCCGACCAGGGCACAGGCCAGCGAAACGCGGGCCCGCTGGCCGCCGGAGAGGTTGGCACAGCGCGCAGTCCGGTGGCTGCTCAGGTCCACCGCGTCGATCACCTCGTCGGCGGTCTGACCGTCGATTCCGCAGAGCTCGGCGAAGTAGCGGACGTTGTCGATCACCCGCAGGTCGTTATAGACGGTCGGGTCCTGAGGCATGTATCCGACGCGGTGGCGTAACTGGGACGACCCGGCCGGCAGCCCCAGAACCCGCACCAAACCGGAGGTGATGATCTGGGAGCCGACGATGCAGCGCATCAGCGTGGTCTTGCCCGAGCCGGACGGGCCCAGCAGCCCGGTGATGGTTCCGGCCCCGATTCTCAGTGAAACATCTTGAACCGCTGGCTGTTTGCCACGGATGACGGTCAAGTTTTCGATGACGACCGCCGGTTCGGCGCCGCCCCGAAGCAATTCATCACTCGATGAACTCATCATATGATGAATATCGGCCTGTCGCCGGTGCTTGTCAAGAGGCACGGCACAATCTCTCCGGTGAGCGCTGAGCAACTACTGGTGGACCCGGTCGCTGCCGCGCGCCGCTTACTGGGTGCCACACTCGCCGGACGAGGGGTGCGCGGCATCGTCGTCGAGGTCGAGGCCTACGGCGGGGTGCCCGGCGGTCCCTGGCCGGACACCGCGGCGCATTCCTACCGCGGACTCAGCGGCCGCAACGCGGTGATGTTCGGGCCGCCTGGCCGGCTCTACACCTACCGCAGTCACGGAATCCATGTCTGCGCCAACGTCTCGTGCGGCCCCGACGGCACGGCTGCCGCCGTCTTGCTGCGGGCGTGCGTCGTCGAGGATGGCATCGATGTCGCCCGGTCCCGTCGTGGCGATCTGGTCCGTACCGCCGCGCTGGCGCGTGGTCCGGGAAATCTCTGCTCAGCATTGGGAATCACCATGGCGGACAATGGGATTGACCTATTTGACCCGGCCAGTCCGGTAACGCTGGAGCTGGCCGATCCACCCACGGCGCTGTCCGGACCGCGGGTGGGTGTCAGCCAGGCCGCCGACCGGCCGTGGCGATTGTGGCTTGCGGGGCGACCGGAGGTGTCGGCCTATCGGCGCAGCCCCCGAGCGCCGGTCCCGGGCGCCAGCGACTAGTTTGGAAGACTCTTCGACCATGATCCTTGACGAGTTGGCTTGGCGTGGGCTGATCGCGCAGTCCACAGACCTCGACGCGCTGGCCGCCGAATTGCGACGCGGCCCGATGACGTTGTACGCCGGCTTCGACCCCACCGCGGCGAGCCTGCATGCCGGACATCTGGTGCCGCTGCTGGCGTTGCGCCGCTTCCAGCGGGCCGGCCACCGACCCATCGTGCTGGCCGGCGGGGCCACCGGCATGATCGGGGACCCGCGCGACATCGGGGAGCGCACCCTCAACGACGCCGACACCGTCGCCGAATGGACTGACCGGATCCGCGGGCAGCTGGAACGCTTCGTCGACTTCTCGGATTCTGGGGACTCGCCGACGGGCGCCATCGTCGAGAACAACATCGACTGGACTGCCGCGATGTCGACCATCGAGTTCCTGCGCGATGTCGGCAAGCACTTCTCGGTCAACGTGATGCTGGACCGCGACACGATCCGTCGCCGCCTGGAAGGTGAGGGCATCTCCTACACCGAGTTCAGCTACATGCTGCTGCAGGCCAACGACTACGTCGAATTGCGCCGGCGTCACGGTTGTAGCCTGCAGATCGGTGGTTCGGATCAGTGGGGCAACATCATCGCCGGAGTGCGGCTGGTGCGCCAAAAGCTCGGTGCCACAGTGCATGCGCTCACCGTCCCGCTGGTGACCGCCGCCGACGGCACCAAGTTCGGCAAATCGACCGGCGGCGGCAGCTTGTGGCTGGACCCACAGCTGACCAGCCCCTACGCCTGGTACCAGTACTTCGTGAACACCGCCGACGCGGACGTCATCCGCTACCTGCGGTGGTTCACGTTCCTGTCGGCCGACGAGCTGGCCGAACTGGAGCAGGCGACCGCCGAGCGCCCACACCAACGTGCGGCCCAACGACGGCTGGCCGCCGAGCTCACCTCGTTGGTGCACGGCGAGGCGGCCACCGCGGCCGTCGAGCACGCCAGCCGGGCGCTCTTCGGCCACGGTGAGCTGGGCCGGCTCGACGAGCCGACGCTGGCCGCCGCGCTGCGCGAAACCACCGTCGCCGAACTCAAACCGGGAAGTCCTGACGGAATCGTGGACCTCTTGGTGGCCACCGGCCTTACCGACAGCAGGAAGGCGGCGCGGCGCACCGTCAACGAGGGCGGGGTGTCGGTCAACAACATTCGCGTCGAGACCGACGAATGGACGCCGCAGTCATCGGATTTCCTGCACGGCCGCTGGCTGGTGCTGCGCCGCGGCAAGCGGAATGTCGCAGGTGTCGAACGGGTCGGCTCTTAGCTTAGCCTGTCCAGGCAGCGGCTCTGGCCGTTGGCCGAGATGGCGGTGCGGAAACCACATTTTCTGTTATGGCAGAAGGGCTTTCCGTCTGCTACTCGCTGTGATGCCAACGTCTGCTGCTAGTGCCTGCCGTGCAAGAGAGGTCCGTCGGGTGAGCACTGGGTTCGTCGCGCATACGTAGCTGAATGCGGTGGCCGCGTCGGGAAGCGCTGCTGTTCGCTGTGAGCGAAACGTGAAATCTTTTGTTGGGCGGGCACTTTCTGCCCGGTTTTTGTCGGTGCCCGCCGATAGGTTGGCTTCATGGATTGGCAGGCGATCACGGCGGCCTTCGACGGGTTGGATGCGGCGCTGGATGCGGTGATGGGCCTGAACTTTGACGCGTTGAGCACCGCGCAGTGGTTGACGCTGCTGGGGCGCTGCGAAACCGTGCGCCGCCGCCTACCGGTGCCCGAGCATCAGCTGATCAACCACCTGGCCCGCCAAGCCAGCGCCGCAGAACTGGGCG
>NZ_UPHQ01000298.1 GCF_900566055.1 Mycobacterium innocens
ACGTGAATTCGTTCCACATCAGCAGCAACACGCTACTATTAGTGGCTACACTTTTCCTGCCGAGTCGCCACAAAACCCAGCTCAGCACCCCATTTCCCTTATTTACCAGCAGTAACTTCGGTCTAGAACCCGGCGAGCGATTACGGTGCCTAAGTCTCTTACGGCATCGAAGGAGTCACCCTTCCTGATCAGGTCGGCGAGGAGATTTTCGATATCGCGTTCAATATCGGAGCTCATCCGATCAACGGCCGATTTGGACAGCCACGCTAAATGGGCGGCTCGCAATCGTCGATGAGCGCCACGGTCTGTTACGGCAAGCATCTTTCCGGAAGCCAAGGCGATAGCGCGAGCGTTGCCGCCCAGACGCATGCCCGAGGTTGATGCGAAGTGAGAAGGGTTTTGCAGTACTTGGCGCGCGAGGTCGTGTGTGGTGACGGACCAAAATTCGCCGTAAGTGGGCGAATTAGTCCACGCAATCGGATGCTCGCGGCGCGCCGCCTGCCACCCTCTGAACCGGTCAGGCGATGCGTGAAAGGACGGATCGGCTGGGTCGAAAGATGCTCCGTCAAGCGACCAAAGGGGCCAGCGCCCGTTCAGCCCGCGATTCACGTATTTGGACACTATCCCTCGGTTTTCACGTGTCGTGGAGTCGAGTGATCACAATGAGCACAGATTGAACTCATCGCCGAGCGTAACTAGCTGACCCGACTTAGGACATCTTTCGGCGATTTTTCTGCCATAGGCCGCTGATCTGCGGTTTCGGTCAGTGTCGGCCCGGAATTCGCACCCTAATTCCGGGCTCTTAGGGTGCGGTGGTGGCCTACGTGTGCACCGTGAATACCTCCTGAGGGGCGACTGCGGTGCAGATCGTGTGGTTGACCCGCCGCGGATCCCGCAACTGCGAGAAACCGCGACACCGCGCCCCAGGTCGACTCACCGCATCGAGAAGAGCTTCCGCATGTCCAAGCACGACCTGCAAGCCCGGCCGATCTACCACCACACACGCGAATCCATCGACCGCCCAACTGACGATCGTCTTCGCCGCACTGGCCGCATGCCACTACATCGAGCACCAAACAGGATGGAGGATAAAGAAAATTCGTCAGAACAACCCGTCGGTACCGAACAGTGAAGATACGTGCCGGCAAGCAGATTCTCACCGCCGTCGACCCGCTACCCGTCGACCTCCGCGAAGCAATCGCCAAAATCGGTCGTGACCTTGCACACTAAAAAGTCTTAAGTCGGGTCAAAAGACCAGCGCGCGGCACGACTGTTCCGCTAATTTGCCAGATGAGACAGACCGGACGACGGTAGTCTGTTGGTTTGCGTCTGACTTCGCGATAGAGATCGGCGTGTCGATCAGACGGCATCCGACGGGTTCTCCCAGCTTTTACGGAGGATCTGATCATGTCCGAAGCAAACTCTGGTGGCGGCCGGTCTGCCC
>NZ_UPHQ01000082.1 GCF_900566055.1 Mycobacterium innocens
GGTTACCAGGATTCTGTTCTGTCCACCGGTCAATTCGCTGGCGCACCCGAGGACGCGCTCGACACCGCCTGCGGTCTCTATCTCGGCGATCCGACCGCCTGGACCTAACCCCCGACGGACTTCCGGGCGAGACCACTTAGCGACTACGTGGCCGGGCTGCCGGCCGCACTCGACGGCGTCGTCGCCGCCGCGATGGCCAAAGACCCCGGCGACCGCTACCAAACCGCGGGGGAATTCGCCCGCGCGGTACGCGCTGCTCTGGCGGTCGGCTGCGCCCCGCGTCTGCGGTTTGCGAATCCCCCTGCCGTCCATGTCGGTTCGCCCGCACCGCGCCAATCCGAGGCGACGCAGGCCGCCGGGCCGGGCTCGCTCGCGCGTGTCCCACGGGCTAGCTGTCCCGGCAGACTCGCCGTAAGGGCACGGGCTGGCAGGGCGGCGGTGCTGATAGCGGTGATCGCTGTGCTGCTGTGTTGCCTCGGATTCGTGATGGCTAATCGTCATCACGCCACCGCTCAGCGCACGCCTCACCCCGCACAGGCGCCGGCCGCAATGCTCGACGCCCGGGGCGATAACGCACACGCTGGTGCTGCTCTTTGTCCGCGGGCAGCATGCCCCATCAGGTTGCCCGGCGGATCCGCGGTAACCGGCGAAGCTGCCAAGATCGCGGCCACGAAGGTGCCCCAACGACGCACTATGCGCGAAGCATGGAGCTCACGTTCGATCCGTGAAGGCTTCTCGCCCTAGGGACTTCTTCCCCCGCCTTGGGCCCTAATGCGCTGATCCGACAAGACGACGGGCGTAACTCTGAAACCTCTGCATATTGTTTGGTGAGGAGCCGCTCTGATGTCTTTCAAACCCGTTGCCCGGCTAGCGCTGGCAACAGTTCTGCTCTGCCCGATCGCCGGCGTCTTAGCCACCCGGCGGCGGCCGAGTCGCCGACAACACCCTGTGTAAGCGGGGAGATCGCCGGAGACCTGGGCACCCTGCCCCTGCAGCAACAGGACGCGCCCACAACGAGCTGTACCAGCGAAAAGCAGGCCTGCATGTCGGCCAGCGTGCAAATAGGCATCTACCGGGAGAGGTATGCGCCGCCTGACGCTGCCGCGATGTGCTGGGAGGCCTACCGGACCTGCATTGCCGACCAATCCGACGACGGAGGATCCGGATAGTCTCGCATCACTCGCTGAGGATCGGCATCCGACACGTGCACTCCCATCCTGGATAGCGGAGGCTCAGGCCGACAACGCCGAACTTCGCAGTGCGGCGCGGCGCCATCCGGCCGGCCGGGATCAATGCCGCCTCGCCCTGCGCGAGCATGCGCGGGACGAACGCACTGCCGTAGCCGCACCTTAGACCACGGCGGGTTTGGCGGGGCCGGAGTAGACCTCGAAGAACCGGGCCGTCATCTCGGCCGGGATGGCGAGGTTGGCGGCGTGATCGGTCCGCACACACACCAGGCTCGGGCCGCCGTGTTCGCGAGAACGACGCAGGGCGCCGTCGAGGTCCTCGATCCGCTCCACGTACTCGCCGTGACAGCCGAGTCCCTGCGCGACGATGTCCCACCGGATCTCGCCCTGCGCGGTGCCGAATGTCGTGCCGTACAACTGAAGTTCGTTCAGCTCCTCCATCGTCCATGAGCCCTCGGCGAACACCACGACGGTGACGTCGATGCCCTCACGGGCGGCGGTCTGCAACTCCATGATGTTGAATCCGGCGGCCCCGTCGCCGGTGACGCATACGACCTCGCGCTCGGGCGCGCCCAGTTTGGCGCCGATCGCCGACGGGATCCCGGTGCCGAGCATCCCGAGCTCGAGGATCGAGTGATAGGACCGCGGCCGTGTCGGGGGCAGTACGTTGTAGGCCCACAGCGACGTGTTGCCACCGTCGACGGTGTACACCGCATCCGGACCGAAAACCGCGCCGATCACACCGGCCGCGTGCGCGGGGTGGATGCCCGGGCCCTGCCATTCGAGTATCGGGGTGGCCAGTTGCATCCGGACCTGCTCGTCGAGCCGGCGGTAGCGGGCCAGGTCGGCGCCGTCGCGGGGGCCGAGATCCGTCGCGCGCAGCCGCGCGGCAATGCCGTCGAGCGCGACTCGTGCGTCGGCCAGGATGCCCAGGTGCAGCGGCCGGGTGACGCCGAAATGCCTTGGGTCGATGTCGATCTGGATCAGCCGCTTGCCCGCCGGGTCGCCCCAGTAGCTGTCGTAGGGGACGTCGAGGTTTCCCATCCGGGAGCCGGCCACCAGCAACACGTCGGCCTCGCTGCGCGCGAGGTCGCCGGCCGGGCCGAACCCGAACACGTAGTTGGGATGATCGGCGGGGACGCACGCGCGCCCGGCCATCGAGCCGATGGCGGGGCAGCCGAGCAGCTCGGCGATATCCAGCAGACCACCGCGTGCGTCGGCGCGGTCGACGCCTTGGCCCGCGATCACCACCGGGCGCTGGGCGGCCGCCAGCAGTCCCGCGGCCTCGTCGAGCTGGCGGTCCGACGGCTGCGGCGGCCCGACGCGGTAGCTGGCGGGCGGCCACACCGGCGCCGTCCGCGGATCGCCGGTCTCATACAGAATCGGTGCCGGCAGCTCGATGTGGACCGGACCCGGCCGTCCGTTGTGCATCTCGCGGAACGCCAGCCGTAGCACCTCGGGTATGCGTGCCCATTCGAAGATCGGGCCGCCCCATTTGACCGCGGGCCGGAAAAGGTCGAGTTGGTCTTGGCCCTGGAAGGTCGACGGCGGTGACGGATAGACGATCCCGAGCCGGTGCTGGGAAGTGATGGCGAGCACCGGAACACCTTCGTGAAGTGCGGTGACTACCCCCGGCAGCAGGTTCGCCGAGCCGGGGCCGGGATTGCCCAGCACGGCCGCTACCTTGCCCGTTGTCTTGTACAGGCCCTCGGCCATGTGCACCCCGGCCGCTTCGTGGCGCACCGGCACCAGCCGGATACCGTAGGCCTTCAATTGCGCGAAAAGCGGATCGATCTCCGGAGACGGCAGCCCGAAGAGGAACTCGATCCCCTCGGCCTGAAGCGAACGGGCGAACAGCTCGCCACCGGTCATCTCGGTCATCTCAACCTCCCAAGGGTGAGTCGCTCACCCATGAATCGCACCACCGGCGCACCCGTTAGCAGAAGAGGCTGAAGTCCCCTACCTCAAGTTCCCCGGAGTCCACGTCGGTCGTTGGCGGCCGCGCGGCGATTCGGGGACGTTGGTCCCTACCCGTTGGTTCCGCGGGTCACCACGATTGCTGCTACGGCGTGCGGGGAGCCGAAGCTCAACATCTGCGGAAGGGACTTCCATGACCGATGATCATGCGCTGGTACTGGTGGCCGGCTACTCCGACCTCGCCGCCGCGCGCCGCGATTTCGACACCCTGACCGAGATAGTGAAGAACAGGACGCTGGAGTTGACCGGCGCCGTGCTGGTCGGCAAGGACACCGACGGTAAACCCGTGCTGATCGACACCGGTAACCGCCTTGGCCGCCGGGGGGCGGCCTGGGGTGTGGGGG
>NZ_UPHQ01000057.1 GCF_900566055.1 Mycobacterium innocens
CACCACCCCCGCCCCCGGCGCCCCCGGCTGCCAGACACCAAGCACTACCGTGCCGTTGACCGCTGAGAAAGCCGGGGCGTCTGCCACCGGACAGCCCATCCGTGCCGGCGCGCAGTCGGCCAGTCCGCGCATCGGATCGGCCGGATCGACACCCTCGACCAGATCCACCGGGCTGCCGACCACCCTGCCGCGGTGGGTATCGAAAACCAGCACCTGCCCGAGATGGGTTGCGACGAGCAGGTGGCCGTGCCCCACGAATCGGGGAGTGGTCGGCATCCCGATCACCGGTTGACGCCAGCGTGTCCACTGGGTGACCGGAAAGGCCACCATCGCTCCCGGCTGTCCGACGTAGAGGTTGTCGAAGCCGTCCAGTAACGGGCCGGCGAAGCCGCCGCCCTGCACCAGCCGGACACACCAGCGCTGGCGGCCGTTGTTGTTCTCCCACTCCATCAGCGAACAACCGGCCGGGGTCTGCGCGCTGATCGCCAGGTAGCCGCGCGCACTCAGCGCCGGCCCGGCCGCCAGGCTGCCCTTGACCGAACGCGTCCACGCCAGCCTGAGCTTGCTGGCGCCGCTCGTGGTGGTGTAGCTGCTGTTGGCGGCATCGCCGTATTGCGCGGGCCAGCCCAGTGCCGGCGCCGCATCCACCCAGGAATCCGTGTTGCCGCAACCGCTGAGCCCGACCGTGAGCACGGCGGCGAACATGGCTGTCAGGAGACGTCGCGCAAGCACCTCGACCTTTCGCAGTCCTTTCGCAGGGTTCCCCAATCCTTCCCCAACATTGGTCGCCGGCAGGCGAGTCCGGCCGTTCGGCATAGCAGCCATCGGGTACAGGTGAGGGTAACGCGTGGCGGCTCGCGTGTGCCTGACTCCTTCTCGGGACGCTGTGCGTCCCGCTCGATAGCCTTCGGGTCGTCAGGCTAGGCTTCCCGCCATGACGACCATGTGGGGTGCGCCGCTGCATCGCCGCTGGCGTGGGTCGCAATTGCGAGACCCGCGCCAGGCCAGGTTCCTCACGCTGGCATCGCTGAAGTGGGTAATAGCCAACCGTGCCTATACCCCGTGGTATCTGGTGCGCTACTGGCGGCTGCTGAAGTTCAAGCTGGCCAACCCGCACATCATCACCCGGGGCATGGTGTTCCTCGGTAAGGGGGTGGAGATTCATGCGACGCCGGAGTTGGCCCAGCTGGAGATCGGCCGCTGGGTGCACATCGGGGACAAGAACACCATCCGCGCCCACGAGGGCTCACTGCGTTTCGGCGACAAGGTGGTGCTCGGCCGGGACAACGTCATCAACTGCTATCTCGACATCGAGATCGGGGCCTCGGTGCTGCTGGCGGACTGGTGCTACATCTGTGATTTCGACCACCGCATGGACGACATCACGGTCCCGATCAAGGACCAGGGCATCGTCAAGTCGCCGGTCCGCATCGGGCCCGACACCTGGGTCGGTGTGAAGGTGACGGTGCTGCGGGGCACTTCCATCGGGCGCGGCTGCGTGCTGGGATCGCACGCCGTGGTCCGCGGCGTCGTCCCCGACTATTCGATCGCCGTCGGCGCTCCGGCCAAGGTGGTCAAGAATCGGCAGGTGGCCTGGGATGCGTCGGCAGCTCAGCGGGCAGAACTGGCCGCTGCCCTGGCCGACATCGAGCGCAAGAAGGCGGCCCGCTGAGAACCCGTCCGCAACCGGACTACCTCCGCTGGCTGGCGGCGTAGTCGTCCGGGCGATTCCTCTTCATCCAGACACGCAGTGGCCAGAAGAGCGCCCACAGGGTGGCGTACACCGTGTAATAGAGGGCAGCCGAGGCCAATACGGTGAACAGCCATGCGGGGTAGCTGAGGATCAAACAGAACTGCAGGAACTGTTTGATGCCCACTGGGTAGCCGCCGGCCAGCGACAGCAGGAACAGGGGTTCATTGCGGTGAGCATCCGCTGGCCGGTTGAGGGCTCGACGGTCTCGGGTGACGTCGGGGCTGCGGGTTGCTCGCCGGTACTCATCGATACTCCTCGGTCTGCTAGCGGCTTGACCAGCTTCCGGCGGAAGCTCGGATGTCCCGAATCGCCTTGACGGCAGTCTGGTTCATAGGAATTGCGGCCACACCGTTGACGTGTGCGGTCGACATCGCCGGCGTGCGGGGGGCCGGCGCCGGTCGGTGACGTGGCGATGCTTCAGCCGGCGCATGCCAGCTGCACCATCGCCCGGCATCAGCGGCTTCCCGGGGCACGCGTCATGTCACCGGGTCTATTCGGGGTGGTCGTCGACCTTGAAGTCGAAGTTGACATCGCCGGCGTCGACGCTGGCGACGGTCACGTTGACGCCGTACTTGTCGCTGCCGTCGGTGAGTTGGCAACGAAGTGTGGCGCCCACTACCCCCTTCAGGTTGTCGGGGCAGGTCACTGAATCAGGCTTTCGGCCCACCTGCTGGGTCAGCTTGTTGCTGATGATGGAGGCGACCTGGTTCTTGTCGACTGTCTCCACCATGTCGAACTTGACGTCCTTGCCTTCGACACTGGTCACGGTGACGTTGACGTTGTAGGTCGAGTCTTTGACTTTCATCTCGCAGTTCAGCTGCGCGCCAACCTTTGCCGGCAGGTCACCCGGGCAGGTCACGGATTCGGGCTTGTTACCGGCGGCGTCGGTCATCTTGGCTCTGATCTGGTCGGCGACGTCGCTCTTGCTCACCGAATGCGACGACGATCCGATCGAACATGAGCAGGCTCCGGCGCTGGCCATCAGCCCCAAGGCAGCGCCTGAGATCAGCAACGCGCGAACGATCGAATAAGCCATATCGCCTCCCTGCTTGGGAACACCGGGACAACTGCGAATCGGCTGATAATTACATGCCAAACAGCCTCTCCGAAAGCGAATCCGGGAAATACCGCGCGCCGGTCAGCTCATGCCACGGTAGCGGCGCAGCGCCTCGGCGCGCTCGGTGCCGTGGTCCACGATCGGCGGCGGATACCCGGACGGGCGCTTGCCTGTCCGGAGGTGGACGTCGGCGGCGGTACTCAGCTCAGGCACCCAGCGGCGAATGTAATCGCCTGAGGGATCGAACTTCTGGCCCTGCGTGGTCGGATTGAACACCCGGAAATACGGCGCGGCGTCAGTACCGCATCCCGCACACCACTGCCACCCGTGCTGGTTGCTGGCCAGGTCGCCGTCGGTGAGTTGATCCAGGAACCAGGCCGCCCCCCACTGCCAGGGCAGATGCAGGTCCTTGACCAAGAACGATGCCGCGATCATCCGGACCCGGTTGTGCATGAACCCGGTCTGGCGAAGTTGCCGCATCCCCGCGTCGATCAGTGGAAACCCGGTTTCGCCGGCCTTCCACACCTCGAAGAGGTGTTCCGCCCGGCTGCCCGTATCGGTCCGGATGCGGTCGTAGTCACTGTTCCAGTTGCGCCAGGCGCTGGCCGGGCGGTCATACAGAACCGCGGCATAAAAGTCGCGAAAAGCCAACTCGCGCAGGTAACTTCGGGCACCGGCACCGCTGAAGTCCTGGCCGGCGACCGTGGTCCGGGGGTGGATGGTGCCGTACTTCAGGTGTGCCGACATCCGGCTGGTGCCGTCGAGGTCAGGCCGGTCGCGATCCTGGGCGTAGCGTTCCAGTCCGTCGTCGACGAAGGCTCCCCACTCCCGAAGAGCCGCGGCCTCGCCCGCAGCCAGGTCAAGCGGCGCACCGGGGTCGGGGATTTCGCAGTGTTCGACGGGCACTTGCGCCGGATCCAGCCAGCGCGCACAGTCGCGGCCGGTACGCGCCGGCGACGGCCAACCCACCTCGCTCCACCGGCGCAAGAACGGGGTGAACACCCGATATGGCGTCCCGTCGTCTTTGGCGACGCGTCCGGGTGGCACCAGATACGGCGTTCCCGTCGCCACCAGCGGAACGCAGCCCAGCGCCGCGCGCACCCGCTCGTCGCGGCGCCGGCCGAACGGCGCGAAATCCTCGGAGATATGTACCGCCGATACCTCGATTTCCTTGGCAATTATGGGAATTCGTTCTTCGGGCCGCCCGCGGGTCACCAGCAGCCGGCCACCCAGATCGGCGCGCAGTTGCCGCAGCGAATCGCCCAGATACTGCAGGCGGCGCCGGCCGGACGACGCCTCCAGACGCGGATCGAGGATAAAGCAGGCGAGCACCTCATCGTCGGCGGCGGCAGCGGCCAGCGCCGGATGGTCGCGCAACCGCAGGTCGCGACGAAACCACAAGAGCGCCCGCGTCATCGGGCGGTCAGCGGTTGAGCCGCCAGAGGTGGGTGGCCAGCACGGTGGCGAAGGCCGTCCACAAGGCGTAGGGAAGCATCGCCAGCCCGGCGCGTCGATCGGCTTCGGCGGTGCGGCGCACCAGGTCGGCGCTGCTGGTCGCCAAGACCGCGGCGCCCACCGCGGACGCGCCGAGTTTGTGGAACCGGAAGAACAGCCAACTCCATCCGCCGTTGAGCACCAAGTTGATGCCCAGCGCGGCGACATAGCGGCGCGCCTTGTCGTGGTATCCCGCTGCGCGCAACCGGTCGAGGGCCACCGCGGAACTGATGGCGATGTCGCCGTAGAGGGTGGTCCAGACCATCGGGAAGGCGATGTTTGGCGGCTGGTACGCGGGCTTGCGAAGCCGCGGGTACCAGCCGGCGGTGGATCCCGGGCTGGCGATGCTTCCGGCACCCGCCGCCGCCGTGACGGCCAGCCCGGTAGCGGTCAGTGTCGACTTATTCATCCAATCCTCCGTTCGCTGGTGAGTAGGCCGGATCATGTTGATATCTAGCCATATTCGGGAAAGTGGGCCACCAGATACGATCGCCGATCAGGGTGAACAAAGCCGGGATCACCAGGGTGCGCACGACAAAGGTGTCCAGCAGGATTCCCAGGCCCACGATGATCCCTATCTGGGTCAGCGCAATCAGCGGCAGCACGCCCAAGACACAGAAAACAGCGGCCAAAACGATTCCCGCGCTGGTGATGACGCCACCGGTGGCCGACACCGCGCGGATCATTCCGTCGCGGGCGCCGTGGTGTGCGGCTTCCTCTCGGGCGCGGACGACCAAGAAGATGGTGTAGTCGACCCCGAGCGCGGCCAGGAACAGGAAAGCGAACAACGGGGTGCTGTTGTCCAGTGCCGCGAATCCGAAGACGTGGATGCTGGCCCAGCCACCCAGTCCCAGTGCTGCCAGCGCGCCGAGAATGGTCGCGGCCAGCAGGGTAGGCGGCGCCAACGCGGCTCGCAGGAGCGCGTACAGAACGAGCAGGATGACCATCAGGATCGCCGGAATCAGCACCCTGCGGTCGTGGGCCGCCGCGTTGCCGACGTCGAGGGCTTGGGCGTCGGCGCCGCCCACCAACGCACCGGGGGATGCTGCGGCGGTCGAATTGCGCAGTGCTGCAACGATGCTGAACGCCTTCTTGGATGCCGGCGGCGCATCGATCACCACCGACCATTTCGCCAAACCGGTCGTCGACCTACCCGACTCGGTCGCCGACACCACTGCGGGTGTGGCGCTGATCGCCTGCTGCACCTGCCGCACCTGTGCGGCGGGGGCCACGACGATCGTCGGGCTGGCCAGTCCGGCCGGAAAGTGCCGGTCCACGATGTCGAACCCGGTCACCGAATCGGCCTTGACCCGGAATTGCTCGGTCTGCGACAAACCGGTGCGGGTGCCGACTAGCCCGGTGGCCAGCAGGGCCAGCAGCGCGATGGTGGCCGCGGCGACCAGGGCGGGACGGCGGGCGACCCGTTCGGCGACGCTGTGCCACAGTCCGGATTCGAGGGTCGCGCCGGCATCCGGCTCCGGGATGAAGGGCCAAAACAGTCGCCGGCCGCTCAATGCCAGCAGCGGCGGCAGCACCACCAGCACCGACACCGCGGCGACGAGCAGTCCGCATGCCGCCAGCGCACCCAGGCTGCGGGTGCTGGGGGTAGCGGCAAAAAGTAGCGTCAGCAGCGCCAGCACCACGGTGGCGTTGCTGGCGACGATCGCCGGCGCGGCCATGCGCACCGCGCGGCGCAGGGCGCCACGGTGTTCTGCGTGTCGCCGAAGTTCCTGGCGGTAACGCGAAATCAACAACAGCGCATAGTTGGTGCCGGCGCCGAAGACCAGCACGCTGGTGATCCCCGAGGTAGCCCCGTCGAAGCTCAGCCCGGTCACCGAGGCGACCGCGGTTCCGGCCGCCGCGGCAAGTCGGTCGGCGAACCCGATCACCAGCAGCGGCAGCAGCCACAACACCGGTGATCGGTAGGTCGCGATCAACAACAGCGCGACCACGGTTCCCGTGACAGCCAGCAGCGTGACATTGGCGCCGGAGAACGCGTTGGCGATGTCGGCGCCGAATGCCGGGCCTCCGGTGACGTGGGCATCGAGATCTGCCGGCAGCCCGCGGTGCGCGGCGGCGCGCAGCGACGTGACCGCGTCGGTGAGTTCCAACCCGGAAAGACCGGTGCTGATCGTGATCACCCCGATGGCCGCTCTGCCGTCGACCGACACCTGCACGGGTAGCGGTGCCGGCGGCGCGCCCGGTTGGGCAGCTGCCTGCATCCGATCTCGGACTTGTTCGGCGGGTTTGAGATCGGCGCCGTCCAGAACGGCCCCGTCGGCGCGGGTGAGGACCACCAGCAACGGAGCGCGGTCGCCGCCGGGGAACTGTGCCGACAGCGCCTCGACTTTGGCCGAAGCGGAGTTGCTCGGCACCGATTGCGGTGCCTGACCCGCCGCGGCATTGGGGCCGATAAACACCATGAAGCCGATACCGAACAGGGCAACGCCCAACGTGATCAGCCATGACCGCCTGCCGGTCACCGCAGCCGCGAGCCCGTCCCATACCACGCCGCAAGCATTTCAGTTATTTAAGTATTAAGCAAACCAACCACCATGCCGGCCCGCGTCCGGCCGCGCGGCGGCGACCGCAGAAAGGTGTTCGAATACCTTGTACGCCAATGCAAGTCGGCGACAACCGGCGGTGGGCCCGGCCTAAGTCCGGTCGGGCCCACCGCGTCGACGAACTATTGGTCGGCCTGCTGTCGTTCTTTTGCGGCCTTCGCGCCGGCACGGGCCGATTCGGCCGCGGCCTCCTTTTTGGCGGCCTGGCGTTGGGCGTCGGCCTTGTCCTGCTGGGCCTTTGCTTCCTGCGCGAGCCGATCATTGCCGGTCACCAAACCGATGACTTGCTTGATCGCGCCCTTGACGCCCTCGACTATGCTGCTGACGGCTTCCAGGGGTCCACTTCTGCTTGCCATATCTGCCTCCCGCTGATTTCTCGATTCGGCGGCATTACCCCGCCCTCGATCTCAATTTCCCGTTAAGCCTCGTGAGGAAACCTTCGCGGACCCCAAGGTCTTCCGCCGAGGCCGTCGAAATGCGGGCTGAGCTCCGCAGACGGGCGCGGCAGGGTGATCGGCGTCTCCGGCGCGACCCTGAATCACCGAGACTGGCCGGCCGGTAACGCGCGGCATCCGGCCGGAGTTTCGCGCACCGGCTATCGGGTATGTGGGTGGGGTGAACGCGAGAGAGGCAGCCCGGCGCGTCCGGCGCGCAGAGCGCACGGTGCTGCGGGTGCAACGGCGACTGTGGTTGGCGCAGCTGGTTCTGCCGGCGGCTGCGATCACGACGGCAATTGTGGTATCCGTTGCGGCATGGACGATGTGGCAACGGACGTCTCGTCAGCGTCGGTCCGAAAGCCTTTCCGCCGCGGCCCGGCCCGCCTCGGTCGCCGCTGCGGCTACTGAATGCCCTTGAGCGCGGCCAATAGCCCTTCAGGGTCTGCGACGGTCACCGTCAATGCGGAGTGGTCTCGGAGTCCCAGCACCCGGCGAACAGGCGGTTCGAAGTGGACGCACACCCCGGCGCGCGCGTTCGTGCCGAAGGTGAGTCCGTCGTCGACCATCGACAGCCGGGGGCCGACCGCGGTCCACCATCGATACGGGCCGGTGATATGCGCGTCGCGGACGCTCGACAACGGCGCTTCGACACGAAACGGCCCGTAGCGAGCCAGAAAACGGCCGTCGTCCGTCAGCGTCACGCCCTGGCTTCCCGGCCACCGAAAGGGCAGCCACATCGCAGCCAGTCGAGGATCGTAGCGATAGGGAAAGTGCCGTCCCCGGTTCTGCGGTTTCATCGCACGGCTCCCGTCTTGCGCCTTCGCGCCACAGCTGTTCGTACCGAGGCTACTGGCCGTGGCATCGCGGTCTACACCGGCTCCGGCGCGGTACGGCGCGGTGGCGTTGTCGCTGGAAATAAGATTGCTGAGGAAAAAGCAAAAAGCGACGGCCATTCGATATTTTCAGAGCCGACACGTCGGGCTGGTCCGCGCAGTTAGGCCGTGAAGCACACGAAAGGTAGGTCCGCAGATGCTGGGATGTGTCGCGCCACTGCTGACCCAGCTCGTCGAGGCGGCCGGCTCGGTCGTCGGGGTGCGGGTCGGGACCGAGAAACCGCCCCATACCGTAGAGCAGCTCCACGGCGGACTACAGATCCGCCGTTACGGCCCACGAATCGCGGCCGAAGTCGTCGTCGGCGATACCGAGGAAGGCGCCCGCAATCGCGGATTCCGTGCACTGGCGGGTTACATTTTCGGCGCGAATCACGCGAATTCAAAAATCGCGATGACGGCTCCGGTCAGTCAGCAACGGGCCGGCGGAGCAGCCAGCGCAGGAAAGCGCTTCGCCATGACGGCCCCGGTAGCACAGCAAGCGGGCGGCGACGGCACCTGGGTGATCCGGTTTTTCATGCCGGCCAAGTGGACGCTGGATACCCTACCCACGCCAGACGACGAATCCGTCGAACTCGTCTCGGTACCGGCGCAGGAGTACGCCGTGCTGCGTTTCAGCGGTGACCGCGGACCCGGCGCCGTCGCCTCACACACCGACGAATTGCTGACTCTGCTCGACGGCACCGAGTACGCGCCGGCCGGTGTGCCGGTGGCGTGGTTTTATGACCCGCCGTGGACGCTGCCGTGCTTGCGGCGCAACGAAGTTGCCGTTCCGGTGACGAGGCGGTGACCGCTGCGGGCAGGTCCTAGCGGCGATCTCCGGAGACTTGCGCGAGCGGGGTCCGGCGCTGCGGTTCGCGTTGTTTGACCAGTCCGGCAACGAACTGACGGCGCGAGCGGATGACGTCCTCGATCAACTGCAGAGCCTCGGCAACCGAATCGGCGACAGGCAGACCGTGATTGATGACAATGCGCAGTAGCGGTCGCATCGCAGGACCCGCGATCACGCTGCAGTGCAGGCCGGCTTTGTGGTGTTCGTGGTTGAGCACCAGAAGAGCCCGAAAACCGTCAACGCTGAGGAAGTCGAGATGGCTCAGGTCGAGTATCAACGGCGCCTTCACCCGCGCGAAGCGCCGAATTTCGTGGGCAATGCGCTCGGCGTTCGACGCGTCGATCTCTCCGTCGATACGCACAATGGTGGCCAGGCTGCGCGCGTAAACGTATAGTCGCGCCCCGGCGCAGTCGACCACATAGCGGCAGCGGGGTTGTTCTGGTGGGCTGATAGCCCCTAAAGCAGTCATATTCTTCGAGCCCATCGAGTGTGGTGGTGGGCGCGGGAGCTACAGCCTTTGGGACACCGCCCCCGCGGTGGTCAGCTGTGAACTCAACCTCGTCGAAAAGCCTAACGCCGGCAGCCGCGGCGCGGTGGCCGTGGGCGGACCCGACGCGAACCTCGGAGAGGCAATTTAAGGCCAGCGGCACAACAGATTTCGGCCCGGCAATATCGGTCGGGGAACCAGAGCGAGTCTTCGCTTTTCGGCTACCACCCGCCAATCCCACTTCGCTAGCTGACCTTCGACCGGAGGCCCGTAACCGACCGGTCCGCGACCAGATCGCCGCCGGAAAATGTGCTCGCCACTGCCCTCGTGTTTCTGCGCTATTTGGGTTTCACCGCGCCGGCAAAGGGGTAATCTGAGCCCGCTGGGCGACTTGTACAGCGTGGTAATTGACGGCTGCGGAAGTTGCCCTCGTGGAGGCGAGGAATGGTAGCGGCCAAATGGAAACCGTGTGGTACGGATTTCGCCATTCCGCGGTAGCTATAGCGATCGCGTTGGTGGCGCTCAGTGCGCCGGCGCCGGCTGCGGCCAAACCCGGTGTCACGGTATTTCCGGGCATGGAAATTCATCAGGGCGCCATGGTGTGCACGGTGGGGTTCGTCGAACCGCGGCTGCGGATCGCGGTGAGCGCCGGCCGCTGTGACGAGGGGTCCACCGTGACCGACAGCAAGGAGAACGTGGTCGGTACCGTGATGCTCGCCCGGCGCGGCACCGTCAACGAACCCGCGGCAGCCGACTCCGCAGCGGGCGTCGAATACGAAGTCATCACACTGGCCCCCGAGGTGATCGCCTCGGAGCTGTTGCCCGGCGGGCGTCAGTTGCAGCCCATTCCGGGATTCAGCGTGCAACCGGCGCTGCCGGTGTGCCACGCCGGAATATCCTCCGGGCAAGTCTGCGGCCGGGTCAGCTCGGTCGGAAACGACGGGTTTGCCATTGCCGACATGACTGCAGACCAACGCGACCTGGGCGGGCCGGTATATACGCTGACCGACGACAACCGCGCCGTCATTGTCGGACTGCTCGACGGGGCGCGCGGCTCAACGCTATGGGCCTATTCCTGGCAGGCGGTCATGCGGCAGCTCTACATCGACGCACGGTCGGCTGGCCCAATACAGCCGCCCTTGGGACACACGATCGGCCGGTGAACGACGGAATTCGAACGGCGACAGACCCGAAAGCAGCTGCGCGGCAGCGTCGATAACCGGTGATAGCCGGTGCTGGTTTCGCACTGCCGAGAAGGGGAACCCGGCGCGGATGACTGTTTCCGATATCGTCGCTCGGCCTTTTCGGTGGGGATCCGCGATCCGCGGTAGTCGAATCTTCCACCCGGTCGGCGTCATTGCGTCCGGTTCGATCGAACGCGTTGCGCCGCCGTCCAACGGGCTTCCGGTCCCGTCGTCCGACGTCGTGGCCAGGGTGTCGAAAGCAGGTGGCACGCACGCCGGGGTCCCTGCCCGACTTCATCGGGCTGGCCCTGCGGATCGCGCCCCCGCGGGGTCGATGCGACGCCGTGGGACATCCTGTTGGTCTCCGCGGGATCTGGTGTCCTGACCCGGGCGCTGGCGCTGCGGCCGGTCATATTGTGGACGGGCCAATCCATGACCACCCTCATGCCGTTGCGCTACCAGGCAAAGTACTGGTGGCTACGAGCGCGAATACTGACCGATATCAACGGGTTTGGCCTGTCTCTCGGCAATTTTCGGGAACGAATCAACGACGGTGGCGTCGAAGTGGCCCTCGACCAGGCCTGCGGCAGAGCCAATTTCGAGAAGGTGGCTCACCTGAGGCTGACCATCGTCATCAGGCCGGGTCCGGGTAACGACGTGTCGTTCGATCCGGTGATCAATACCGCGCCCGGGTTGCGGCTTTCTCCGCGATGGCTGGCGGATCTGCGGGGTCGCGCCTACGCGCGCAGCCGTGACGGCCGAGATGCCGGCTGAGCCGCCAGCGGGCTGCCGCTGGCGGATAGGCCGGGTAGGCCGGGTAGGCCGGGTAGGGAAGTATGGTGCGGTATGAGCGTTTTCGGCCGGCTGCGCCCGCTGCTCGACACGGCCCTCGACCGGACGGTCGTGCCCGGTTACACCCGCATCGGCTATCGGCTTCGCCGATCGGGCTGGGTGGGTGACCCGCCGCCGGGTGCCCTGCGGGGCCGCACCGCGCTGGTCACCGGCGCCAATCGCGGCCTGGGCAAGGCCATCGCCGCGGGCCTGGCCGGGCTGGAAGCGACCGTGCTGCTGACCGTTCGCGACCGCGAGAGCGGCGAGCGGGCACGCGACGAGATCGTCGCCCAATCGGGCGCCGACGTGCGGGTGGAGGTGTGCGACGTCTCCGACCTGGACGCCGTGCGCACCTTCGCCGCCGACCTGCGCACCCGGGTGTCGCGGCTGGACGTGCTGATCCACAATGCCGGATTGCTGCCCGCCACCCGCGACGAGACCGACGATGGCCACGAAATCACCTTGGCCACACATGTTTTGGGACCGATACTGCTGACCGAGCTGCTGGCTCCGATGCTGGCCGCATCCGACGACCCGCGGGTGATCCTGATGTCCTCCGGCGGGATGTACACCCAGTCGCTGCCCGTCGAGGACCCCGAATACCGCATCGGTCGCTACCGCGGTGCCGTCGCGTATGCCCGCACCAAACGGATGCAGGTGGCATTCACGCCGATCCTGGCCCGCCGCTGGGCCGACCGGCACATCCGGGTGTATTCCATGCATCCGGGTTGGGCCGATACTCCGGGCGTAGCGTCGTCACTTCCGGGTTTTCGCGCAGTCACCGGGCCGTTGCTGCGCACCCTGGACGAGGGCGCCGACACCGCCGTGTGGCTCGCCGCGACCAGTCCCGCACCACCGACCGGCACCTTCTGGCACGATCGCCGGCCCCGACCCGAGCACTACCTGCCCAGGACCCGGTCCAGTGACCACGATCGCGACTTGCTGTGGCGGTATTGCGCCACAGCGATCGGCCTGGATGGTACCGACTAGCGGTCCGGCAACGCGTGCTCGGCGATGGGCAGCCGGGGCAGTAGCTGCCGTTCGCCGCGTTTGGCCGCCAGATACACCTGAGCGGTCTCTTCGGCGACGGTCCGCCAGTCGAAGTCGGACGTGAGCCGGTCGCGGGCGGCGCGGGCCCGCTGCTGCGCGGCGGCCGGGTCGGCGAGCACCGCGCACACCGCTGCGGCCAGTCCCGCCACGTCGCGGGGCGGGCACGATATGCCGGTCACCCCGTTGATCACCGCTTCACCCAGGCCGCCGATGTTCGACGTCACCAGCGGGGCGCCGGCGGCGGCGGCTTCCAAGGCGACCAACCCGAACGGCTCGTAGTGGCTCGGGAATACCGCCGCATCCGCCCGGTGTAACACCGCCAGTAGTTCGGTGCGGTCGAGGTGTCCGACGAACTTGGTTGCCTTGAGTACCCGGTGTTTACGGGCCTGCTCGACCAGCCAATCCCGTTGGGTGCCCTCGCCGGCGATGGTCAGGGTGGTACCCGGATGGGCGCGCCTGATCCGTGGCAGCGCGGCGATGGCGTCGTGCACCCCCTTCTCGTATTCCAGCCGGCCGACGTAGAGCAGCTCGGGCGCCCCGGTGCGCGCGCGTCGGACCGCGAATGGCCAGCGCGCTGCGTCAATACCGTTGCGGATCACCGTGGTTTCGGCCAGGCCCGGACCGAACAGCTCGGTGATCTCGTCGCTCATCGACGCCGAACACGTGATGAGCGAATCGGATTCGCGCACCAGCCACGACTCGACCGCGTGCACCTGACGACTGATTGTTCCGGCGACCCAGCCGGAATGCCGCCCGGCTTCGGTCGCGTGAATCGTGGAAACCATTGGCACGTCGTAGAACTGGGCGAGCGTGATGGCCGGATGCGCCACCAGCCAGTCGTGGGCGTGCACGACGTCGGGACGCCACGGCCGGTCGGTGCCGTGCCTCTTGAGCGACAGGCCGGCCCGGATCATCGCATGACCCATCGCCAGGGTCCAGGCCATCATGTCGCTGCCGAAGCTGAATTCGTGCGGATCCTGCGCTGCCGCGACCACCCGCACCCCTTCGCTGACCACATCGGACGACGGGTGGGTGCTGGGGTCGGTGCCGGCGGGCCGGCGGGACAGCACGACGACGTCGTGGCCGACCGCGGCCAATGCGGTTGAGAGATGGTGCACATGGCGGCCGAGCCCGCCGATCACCACCGGCGGGTACTCCCACGACACCATCAGGATTTTCATCGAAGCGGCCCCCCATTCCGTCGCCGAAACTGCAACCACAGCGCGGCTTCGACCCCCGAATAGCCGCTGAGCGCAGGATGGATGCGGCCAGCGCAGTCCCGGCCGGCCGGCGGCCCCGGCAAAGCCGTCATCGGGGCAGCCTTCGGGCATCCAGAGCGCCGAAGAGACCGTCGGCGCGGTTCCATCCATCGGCCAGCCGCTGCGCGTTGTCGCGCCGGCCAGAAGCCAGCGCCCCGGCGATCTCGCGCGTCGCATGGGCGTGCAGATGCGCGCGATACCGGGCATAGTCGGCGGCCGAGTCCTTGCTCACCATGAACGGCCAGTCGCTGGACACGGTCAGCAGCGTCTCGCGCAGGATCTGATCGGCGACATGATCGCGGGGGATCGGCCCGTCCAGCGACGCCGTCTGCGCTAAAGCCTTGTCGACGGTGGTCAAAGCGGTGTCGATGACTTCGGAGTTGAGCTGGACCAGGTCGGCCACCTTCTCGCCGTTCCACACTTGCCAGTCTTTGCCGGAACCCCAAGAGCTGGGCGGCAATTCGACCGGGTCGCCGACGAACCCGTCATCGAGCGCGTCCCGCAGCGTGCCGACTCGCACCCCGGCGGCCGGCAACGCCCGCAGCACCCGCGCCAGCCATGTCGGCCCCTCATACCACCAATGACCGAACAATTCGGTGTCGAAGGCGGCGACCACGTGGGCGGGCCGCCCGATCCGCTCCGACTCGGCAATCAGCCGCCCGCGCACCAGGTCGACGAAGTCGGCGACATGAACGTCGACCGCACGATCGGCCCGCTCGGGGTCATAGGGCGCCTTGGCATCCGATGGCACATTGCGGCCGGTGACCCGGGCCGGCTTGAGACCCGTCAGATGGTCGTAGGTGTGGAAATCGCGGTACGCCGCGTGTCCCGGGTAACCGGATTTCGGCGACCACACCCGGTAGCTGACCTGCAGGTCACGCCCGAACGCGACCACGTCGGTGTCGCCGACCGGCCGGCCCAGCGCGGTGTCCCCGTGCAGCGACGGTCCGTCCACCATGAAGTGGCTGACTCCCGCGGCGGCGTAGTCGTGCTCCAGGCCGGGGGCGTAGGCGCATTCGGGCGCCCAGATGCCGGTTGGGCGCGCCGCCATCCGCAACCACGCGTCGGCCAGGCCTTCGCGTAACGCGAACTCGCGCAGCCGGGGATTCAGCAGTGGCTGGAATGGGTGCGCCAGCGGGCCGCCGAGCAGCTCCACCGCGCCGGCGTCGATCAAGCCGCGCAGCAGCGGGCTGCCGCCGTGACGCCACAGCGCCGCGAAGTCGTCAAGTGCTTGGTCCGCCTCGATGCACTCGCGAATCCCGAACGCCCGCAACGCTTCCGGTGCACAGGACTGATAGTGGGCCGATTTCGAGCGCGGCGCACACCGCAGGCTGGTGGCTTCGCTGGCGCGCAAGCGCCAGTTGGCCAGCCAGTGGTGCATCCCGTCCAGGCAATACGGGTCGTCGAGCTGGGCGTTGACCACCGGGGTCATGCCGAGGGTGAGCAAGCCGCGGCGGTCTTCGCCGGCCAGCTCACGAAGCACCCGGAACAACGGCAGGTAGGCGGCCGACCAGGATTGGTAAAGCCACTCCTCGCCGACCGGCCACCGGCCGTGGTGGGCCAGCCATGGCAGGTGGGTGTGCAAGACCAGGGTGAACAATCCGGGCACCCGGCTTGCGGGTGCGTTCACGGCCGCACCGCGATCGCGATCAGGTCCAGGCTGTCTTGAATGTCGTGGCCGTCGTCGTGGGTCACCATGTCGAAGTCGGCCGTCGTGACCGCCGCGACGTCTGCCACCAGCTCGGCGGGCCACGGCGCGTCGGCGAGCGCCCGCTCGATCTGGGCGTCGATGATCGAACCGCCGTGGCGGGCGTCCATCTCGCGCAACCGCGGCCCGTGAAACAACCCGTACCTGGCCACCTCGGCGAAGCCCGCGTCGACCAGCAGTTCGATGAGTTCGTCGGGATTGAGCTCGCGGGTGTGGAAGGGGTTGATCGGGGTGTCGCGGCCGGGCGAGAAGGTGATCCGATTCGGGGTGGACACCATCAGCAGGCCCGACGGGCGCAGCACCCGGGCGCACTCGCGAACGAAACCGCCCTGGTCCCAGAGGTGCTCGATGACCTGGAAGTTGATCACCACGTCCACCGACGCGTCGGGCAGCGGCAGCTCTGCCAGGTTGGCCTGCATCACGTCGACCCGGGGATAGCGGCTCCGGACATGTGCCACGGCGGTCTCGTCGTAGTCGATCGCGACCACCCGGCGGGCCACCTCGGCGATCAGGTCGGCGCCGTAGCCCTCACCGCACCCGGCTTCCAGCACGTCACGGCCCGCGCAGCGGGGCGCCAGCCGCTGATAGACGACCTCGTGGCGGCGGAACCAGTAATTCTCGACGTCCAGGTCGGGGATGGTGCGTTCACCCGTCAAGGTGAGCACCGTCGGGCTCGTCGGAGAGACCGCCGGCGGGGAGTCGGTCGGGGTGTTTCGGGGACGGCCGGGGACGAATGCGCTCATTGTTAAGGCAGGCTAACCCGTACCGCCCGATTCGCGAACCGCGCACCGGTTACGGGCGGTCCGGCGGGGATGCGAAGCGTACCGACCAACGGGCCGTAGATCCCCCGTTTGCCGGGGTGACCGGGCAATCCGGCAAATACGACCCGCTATGGTGTGAGGGCAGACCGCAAAAAGTTACCGTCTAGTAACATGCCGGGTGCGGTTGCGAACCGCGTGACCGAGGTCCGGCGGCCGAGCGCTGCCGGACGCCTTCGAGGAGGACGAGCCACACTCATGACAAACATCGTGGTCCTGATCAAGCAGGTCCCGGATACCTGGTCGGAGCGCAAGCTGACCGAGGGTGACTGGACGCTCGACCGTGAGGCCGCCGATGCGGTCCTGGACGAGATCAACGAGCGCGCTGTGGAAGAGGCGCTGCAGATCCGGGAGCGGGAGGCAGCCGACGGCGTCGAAGGGTCGGTGACGGTGCTGACCGCGGGCCCCGAGCGTGCCACCGAGGCGATTCGCAAGGCGTTGTCCATGGGTGCCGACAAGGCCGTGCACCTCAAGGATGACGGGATGCACGGCTCCGATGTCATCCAGACCGGGTGGGCGCTGGCGCGTGCCCTGGGCACCATTGAAGGCACCGAGCTGGTGATTGCCGGCAACGAGTCCACCGACGGCGTGGGCGGCGCGGTGCCGGCCATTATCGCCGAGTACCTCGGCCTGCCGCAGCTCACCCACCTGCGCAAGCTGTCGGTCGAGAGCGGCAAAGTCATCGGTGAGCGCGAGACCGACGACGGTGTGTTCACCCTCGAGGCCACCCTGCCCGCGGTGGTCAGCGTCAACGAGAAGATCAACGAGCCACGCTTCCCGTCCTTCAAAGGCATCATGGCCGCCAAGAAGAAAGAGGTCACCGTGCTGACCCTGGCCGAGATCGGTGTCGAGGCCGACGAGGTGGGGCTGGCCAATGCCGGGACCGCGGTGTTGTCCTCAACACCCAAGCCGCCGAAAACGGCCGGTAAGAAGGTCGCTGACGAGGCCGAGGGCGGCAACCAGATCCTGCAGTACCTGGTCGGCCAGAAAATCATCTGAACCAGCGCTATTCCGAGACGAGAGCGATATAACCCATGGCTGAAGTACTGGTGCTCGTTGAGCACGCTGAAGGTGCGCTGAAGAAAGTCACCTCCGAATTGATCACCGCCGCCCGGGCGCTGGGCGAGCCGGCGGCCGTCGTGGTCGGTGCCCCGGGCACCGCCGCGCCGCTGGTCGACGGACTGAAGGCGGCCGGTGCCGCCAAGATCTACGTCGCCGAGTCAGATGTCGTCGACCAATACCTGATCATGCCGTATGTCGACGTGCTCGCGGCGCTGGCCGAGTCCTCGGCCCCGGCCGCCGTGCTGGTGGCCGCCACCGCCGACGGCAAGGAGATCGCCGGCCGGCTCGCCGCCCGGATCGGGTCCGGCCTGCTCGTCGACGTGGTGGACGTCAAAGAGGGTGCGGTGGGCGTCCACTCCATCTTCGGTGGCGCGTTCACCGTCGAGGCGCAGGCCAACGGCGACACCCCGGTGATCTCGGTGCGCGCCGGCGCCATCGAGGCGCAGCCGGCCGACGGCGCGGGTGAGCAGGTCAGCGTGGAAGTGCCGGCTCCGGCCGAGAACGCCACCAAGATCACCTCCCGCCAGCCCGCGGTGGCCGGCGACCGGCCGGAGCTGACCGAGGCCACCATCGTGGTGTCGGGTGGCCGCGGCGTCGGCAGCGCCGAGAACTTCAGCGTCGTCGAGGCGCTGGCCGACTCGCTCGGTGGCGCCGTCGGCGCATCCCGTGCCGCCGTCGACTCCGGCTACTACCCGGGCCAGTTCCAGGTCGGCCAGACCGGCAAGACGGTGTCCCCGCAGCTCTACATCGCGCTGGGCATCTCCGGAGCGATCCAGCACCGCGCGGGCATGCAGACCTCCAAGACCATCGTCGCGGTCAACAAGGACGAGGAGGCGCCGATCTTCGAGATCGCCGACTACGGTGTGGTCGGTGACTTGTTCAAGGTCGCTCCGCAGCTGACCGAGGCGATCAAGGCCCGCAAGGGCTGATCTTCCCCGCGCGAGCCGCCCGCCAGGTCGTTGCGATCCCGGCGCGCGGCTTTCTCCCACCGTGTTTCACGGCCCCGCGGACCGGGCATTTCCGGTAGCTGAATAATCGGTGCCCCCGTGCGGCCGCAGCTCTTGACTGCGGTCGCTCGCGGTGCCCATAGTGGATTCAATCAACTGATCGATTAGTTGACACGGCGGCCGGCTTGCTGCGCCGGCCGATTGGGGAGGAACCGAATGTGCGGCGCGGGCACGTTCGCCCGACGGCGGAGGACCGCTCGGGATTGTCGCCACGACGGTTGTGTCGCCGGCGAATGCACACGCGGGTGCGCGTGCCGGCCGCAGGCCAGCCGATGACCTGCCCGAGCCTGCCTGTCGGCTTCGACTTCACCGACCCCGACATCTACGCCGAGCGGTTGCCCGTCGAGGAACTCGCCGAAGTGCGCCGCCTCGCGCCGATCTGGTGGAATGACCAACCGATCGGCAAGGGCGGCTTCAACGACGGCGGCTTCTGGGTTGTCACCAAACACAAAGACGTCAAAGAGATTTCGCTGCGCAGCGATGTCTTCTCCACCTACGTCAACACCGCGATCCCTCGGTTCCCCGACGACATGAAGCGGGAGAACATCGACATGCAGCGGGCCGTGCTGCTCAACATCGACGCCCCGCACCACACTCGGCTGCGCAAGATCATCTCGCGGGGCTTCACCCCGCGGGCCGTCGGACGGCTGCGTGACGAGCTCGACCGGCGCGCGCACCACATCGTCAAAAGCGCTGCGGCGCAAGGCTCCGGCGATTTCGTCGAGCAGGTTTCCTGCGAGCTGCCGCTGCAGGCGATCGCCGGCCTGCTCGGGGTGCCGCAAGAAGATCGAGCCAAACTGTTTCGCTGGTCCAACGAAATGACGGGCAGCGAGGACCCCGAATACGCAGATATCGACGCCGAGGCGTCGTCGATGCAGGTGCTGGCCTATGCCATGCACATGGCCGACGTGAAGTCGAAGAACCCCGGCGACGACATCGTCACCACGCTGATCCGCGCCGACATCGACGGCGAGAAACTGTCCGACGACGAGTTCGGGTTCTTCGTCCTCATGCTGGCGGTGGCGGGCAACGAGACCACTCGCAACTCCATCACCCAGGGCATGATGGCATTCACCGAATACCCCGACCAGTGGGAGCTTTTCCAGCGGGAACGTCCCGAGAGCGCGGCCGACGAGATCGTGCGCTGGGCTACCCCGGTGACCGCGTTTCAGCGTACGGCGTTGGCAGACACCGAGGTTTCCGGTGTGCAGATGCGCAAGGGCCAGCGGGTGGTGATGTTCTACCGGTCGGCCAATTTCGACGACGACGTCTTCGACCACCCGGACACCTTCGACATCTTGCGAGACCCCAACCCGCACGTCGGCTTCGGCGGCACCGGCGCGCACTACTGCGTCGGGGCCAACCTGGCCCGGATGACGATCAGCTTGATCTTCAACGCGATCGCCGACTACATGCCCGACTTGAAGCCGATTTCTCAGCCCGAGCGACTGCGATCCGGATGGCTGAACGGCATCAAGCACTGGCAGGTCGACTACGGTGTCTGCACGCGCGGTTGCCCCGTCGGTCACTGACCACGCATCGTCTGATCGCCAAGCTACTCAACGCATTCCGGGCAGGCGATCGCAAAGTGCCTTAGATGATCTGCAGCCTGCGCACGCGGTCGGCGATCACCCGCCGGGAAACCGCGGCATTGGGAGCCATCCCCTCGAACGCGTGCGGACAACCGGGATGCACATGCAACTCGGTCGGGACACCGGCGGCGGCCAGGCGGCGCGCGTAGGCGACGTCCTCGTCCCGGAAGATGTCGAGGTCGCCCACGTCGATGTATGTGGGCGGCAGCCGCGAAACATCGCTGGCCCGCGCCGGAGCCGCATAGGAACTGACGCCGTGGGCGCCGGCGCTCTGGCCCAGCAGGGCCTGCCAGCCGGTGATGTTGTCGTCGTAGGTCCAGGTCACGAACGGCACCAGTTCAGGGTCCGGTAGCGCGGTGCGATCATCGAGCATCGGATAGACCAACAGCTGCTGGGCGATTGCGGGGCCACCGCGATCGCGAGCCATCAGGCACACCGCGGCGGCCAGCGCGCCACCGGCGCTGTCGCCCATGACCGCCACCCGGGCCGGATCGACGCCCAATTCGCCGGCGTGGCCGTGCAGCCATTCCAAGGCGGCAAAGCAGTCATGCACCGGGACCGGATGTGCAGACTCCGGTGCGGTGCGATAGTCGACGAGCAACATGGGCACACCGGAAGCGGCGACGTAGCGTCGCGTGAGCCAGTCGTAGAGGCCGCCCAGTTCGCGCATGCCGAAAATCATTCCGCCGCCGTGCAAATAGAGCACGGCACTACCAGGCGGTTGCTCCGTCGTCGCGTGGTACCAGTGCAACGTCAACGTGGCACCGTCGTCAGTGTCCACCGCATGGTGCTGCACTGCTACGCCGGTGATGGGCGGACGGGTGGCCATGAGCTGGTCGACTGTGCGCTTGCTGTTGGCTCGCCGGGTGGTCACATCGCCCACCGGCGGCGGCTCGGATTCGGTCCCGCCCGTATTCAGCAACGCCAGCTCGGCGAGCACTTCCTGATCGATCTGCAGGCCCACGGTGGTCAGGCCGGAACCGGGTCGGCGTTGAAATCGGCGACCAGGGAGTCGATGGTGATCTGGGCGACGACATTCATGCCGGCATCGTAAATCTCGTAGAGCAACGCGTCGGGAGAGTCGGGGCGAGCCCCGAAGTAGACCAGGCCGCCGTCGTCGCCGCCGCGCTCCAGATGCGGTTTTTGGTCGTTGCCGGTCAGCGCATAGTCACCGGCACGCCGGAAGCGATGATTGCCGATCGAACCGTCTGATTCGACATCCCACAGATGTTGCTCGCCGGCCAGCACGATGATGCTGGTGGTGGCTGCGTGGCGGTGGATCGGGCAATGCCCGCCGTCACCTTGCCAGCGCACCACCATGTCGAGGGTGCCGGCGTCACGGTCGTAGCCCAGGATGGTGTAGTCGTGTTGGATCTTGTATTTCGACCCCGGGCGTCCGGTCACCTCCTTCCACCGGTAGCGGGAGGCGTCGAACGTGCCGTTGATCATGATGCGACTTCCTGATCGGTGGGTGCCGAAATGCGCATGGCGAGGCCGTCGAGCTGGCCTGCCTCCCGCCACGCCGTGAGGATGTCGGTGTATTCCGTTGGGCTGCCGAAGAAAAAGCTGTCCTGCCGCAATCTGGCGCTCACCTGGCCCTCGCGGTTGTAATAGCCCGGGGTGCACGCCTCCCGCCGTCCGGCTATCACGGTCGAGCGCTGCACGACGGTGTCCACCCAGGACTCTTCGGCCTCGGCGGTCGCCTCCACCTCGGTAACGCCGTGCTGCAGCGCCCACGCGATCACCCAGGCCACCTGCTGGGACTGGGTGTCGATCAGATAAGGAAAGTTCACGGTAAAGCCGGACTGGGCAATGCTTTCGATGAAGCAGTTCGGAAAGCCATGAACGTGCAGGCCGTGGAAGGTGCGGATACCGTCGGCCCACTTGGCGGTCAACGTCAGGCCGTCGCGACCGATCACCTCGAAACCGGTCCGCTGGGAATACTCGGTTCCGACCTCGAACCCGGTGGCGAAAATCAAACAGTCGAGCGGGTATTCGACGCCCTCGACGACGACACCGTGCTCGGTGATCTGCTCGACACCCTTCCCGTGGGTATCGACCAGGGTGACGTTGTCGCGGTTGAAAGCGTGCAGGTACTCGTCATGGAAGCAGGGCCGCTTGCAGAAATACCCGTACCAGGGCTTGAGCGCCTCGGCGGTGGCGGGATCGGCCACAATCGCGTCTATGCGTGCCCGGATCTCTTCCATCTTCGCGAAGTCGGCCAGCTCCAACGGCGATGCCTGACCGGGCACCGCGGACGCATTGTGGCGCACGATGGGCAACTTCTTGGTCAGGCTGGTCCACGCGTCGTCGACCAGGTCCTCGTCGCATTCGCCTCCGGCGGTAAGGATTTGGAAGTTCTCGATGCGACGCCGCTGCCAGCCCGGCTGCAGCGAGTCCGCCCAGTCCGCGTCGGTCGGCCGATTGGCCCGTACGTCCACCGTTGACGGGGTGCGCTGGAACACGAACAGCTGCTGCGCGGCCTCAGCCAGACGGGGCACGCACTGGATCGCCGTCGCGCCGGTGCCGATGATGCCCACCCGCTTGTCGGAGAGCCTCTCGAGACTCTTGCCGGTGTAGGTGTAATCCCAACGGCTGGTATGAAAAGCGTGGCCGCCGAACGTTGCTATGCCGTCGATGCCGGGTAGCTTCGGTTTCTGCAGGTACCCGTTTGCCATCGCCACGAACCGGGCGCGGATCGTGTCATGGCGGTTGGTGGCGATTACCCAGCGGGAATCGCTTGGGTCCCAACGGATCTCGGTGACCTCGGTGTTCAGCCGCGCGTTGCGGTAGAGGTCGTAGTGCTCGGCGATGCGCCGGCAGTGGGCGAAAATTTCGGCTCCCTTGACGTACTTTTCGGTCGGGACGTAGCCGAGCTCCTCCAGCAGCGGCAGGTAGATGTAGGACTCGACGTCACAAGCGATGCCGGGGTAGCGATTCCAGTACCAGGTGCCGCCGACGTCGGCCGCCTTGTCGATGAGCCGAATATCGTCCACGCCGAGTTGTCGGCACCGCGCACCGATGAGCAGTCCGCCGAAACCCGCACCGATGATCGCCACGTCGGTCGTTTCGGTGATCGGATCGCGGGAAAAGCCTGGATCAGCCCACGGGTCGTCGCCGAAGCGGGCGAATGCGCCCGCGACTTCCACATATTGGCGTATCCCGTCCGGTCGCAGGCGCTTGTCGCGTTCCTGTTGGTATTTGGCGCGCAGCGCATCGGGGTCGAATCCGTTCCCGGCGAACTCAGTCATGATCGACCTCTCCACTGTCTTGGGTGTCTTGGGGTTCTGCGGCCAGCCCGCGGCGTACCAATCGCAGGTAGGCGTCGACGACTTCTGCCTCCCGGCCCGCGTCGCTGACCAGGTCCTCGAGGAACCGATGGGCGCCGACCAAAAAGTGTGCCTGCGCGGCGATCTCGACGTCGTTCATCGCCCGTACCGAGCCAGCCGCGATGCCGTCGCGCAGCCGCGCCGAAATCAGCCCGACCCAGGCGTTGATGCCTTGGCGATACAACTCGGGCTCGAGAAACCTGATCTCGTCGACCAACCGGATATGCCCGGGGTTGCTGCGCACGTAGTCGACATAGGCCAGCAAGCCGGTGCGGTGACGTTCGAAGAAATCACCGGCGTGCTGCGCGGGTTGATCTTCGAAGGCGGCCAGCCGCGCGAAGAAATCCGACATGAGCTTGCGCATTGTCGCCCGCAACAGCTCGGCGCGCGAACCGAAGTGGTAGTGCAGGTTTCCGACCGCGGTGTTGGCCCGCGCGGCGATTCCGGTCACCGATGCCCGGTGCAGTCCGCGTTCACTGGCCTCGGCCAGCGCGGCGTCGAGAATCGAGGCGCGCGTCCGGTGGCGCTTTGCGTATCCGGGAACGTGGGCCACGGCACAAGATACTGGATCAATTTTCAAAATTCGGCAAGGATTCGGTGCTGCGACATGTTGTCACCTGACGTGCACCGGCCCGTCACAGCGCCGATGCCGATTAGCTGACCGGCTGCGTCACGTTGGTGGCATGAGCATCGCTTCTGTCCTCATACCCAGCGACAAATCGAACGATCCGGCGGCCGGATCATCCTCGGGACCACGCTATTCCCTGTTGCTGACCACCGACGACGCCTTGATCGAGGCCGCGCAACAACTTCGATACGACGTCTTCAGCAGCACGCCCGGGTTCGCGGTGCCGTCGGCGATCGATCACCGCGACGTCGACCGGTTCGACGAGTACTGCGACCACCTGCTGGTCCGCGACGACGACACCGGTGAGCTGGTGGGCTGCTACCGGATGTTGCCGCCGGCGGGTGCCATCGCCGCGGGGGGTCTGTATACCGCCACCGAATTCGACGTCCGCGCATTCGACCCGCTGCGGCCGTCGTTGGTCGAGATGGGCCGCGCGGCGGTGCGCGACGGTCACCGCAACGGCGCGGTGGTGCTGCTGATGTGGGCGGGCATCCTGGCCTACCTGGACCGATGCGACTACGACTACGTGACCGGGTGCGTGTCGGTGCCCATCGACGGCCTGGAGGGCGCGGAAGGTCACCCACCCGGCAGTCAGATCCGCGGCGTGCGCGACTTCGTGCGGGTCCGGCACGCCGCGCAGCACCGGGTGTACCCCTACCGGCCGGTGCGCATCGGGGGTAAAGGCCTCGACGACATTGCCCCGCCGCGGCGTCCGACGGTCCCGCCCCTGATGCGTGGCTACCTGCGGCTGGGTGCCCGGGTATGCGGCGAGCCCGCGCACGACCCGGCCTTCGGAGTCGGCGATTTCTGCGTGCTGCTGGGCAAGCGTCACGCCGATACCCGTTACCTGAAGCGGCTGCGGTCGGTGGCGGTGGCCTCCGAGATGGCCGGCGGGATGGCCGGCGGGGCGCGCCGATGAACGGTTTCGGGCACTGCTGGCTGCCTCGCGCATCATGTGATGTCAGCTGCGTGGGCCATGGCGACACCGCCGGTTTTGCGCGGCTGCGGGTCGCGCTGCGCCTGACGCTGGCGCTGCTGTTGGCGCCGGGCCTGCCCCTGCTCGGCGTGCCACTGCCCGGTCGCACCCACGTGCAACGCGCCTACTGCCGGTTGGTGCTGCGCTGTTTTGGCGTCCGGATCACCGTGTCGGGCAACCCGATTCGCAACCTGCGCGGCGTTCTGGTGGTCAGCAATCACATGTCGTGGCTCGACGTCTTCGCAATCGGTGCGGTGTTGCCCGGGTCGTTCGTCGCCCGTGCCGACATGTTCAGCGGACCCGCGATCGGGATCCTGGCCCGCCTGCTGAAGATCATCCCGATCGAGCGGGCCAGCCTACGCCGGCTGCCCGAGGTAGTCGACACCGTCGCCCGCAGGCTGCGCGCCGGTCAGACTGTCGTGGCCTTCCCGGAGGGCACCACCTGGTGTGGGCTGGCGTCGGGAAGCTTTTACCCGGCGATGTTTCAGGCCGCCGTCGATGCCGGGCGCCCGGTGCAACCCCTGTGGCTCACGTATCACCGCGTCGACGGCAGCGTGTCGACCACTCCCGCCTACGTGGGCCAGGACACGTTGGCACGGTCGGTGTGCCGGGTGCTCGCCGTGCGCCGCACGGTGACCCGGGTGCATGTCGGGTACCTGCAACTGCCGGGTACCGATCGCCGAACGTTGGCCGCACGGTGCCGGTCTGCGGTGCATGCGGGGGCGCAGCTCCCGGGGCACCGGCCGGCGCTGGTGGCTTGAGGCCTTGAGCGCAACGCCCTAACCGGTTGCGACTACACGCCGACAACCGCGGCAACAGGGTAAGTTTCGGCGAAGCGCGGCGTTCGCCACCCAACTGTTGTCGCGGAAGGGGAAGACGTGCCTGACAAAGTCATCGACATGTGGGCGCCGATCGTGCCGGCTGCCGAGATCATCGACGACCTGTGTGCCGGTTTTCCGTCCGAACAACTCCGGTATCTCGAAGTGTTCACCAAGACGCCGGTCACCGCCGAGCAGTTCAACGCCTACGCGGAATCGCTTCGGCGAAGCGACGATGACATCCTGGCCCAGCTCGATGCCGCCGGCATCTGCCAGAGTCTCATCACCGGCTTCGACGAACGCTCCACCTGCGGCGTGACGTTCGTGCACAACGAGTCAGTAGCCGCGCTCGCCGCCCGACACCCGGACCGGTTCATTCCGTTCGCCGGGGCCGACATCATGGGCGGCGACGCGGCGCTCGACCAATTCGGGCACTGGATCACCGACCGTGGATTCCGCGGACTCAGCCTGCGGCCTTTCATGATCGGTCGACCGGCATCGGATTCCGCATACTTCCCGTACTACGCCAAATGTGTCGAACTCGGAGTGCCGCTGAGCATCCACACTTCGGCCAACTGGACCCGGACCCGGCCCAGCGACCTCGGACATCCCCGCCACATCGACGATGTGGCGTGCCGCTTTCCGGAACTGACCATCGTGATGAGCCACGGCGGCTACCCATGGGTGCTCGAGGCATGCCTGATCGCCTGGAAACACCCCAACGTCTACCTCGAACTCGCTGCGCACCGACCCAAGTATTTCGCCGCACCCGGCGCCGGCTGGGAGGCACTGATGCGATTCGGGCAGAACACGATCCGTGACAAGGTGCTTTATGGCACCGGAGCGTTCCTGCTGAACCTTCCGCACCGGCAACTCTGCGACGAAATGCGGGCACTTCCCCTGGACCCGGGCACCCTCGAACAGTGGCTCTGGCGCAATGCCGCCCGGTTACTCGGACTATCCGACGTCGACTGACGCTGCCGCAGTCGCCGCGCGGCTCGTGTCCGGCGGCCCGCCGCCGTTGCCCGCTGCCCGAAAATTCCGGGTCTTCGGGCCCGGCCGGTATCGTGGGCCGAGTCATGGTCTACCTGGATCACGCCGCCACCACCCCGATGCACCCCGC
>NZ_UPHQ01000299.1 GCF_900566055.1 Mycobacterium innocens
ATACAGTTCGGTCAGGAGGGCATCGAGGTCTGTCTTCATAACTGTCCATCGGTGCCCTCCAACCACATCCTTCACAAGCCGACACGCCGAGAGTGCAACCACTGCGGCGCCGCTCGGCGTGTCGCCGCCGCCAGTACACACTCGGCGCAGCCGATGCACACTCCGCGCGCAGTTGGGAATTACTCATCTAGTAGCGGCGCTGGCCGGGCAGCAGGGTTTTGGCGAGACTCAGGGCAGCGTTGCGGACTTTTTTGTCGAGTGTTTTTTCGCGGGCTTGTCTAGTCAATGAGTCTAAGACGTAGCCCATAGCAGTCGGACTGGCCAGCACGCGCGCGGCGACTTCGGCTGGGGTGAGATCATCGCGAGGGAGTGTGATCACGACAGGCCGGATCAAGGGCGGGGCGGTGCGGGGCACTTCGACGACGCGGATGGGCTGGTGAGTGCGCGCGGCAGCGACCCGTTCGGCATGAGCATCACGGCGGCAGCGATCCGAGCACCAGATCCGCCGTCGGCCGCGGCGCGGCCCGAAATCCGCCGGCAGGAAAGCACCGCAACGCGGGCAAGCGACGGCGGCGGGGTCATTCATGGGACTCATTTTACTTTTTCGTCCGGGCGTTAAGTGATCGTTTAGTGACCTTAGTGCAAGAGGTGTGTGGTTCTTGGGGGCCCTTGAAACCGTCGTGGTGGTTGGTCTGGTGTTCGTCCTGTTCGGGCGAAGGCTGCACCATTCGTGGTGAAGGTTGCACCCGACGTTGCATTGTTCAGGTGAAGGTTGCACGTCGTTGCCGGGATTGGCTCGACGTGCGGCCGAGACTGTTGATCCATGCCGCCTGCAACAGTCCAGGGTCTGTGTCACGCAGCGTCGTTAGTGACCTTGTGGGCAGTGGCTAAGGATCAGTCCGCTTCCGAGTTCAGGGTGAGCTGGTGTTGGTGGAAGTAAAAATGCAGTCCGGGGTAGCGGTAAATGTCTTCTAAATCATGAAGTCGTGGAAGAACGGGTCCCACCGGGTCGGGTAATGCATGCCGCGATGGAAGGCGCTACCGCTTTCCCGGGCAAGTTTGCGTTGCAGTGATGCGATCACTCGATCGAGCTTGGCGCCCATCCGGCGGCGGTTGTAGACGAGGGCGGCCGCGCAGGAGCCGTAGTAGTTGATGACATGAAAGGGTGCGGTTGCAGCGTTGAGGATGCCGGCGAAGACGCGGCTGAGCGGATCGGGCAGCCGGCCCAACAACCGCGCGAGGACGAGCAGTCGCTGGGTGATCATGTAGCCGAAGACCATGTGGAACAACAACTGTTCGTTGGTCCAGCGTGTCCCGCGCGTCGGCTCGGTCCAAACGTCGCCGCGCTCCGCCTCGGCGCGCAGTCGGTGGAATGCGACGCGGGCTCTATCCAGGTCGGTCACGAGCGCGTTGCGATCGATCGCGCCGTCATTGGTGGCCATCACAGCGGGTCCTAGTCGGCTCGAAGCCGCGTTGCCAAGGCAGCTGCCAATTGCGCGACGCTGGGCGATTGTTCGCGGGCATCCAGGGTGAGCACGTGGGGGTGGGGTTCCGGCGCTGGCGGTGAGCAGTGTGTGGGGTTGCGGTAACCCGATTTGTTGTTCGTGCTGCCGGGGCGGCACGGTGATCAGGTCAGTGGTAGGCGACGGCCCTCCCGTCGTCTCTTCCCGGAGTGCTA
>NZ_UPHQ01000023.1 GCF_900566055.1 Mycobacterium innocens
CACCTTGCCGCCTTGGCGGAACGTACGGCGCAGATACACCGATTCGTAGCAACGCTTCTCACCGGAGCCGGTCACGTGAGCCCTGCGCACTTTGGCTACGTGCACCTTCTCGTTACGGCGTGACATAATAGGTAATCCTAGCCATCCCGACGAAGAAATCCCGTGAACGACACACTCTATTTTGTCTACATTTCTTGCGGGTCAACAGACTGAACCGCAGCTCACACCCCAGATCCCCGCCAAAACCCGGATTAACTTCGGTGTAGATATCGGCCGTGGTGGACAGGTGGGCGTGACCGAGGATCGCTTGGACATCACGCATCGTCAGCAATTGATCGCGGCTCATGCGCACCGCCGCCGTATGCCGCAGATCGTGCATTGACCAGTTGGTGCCCAGCTGCTGATTGGCCCTCCGGAATACGGCGCGCAAGGCTTCGTAATCGACCTGATGTCTTGTGAGTCCGCCGCCGTGGTCACGACGCCGCAGCGTCCACCACAGCGGATCATTCGATTCCAGCGGCGTGGCCAGATCGGACAGATACAACCTCAACCACACACAAAGGCGTCGGAGCTGGCCGGTAGCCACTGCACCGCACCAGACCCTTTGCGACGCACTTGTATCAACTGTTCACCCCAGTCGACATATACGACACGCAGACCAAGGATCTCACCAGATCGCGCCGCGCTACTGACCGTCATACTGAGCAATGCCCGATCCCGATTCGATCGCAGCGCCGCAAACAGCTCCGTCCAGCGCTCATCCGATAGCGCTCGCGGCTGCTGCTTGGGCAGCCGAGGGTTATATGCCAGGCGCCCACCAGCCCGAAACGGTTGCAGTGGGTTGTGGCCTGCGTTGGGACGCTCAGACGCTCGGTGATCGATACTCACCGGGTTAAGAAGCGGTCCCTCGCCGGCATCAATCCAGTACGCGTAGAAGTCGCGCAACACAGCATTGCAATGCCGGATGGTTCGGGCCCGGTAGTTGTCATCCAGATACTGCTTGCGGGTCAGCGGGTTGAGCGTGCCCACAGTCGCCGCCGAGCGCGTCCGGGCATGCCGACGCCACTTCGTTGTCGACTTCAGCCACAAAACGAAATCCTTCACTTCCGTCGAAGTCGCCCGGTCCCATTCGATCCCAACCGCTTTCAACCACCGCCACCACCGCAGAAGGTCAAAAGCGTAGCTCCGAATGCTGAGCGGCGAACCGCCACGCGCAACGAACTGCCGGAGGTATCGCTGAACGGGGTCGACCTCAATGCCCTCATCGCTTAGGACGGCCCAAGGCACCGGACCGTCCGCTGGCACTACCCGACCCCACCGCGGCACCACAATCGCGGATAAATCCCGTTCAATGTCTTCTTCCTGCATGACACGACACCTACCGCAGGAGTACGACACCCCAGTTGTGCGATCTCGGAGTGTTGCCTCTTAGTCCGGTCAACGGAGAACTTCTGCGTCGGACCGGTCTCGCGGGCGGTGACCATTGCGAAATCCTTGCCCGGATCCCACTTGCCGGCGGTCATCATGGCCTCGCCCCAGTGCTGGAAGCCGCTGCCGAAGTCGTAACCACCGGAGAAGGCGCGTCCGGCGCCGCGCAGCACGATGACCTTGATGTCTCGGTCGCGCTCGGCCAGCCCGACAGCTGCCTCGATCTCGTCGGGCATGGGCGGGACGATCGTGTTGAGGTGTTCCGGGCGATTCAACGTGATGGTGGCGACGGGGCCGGCCGTCGAGTAGAGCAGCGTTTCGAAGTCGGGTATCGACCGGGGATTAGGCATAGCCGAAGCGAAGCCGCTGGGGGACTTCAATGTCAAGCGCTTGTCATTGCGAGGCGCACGGGACGTCTTGTGTTTCTTACGTTTCCGCGTCGTGCCCGGGTCGCCGTTTGAGCAGCCAACGGACCAGCAGGGCGACGGCAAGGACGGCCGACGCTGCCCACACGTACTTCTCGTAGCGCTGGAAATCCGCGTAGATCGCCCCGATGTGATCACCGGCCAGATAACCGACCAACACCCACAGGGCGACCCACGCGGCGCACCAACCGCCGCCCGCCGCACCGGCCGATGACGTAGCCGATGTTGTCGCCGCCCATCGCCGCCAGCATTCCGAGCGCCAGCACGGCGACGAGGTTCAACTGCCCGGTGCCTGCGTACCGCCCGGCCGCGATCAGGATGGTTTGGCCGGGCAGGGGTGCCCCGAAGCCCTCCGCCCGGACCAGGACGATGATCGCCGCGTAACCGTCACGGTCCAAGACGGGTGCAAGCCAGTGAAGTGCTCCGGGCAGCTGCGCAGACATGACAACAGGGGTGCCCAAAGATGCGTGCCGCTAGACGCCGCGACTGCGACCGTGCGCATCGCGGTTACCGGCGGCCGCCCAGCATCCGGTGCAGGAAGGAGTAACTCAACGCCGACTTGAAGGCCAGCTGCTCGTTGTCGGCCGCGCCGGCGTGCCCGCCCTCGATGTTCTCGTAGTACCAGACTTGATGGCCCGCGGCCTCCAGGGCGGCCGTCATCTTGCGGGCGTGGCCCGGGTGGACGCGGTCGTCGCGGGTGGAGGTGGTGATGAGCACCGGCGGGTACCTCCGGTCCGCTGAAATATTCTGGTAAGGCGAGTATTCGGAGATGAATTTCCAGTCGTCGGGGTTGTCGGGGTCGCCGTATTCGGCCATCCAGGAGGCTCCGGCCAGCAGCAGGTGATAGCGCTTCATGTCCAGCAGCGGCACATCGCAGACCAGCGCGCCGAACTTCTCCGGGTACTTGGTCAGCATGATGCCCATCAGCAGCCCGCCGTTGCTGCCGCCCCGGGCACCGAGCTGCCGGACCGTGGTGAGCTCTCGTTTCACCAAATCCGTTGCAACTGATGCGAAGTCCTCGGCCACCTTGTGCCGGTCAGCGCGCATCGCCTGGGTGTGCCAGCCGGGCCCGTACTCGCCGCCGCCGCGGATGTTGGCCAGCGCGTAGGTGCCGCCGCGGGCCAGCCACAACCGGCCCAGCACGCCGTCGTATGCGGGTGTTCTGGACGTCTCGAAGCCGCCGTAGCCGCTCAGCAGCGTGGGGCCGGGTCCGTCGGCGGCTGCGGGCCGCACGACGAAATACGGAATGGCCGTCCCGTCGTCAGACTTAGTGAAATACTGTGCCACCGTGAGATTTTCGGCATCGAAGAAGGCCGGCGCGGACTTGATCGGGGCGAGTTGTCCGTCGTCGGTGCCGCGCAGCAGTCGCGAGGGCGTGTCGAATCCGCTGGAATCGAGGAAGAACTCGTCGCCGTGGTTGTCGGCGGTGACGACGACGGTGTGGGTCGCCGCGGGGATGCCCGCCAACCCTTGTCGCTGCCAGCTGCCCGGGGTGGCGATTTCGACGCGGCTGGCGACGTCGGCGAGGGTCACGATCAGCAGCCGGTCGCGGGTCCACAGGTACTGATGCAGGGCGGTATGTGGGTCGGGTTCGAATACCACACGCAATTGCGCAGTGCCGGCAAGGAATTCGTCGTAGTCCGCGGCCAGCAGGGCGCCCGCGGGGTAGCTGGTGGCGCCTATCGTCCAGTCGGTGCGCAGTTCGATCAGCAGCCACTCGCGGTGCACGGACACGCTGGCGTCGGTGGGCGCATCGATCCGGATCAGCTCCGCGCCGCGCAGCTCGTAGACCTCGTCGTTCCAGAAGTCGAGTGCCCGCGCAATCATGGTGCGCTCGAAGCCGGGGGTGCGATCCACTGACGCCATGACGCGGACGTCGGCGCGGGCGCCCTCGAACACCGTCTCCGCCTCGGCCAGCGGGGTGCCCCGGCGCCATCGCTTGACCACCCGAGGGTAGCCGGATTCGGTGAGGGAATCAGCGCCGAAGTCGGTGCCCACCAGCACGGTATCCGGGTCTTGCCAGGAGATCTGGGACTTGGCTTCCGGCAGCTCGAATCCGCCGTCGACGAATTGGCGTGTCCGCATGTCGAATTCACGCACGACAGATGCATCCGAGCCGCCCGGCGACAGGCCGATCAGCGCGCGGGTGTGGTCGGGTTCGATGACGCCGGCGCCGGCCCACACCCATTTCTGGCCGTCCGCTCGTCCGAGTTCGTCGACATCGATCAGGACGTCCCATTCCGGGTTTTCGTTGCGGTAGCTGTCCAGCGTGGTGCGCCGCCACAGCCCCCTGGGGTTGGCGGCGTCGCGCCAGAAGTTGTACAGGTATTCGTCGCGGCGCACCACGTAGGGGATCCGGGTATCGGTGTCGAGCACCTCGAGCGCCTCGGCCCGCATCCGCTCGAAGTCGGCCTCGAAATCGCCGCCGCAGAACCGGGCCATGGTCGGCTCGTTGCGTGCGCGCACCCAGTCCAGTGCGTTCTCGTCGGTGATGTTCTCCAGCCACAGGTACGGGTCATCGGACGTCTCAGCGCTCATAGAAGCCATGAGAAGCCATTCTGGCCGCGGCGGTAGTGTGAGCTGTATTACATGACTAGCGAGGAGCCGAAAAGATGACTGTCTTTGTACGTCCGGGTTCCGCCGGTGCGCTGATGTCGTATGAACCCCGGTACGAGAACTTCATCGGCGGCGAATGGGTCGCACCCGCCCAGGGCCGCTACTTCGAAAACCTGACGCCGGTGACCGGACAGCCGTTCTGTGAGATACCGCGGTCCGACGAGGCCGACGTCGACAAGGCGCTCGACGCGGCGCACGCCGCGGCGCCGGGGTGGGGCAAGACCGCGCCCGCGGCGCGGGCGGCGATCCTGAACAACATCGCCGACCGCATCGACGAAAACCGGGCCGCGCTGGCGGTGGCCGAAGTGTGGGACAACGGCAAACCGGTCAGGGAGGCGCTGGCCGCCGACATTCCGCTGGCCGCAGACCATTTCCGGTATTTCGCCGCGGCGATCCGCGCCCAGGAGGGAACGCTTTCCCAGATCGACGAGAACACCGTCGCCTACCACTTCCACGAGCCGCTGGGAGTGGTCGGCCAGATCATTCCGTGGAACTTCCCGATCCTGATGGGCGCCTGGAAATTGGCGCCGGCGCTGGCCGCCGGCAACACGGTGGTGCTCAAACCCGCCGAGCAGACGCCTGCTTCGGTGCTGTATCTGATGTCACTGATCGCTGATCTGCTGCCGCCGGGGGTGGTCAACGTCGTCAACGGATTCGGCTTCGAGGCGGGAAAACCGCTGGCGTCCAGCAACCGGATCGCCAAGGTAGCCTTCACCGGCGAGACCACGACCGGTCGGCTGATCATGCAATATGCCTCACAGAACCTGATTCCGGTCACCCTGGAACTCGGCGGCAAGAGCCCCAACATCTTCTTCTCCGACGTGATGGCGGCCAACGACGATTTCCAGGACAAGGCGCTGGAGGGCTTCACCATGTTCGCCCTCAACCAGGGCGAGGTGTGCACCTGCCCGTCACGCAGCCTGATCCAGGCCGACATCTACGACGAGTTCCTGGAACTGGCGGCGATCCGAACCAAGGCGGTTCGGCAAGGTGATCCGCTGAACACCGAGACGATGCTGGGCTCGCAGGCCTCCAACGACCAGCTCGAGAAGATCTTGTCCTACATCGAGATCGGCAAGGAGGAGGGGGCCAAGGTCATCACCGGCGGCGAGCGCGCCGACCTCGGCGGTGACCTGGCCGGCGGGTTCTACCTGCAGCCCACCATCTTCGCCGGCAACAACGCGATGCGGATCTTCCAGGAGGAGATCTTCGGGCCGGTGGTGGCGGTCGCGTCGTTCACCGACTACGACGATGCGATCGGCATCGCCAACGACACCCTCTACGGTCTGGGAGCTGGTGTGTGGAGCCGCGACGGCAATACCGCCTACCGGGCTGGCCGCGACATCAAAGCCGGGCGGGTGTGGGTCAACTGCTACCACGTCTATCCACCGCACGCGGCGTTCGGCGGCTACAAGCTGTCCGGCTTCGGCCGTGAGTGCCACAAGATGGCGCTCGAGCACTACCAGCAGACCAAGAACCTGATGGTGTCCTATTCCGACAAGGCGCTGGGATTGTTCTGACAATGGGGCTGTTCTGATGCTCGGGCTGTTGTGAACCCGCCCACCCGCGCGCTCATCACCGCGTCGGCCGCCGAGTTGCTGGCCCGGCTGCACGAGCAGCACGGTCCGCTGATGTTCCACCAGTCGGGCGGCTGCTGCGACGGGTCCTCGCCGATGTGCTACCCGCAGGGGGACTTCCTCGTCGGTGACCGCGACGTCCTGCTCGGTGTGCTCGATGTGACGGAAGCGGGGGTGCCGGTATGGATCTCCGGTCCGCAGTACCAGGCTCAATATCGAGAGCAGCACACCCAACTGGTTATCGACGTGGTGCCGGGCCGCGGCAGCGGGTTCAGCCTGGAAGCCCCCGAGGGCGTGCGCTTTCTCAGTCGCGGCCGGGTCTTCACCGACGAAGAGAAGGCCCAGGTCGAAGCTGTTCCGGTGATCACCGGCGTGGCTTACGCGCGGGGTGAGCGGCCGCCGGTACGTGGTGAGGTTGTCGCCGACAACGCGCCGGGAGCGTGCCGGGCCACTGGGGCGTGACCGCAGTAAGGTCGTACAACGTGATTCCCCTTCCACGTGCGCGGCTGCTGACGAGCGCCATGCTGGTTGGTAACGCGGTCGGCTTGCTGGCGGGAGTGGCGGGAACCGTCTTGGTCCATGCGCGGATGCGGCCGGACATCGTCATTGCGCTGGTGGTCGGGATTCCCAGCGTGCTCGGGCTGGCGATCATTCTGTTTTCCGGGCGTCGTTGGGTAACGACGCTGGGCGCCTTCATCCTCGCGCTGGCGCCGGGGTGGTTCGGTGTGCTTGTGGCGATCCAGGTGGCAACCGGTGGCTGACAAAGAGGTTGACCAAGATCACGTTTCGGACCCGGGGACGGCACCGTTTGTGCCCGATTTCGACACCGGCTCGCAGCCCTTGCCCGTGTTGGCCGCCCCAGCGGAGAAGGCCGACTCGGCGACGCAGCCCAAGGAGGAGCCTGAATGCCCTTCGTCGACCCCGCCGGTCGCGGAGGCACACACCGAGGCGTCGGCGGGCGAGTCGGCTGCCACACCGGTGCAGGTGCCCGGCCGCTACCAGTACCTGAAGTGGTGGAAGTTGCTGCTGGTCATCCTCGGAACGTGGTTCGCCGCGGCCGAGATCGGGCTGAGTCTGTTCTATTGGTGGTATCACACGCTGGATAAGACGGCGGCCGTCTTTGTCGTCTTGGTTTATGTGGTCGCGTGCACCGTGGGCGGCTTGATTCTGTCGATGGTGCAGGGCCGGCCCATGATCGCGGCGTTGTCGCTGGGGGTGATGTCGGGGCCGTTTGCCTCGGTCGCTGCGGCGGCGCCGCTGTACGGCTATTACTACTGCGAGCGGGTAGGCCACTGTCTGGTCGGCGTTATCCCCTATTAGGCGCTCGCGGGCAGGGTGTGCGCAGCGTCGAGCAAACCCGGCTCCCAACCGGCCGGCAGCATTGGCACCCGCGCGCCGCCACCCGACTCACCACCGCCGATCGTGGTCAACCCGCCGGCCTGCACCGCGGCCCCGGCGGGCGTGGCCCCGGCAAACCCGATCACGCCAGCACCCTGATCAGCAGCCGCCACCGACGCCGATATCCCCGAGGCGCCCGCCGTCGTTGCCGCTGATACCAACGGCGCTTGCGGCAATACCGCCGATGCACCTGCCAATGGCCCTAGTGCGCCAACGTCACACCCGTCGCCGGCACAGCGGTCACCGCAGCCACGCTCGAGTCGGCAGCAGCCATGGCCACCGCAGCCGTCGACAGCGCCATCCCCTCAGCAACTGACGTCGCCAAAGCCGGAATAAGACCAAGACCCGCGCCGCCAAGAATCCATTCGAGGATCGCACCTGCGACGATGAAAGGATCTATCAGTACCTGCCAAGCCAATGATAAAGGGAAAAGTACCAAATTAGGAGGTAATTTTCCAGCAAATCAAGGGCGGTGGCAAAGTGGCCAGTCAAAAGGAACCAAAGCGCTTTGATAAAGAATTCCGGACCCCACAAAATCAACAAGAATGGCTCAAAAATCGCCAGTATGCTATTGGACCATTCGCTCACAATTAATAGAGGTAGCTCAAATAATAATTTCTGAATCGGGTCGAGGGCGGCGGCTTGGACGATGTCGGCGGCGATAGCTGTCCCAGGTTTGACGATGACCGGTGCCGGACTCGTGCGCGGTATGGAGGTTAGTGCGGTAGCGGAGACCGCGTGGTAGACGCTCATCGTGGTGGCGGCTTGGATCCACATCCGCGCATAGTCGGCCTCATTTAGTGCGATGGGATCGTGTTGAGGCCAAAGAAATTCGTCGCCAACAACACGGCGTGGGTGGCGTGGTTAGCCGCCAGCTCGCTCAATGTCGGCATCGTCGCCAAGGCACTCACATAGGCCGTCGCCGCAGCCTTATGAGCAGCAGCGGCTTGCTCGCTATCGGCGCTGGCTTACATCAACCACGCCGTATACGGCGCATAGGCCGCGACACAACACTCCGCGGCGGGACCGTCCCACGCGCCGGCTTGCATCCCGGCGAGCACCGCAGTCAATTCTTCGGCGACCGACACGTACGCCGCACTCAGCGCTGTCCAGGTTTCCGCCGCGACCAGCAACGAACCCGGTCCCGGACCCGCATAAAGTAATCCCGAATGCACCTCCGGCGGCGAAGCCGAACACACCGGCGCCGTCACTTCGTAGCATCTGCAAGTGAGTTCGAGGCTATCGCGGCGTCACTGGCGGGATTGCCAAGAGCGGGCTGATGAGGGCCAACTTCGGAGCGGCTCGGCTCGTCGGCTCCCGATGCTTGTTGAACGGCACGGCTTGCGCGATGCTCAGCGATATGGGATTCCCCGCTGGGGTCGCCGGTGTGGTAGTCGCTGGCCCCACAGCGGCGGACGCGGCATGCCGTGTGGACCTTCGACACCGCCATCCTGGAGTCAGCGCTTGGTCGACTATCCGCGAAGGCTCCCGATCCCGCCGCATTCTGCACCAAGTGTGGTCCTGTTGAGGTCGGGATATGCGCGCGCCGCGTAGTGCTGTACCAATACAGGCAAGTCGGCGAGCCGCACGACCAGACTCTCAAATGGCGAGAGCGATATCGCAACCATGTGCCCTTCGGCCCGGTCAACCTCCGTTGGCGCAATGAGCACTACCCCTTGCAATGTCGGCCGTGGTATCGCGGGTGAGATGAAAGCAGAGACCATGCCTTTCAATAGCCCCAACTCGGATTCGGGACAGTAATCCGCCGGATTGATTCGGCAATCTTTCACGGCACGTTTGGCAAGGCCCAGTTCTGCGGCGACGCGGTGTAACAACCGGCGATTGATGGTGAAGTCGCCCGCCCCGGTGAACAGAAAGTGCTGGTTGTCCAGCCGCACCGTCATCGTCTTGTTGACCAGCAGCACGGTGCCGTCGAGCCCGCCCGCTATCAGGGTCTGCTTGGTGCTGGCTTTCACGGAGGGCGGATGGCGAATGATCGCGTGGTAAATACCCAGACTGAAAATGATGCCATGCAGAAGTTCGATCGCTTTACAGGAAAGAGTCGCGACGTCGAGCAGGTTTTCACGCCGCTTCAGTTGAGCCGTCGCCGCGGCGTCGGGCAGCGTCGCCCAAACCTCCTCAATGGGCGGCAGCGTCGCAATACATCGTTCGATCGTGGTGAACGACCGCGGCGGCAGCGCGCTTACGGCGAGCATCGTAGCCGTGGTCGTGCCGGTGTCCTCGGGCCAGACTGGGTGATCGGCTCGGCCGAAACGATGCTCTCGGATATCGGTAATCCCCATTGCGCCCACTTCTTTCGATTGCGTCAATTCTAAAGTCGCGGCCCCGGCGCCGCGTCGAAACGATGAACTAAGTAGCGTCGCGGCCGATCGGACGGCGCGCGCAGTTCAGGGTGACCGGCGACTGCCGCACCGTGACGACCGATTTCCAACGGCTTCCAGCGTCTTGCAGCGACGAAGCCGGACCGCGTTCCGACGCGGTTTCACGCATCGGGCGGATCGTGCCGGCTATGCCAGTCGCCTCCGCGGCGTCAACGGCTGTGGTGATCTGTGGTGATTGCCATCGTGACTGCCCTGACTCGGTCCCGGTCCGGGCATTGCAGCCGTTAGGGTAGTGCCCGTGACTCACTATGACGTCGTCGTCCTCGGGGCCGGCCCGGGCGGATACGTGGCCGCTATTCGTTCCGCGCAGCTCGGTCTGAACACCGCAATCGTTGAACCGAAATACTGGGGCGGCGTCTGCCTCAACGTCGGCTGCATTCCGTCCAAGGCGTTGCTGCGCAACGCCGAACTCGTGCACATCTTCACCAAGGACGCCAAAGCTTTCGGCATCAGCGGCGAGGCCACCTTCGACTACGGCGTCGCCTTCGACCGCAGCCGAAAGGTGGCCGAGGGTCGCGTCGCCGGGGTGCATTTTTTGATGAAGAAGAACAAGATCACCGAGATCCACGGCTACGGCAGGTTTACCGATGCCAACACGCTCTTGGTCGATCTCAACGACGGCGGTACCCAAGAGGTCACCTTCGACAACGCCATCATCGCCACCGGCGCCAGTACCCGGCTGGTGCCCGGCACGTCGCTGTCGGCCAACGTGGTCACCTACGAGGAACAAATCCTGTCCCGGGAGTTGCCGAAGTCGATCATCATCGCCGGAGCCGGCGCCATCGGCATGGAGTTCGGCTACGTGCTCAAGAACTACGGCGTCGACGTGACCATCGTGGAATTCCTGCCGCGGGCACTGCCCAACGAAGACGCCGAGGTGTCCAAGGAGATCGAGAAGCAGTTCAAGAAGCTGGGCGTCAAGATTCTCACCGGTACCAAGTGCGAGTCGATCACCGACAACGGCTCCGAGGTCACGGTGGTGGTCAGCAAGGACGGCAAATCCGAGGAACTCAAGGCCGAGAAAGTATTGCAGGCCATCGGCTTTGCACCGAACGTTGACGGCTACGGGCTGGAGAAGACCGGTGTTGCGCTGACCGACCGAAAGGCCATCGGCATCAGCGACTACATGCGGACCAGCGTGCCGCACATCTATGCGATCGGCGACGTCACCGGGTTGCTGATGCTGGCCCATGTCGCCGAGGCCATGGGTGTGGTGGCGGCCGAAACCATCGCCGGCGCAGAGACTTTGGCGCTGGGCGACTACCGGATGTTGCCGCGGGCGACCTTCTGCCAGCCGCAGGTCGCCAGCTTCGGGCTCACCGAGCAGCAGGCCCGCGACGAAGGTTACGACGTCGTCGTCGCCAAATTCCCGTTCACCGCCAACGGCAAGGCGCACGGCCTGGGCGACCCCAGCGGTTTCGCCAAGCTGGTGGCCGACGCCAAGCACGGCGAGCTGCTGGGTGGGCACCTGATCGGCCACGACGTGTCCGAGCTGCTGGCCGAGCTCACGCTGGCGCAGAAATGGGACCTGACGGCCACCGAGCTGGCACGCAACGTCCACACTCACCCGACGATGTCGGAGGCGCTGCAGGAGTGCTTTCACGGCCTGACCGGTCACATGATCAACTTCTGAGTCACCCGAATGATTCGCACCAAGACCCTCGCGGGTGGCATCGGCGGTCTGGCCACCGGCTACGTGCTGTGGCTGGTGGCCATTTCGATCGGCGAGGACCTCACCACGGTGAGCAGCTGGAGCGTGGCGGTGTTGCTGCTTTCGGGCGTGCTGGCCGTCTGTGCTGTGCTGGGCGGCTTGCTGCTGCGCTGGCGCGGCGACGACCTGTGGGCGGCCTTCGCGTTCGGCCTGCCGATTCTGCCCGTGGCGCTGACGTTGGCGGTGCTGGCCGACATCTATATCTGAACCGCTGATATAGATCGGGGTGGTCCTTCACAAACGCCTCCGGAGGTGTCAGGAAGGGATCTGTAAGTGATTCCTTTTTGAGGTCCGTGTGTTGGCGCACGCGGGTTTCCTGACACGTCCCCGGAGGTGTTGTTATGTCTGTGCATCTTGCCCCAGTCACGTTGTCCACGATCGTCGTTGCCGTCGATGTCGGCAAGACCTCGGCGGTGCTCTCGGCGACCGATAGCGCCCGTCATCGTGTGTTC
>NZ_UPHQ01000064.1 GCF_900566055.1 Mycobacterium innocens
CGGCAGGCGATCCGGATCACCCGCCGCACCGGCGAAGGCCACCGCTCGATGAACTGGTCGGCCATGAGCCGGGTTTGGCTGTCCGCGGTCGCGTCGGTGAGCACCAGCCAACTGCCGGGTGCGGTCTCGCATCCCGCCTGTGGACCGGCCTCGACCGTGATCGGGCTTTCGATCCACTCGGCATCGAACATCTTCTGCGCCAACGGCAGTGGCACCGCCCGGCGCTCGACCCGTCGCAGGTAGATGCCGCCGATTTCGGCCGCTATCTGCCCGGCGTCGTCGATCAAGACGACGTTGCCCAACTTGCCGGCGCCGCCGTCGAGGTTGACCAGCTGGGCGCGACACGTGAGGTGGCGGCCGATGTCGCGGTAGACCCGAACCTTGTCGAAGGACACCGGCAGATAGCTGGCTTCGGCTGACCCCGCGACCTCGCCGTCGGGTATTGCGGCACCCAGGCTTTGCAGGGCCGCATCCAGCATGGCCGGATGAAGCCGGTATCCGGGGTGCCGGGGAGCCTCGTCGGGAAGGGTGATCTCGGTTTCGGCGGAACCGTCGGACAAACGCGATATTCGGCTCAGCGCGGCGAAGGCGGGACCATGGTGTTGACCGGTCTGGCGGAGCAGGGCATAGAAATCGGCGGGCGACACGGCTCCCGCGGTGGACGAACGATGCGCCCCCGGACGGGTGTGCGCGGCGTCGGGCGGCGCCTGTTCGACCCTGGCCGTGGCGTGCCGGCGGAAGTCGCCGTTGGGCGAGCGGGAATACATTTCGACCCGAATCTGGCTGTCCCCATTGCGAATCAACTGGGTGGTCAGCTGGGTGTGGTTGTCGAGGGGCAGCATCTGCTCGACCTCGAACTGGTTGACGCCGATCGAGTCGGCGGATACGCCCAGCGCTTCGGCACCCGCAGCCAACGCGATCTCGGCGAACGCCGCGGCCGGCATGATCGGTTGGCCGAACACCTTGTGATCGGCCAGCCACGGGGATACGTCGGTGCCGACATCGGCCTGCCACACGTGGTTTCCGCCGCTGGGCATCTGGATGTGGGCGCCGAGCAGTGGATGGGTGGCGGCCAGTTCCGACATCGCGGATCGATCCGTGACCCAGAATCTGCTGTGCTGCCACGGTGTGCACGGTACGTCCACGAGGCGCCCGCTGGTGTCGTCCGGGGTGGTCGCCCCGACTGTGGCGAGTTGGGTGTGGAAGAACAGGGTTTGGTCTTGGTCGCGGTTCATTGTCCCCGTGACGATCTGGTCACCGGCCCCCTCCAGGGTTTCGGTGATGGCGTGAATGAGCACCGGGTGCGGGCTCATCTCGATGAAGGCATGGCAGCCATGGTGCTCGGCGGCGGCTGCGGCTCTAATGGCCTGGTGGAATCGCACCGGGTTGCGCAGGTTGGCCGACCAATAGTCGGCATCCATCACCGGGTGCGAATGCGCTTCACAGGGGTGAGTGGTTGTGATGATCGGGATGCGCGGCGGCTGCGGGGTCAAATCCGCGAGCGCGCTTCGCAATTCGGGCAGGATGGGGTCGATGATCGGGTGATGGGAGGCCACGTCGACCTCGACGCGTCGGGCCAGCCGATTCTGTGCGGCAACCGCAGCGATTATCGCGTCGACCGCCTCGGGCGGCCCGGCGATCACCGACTGACGCGGCGATGCATACACCGCCAGCGTCACTTGCGGATAGTCGGCGATCAGCGACTCGGTGGCATCGGCATCGAGTTCGAGCAGCGCCATCGCGCCCTGACCCGACAGCCGGGCCATCAACCGCGACCGGGTGGCGATCACCTTCAAGCCCTGCTCGGCTGTCAACGCGCCGGCCACGACCGCCGCGGCCACCTCACCCATCGAATGCCCGATCACCGCATCGGGTGTCACGCCATAGGACCGCCACAACTCGGTCAGGGCCAGCTGCATCCCGACCAGCACTGGCTGGATGCGGTCGATGCCCACGACCTCGTCGCCCGCGGAAAGTGTCTGCTGTAACGAAAAGCCAACCTGGGCAACGAATACCGGCTCCAGCTCGGCTACCGCCTTGGCGAACGCTGGTTCGTCGGCCAGCAACTGCCGGCCCATCCCGGCCCACTGCGAGCCCTGACCCGAGTACACGAATACCCGGCCCGGCCCACCAGCACGCTGATCACAGCCCACCACACCCACCCGCGGCTGTCCGGCCGCCAGCGCCCGCAAGCCTGCGACCGCCTCCGCGCGGTCACGCGCGATCACGGTGGCGACCTTGGCGTACCGGCTCCGGTGACGGTTCATGGTGTGCGCCACGTCGGCAAGCGATGCCGCCGCGCCCGGCCCGGACATCCAGTCGGCCAACGCCGCGGCCATGGCGGCCACGCGTTGCACCGTCTTGCCCGACACCGCCACGGTCGTGACGGGGGATGCTTCGACGGCTGCCGGTGGTGCCTGGCCCGGGCCTTGCTCGAGGACGACGTGTGCGTTGGTCCCGCTGAGGCCGAACGACGACACCGCGGCGCGGCGCGGTCCGGATGCCGCGGGCCACGGGGCGGTATCGGTAGGCACGAACAGCCGGGTCGCCGACGCGTCGATGGCGGGGTTCCACCGGGTGAAGTGCAGATTGCGCGGAATCTGTCCGCGCTCGACCGCCAGCACCGCCTTGATGAATCCGGCCACCCCGGCGGCGGCCTCCAGGTGACCGATGTTGGTCTTGACCGAGCCCAACGCGCACGCGCTCTCGCTCTGGCCTTTACCAACGCCATACGTGGTCGCCAGCGACTCGAACTCGATGGGATCGCCCAATATTGTTCCGGTGCCGTGTGTTTCGACATACTGGACGCTGTCGGCGGTGACGTCGGCGAGCCGCAGCGCCGAGGCGATCACGTCGCGCTGAGCCAGCGCGTTGGGTGCGGTCATGCCGTTGGAGCGGCCGTCCTGGTTGGTTGCCGAACCTCGGACCACCGCCAGTACCCGGTCCCGGTCGCGCAGCGCGTCGGCCAACCGTTTGAGCACCACCACACCGCAGCCCTCGCCGCGCACGAATCCGTCGGCGTTGGCGTCGAAGCTGTTGCAGCGACCGGTCGGCGACAGCGCCGACCACTTGGACAGCGCGATCGCGGTGAACGGGGACAACGTGAGCTGCACCCCGCCGGCGAGTGCGACGTCGGTTTCGCGCAGCCGCAGGCTTTGACAGGCCAGGTGGATCGCCACCAACGACGACGAGCACGCGGTGTCCACGGCGACGGCCGGACCGCGCAATCCCAGCAGGTAGGAGATCCGGCCCACCGCAGCGCAATGCGGGGTTCCGGTGCTCAGGTAGGCGTCGATGTCGGCTCTGCGTTCGATGTTGACGATCGTGTAGTCCCACGACGACAGCCCCATCATCACGCCGGTTCGGCTGCCGCTCAGGGAATCCGGCTGGATACCGGCGTGTTCGAGCGCTTCCCAGGCAACCTCGAGCAGCATTCGATGCTGTGGGTCCATCGCCACGGCTTCGCGGGGCGTGATGCCGAAGAAGTCGGCGTCGAAAGCGTCGACGTCGGAAACGAAACCGCCCCATTTCGTCGTCATTCGCCCGGGCGCCGACGGGTCGGGGTCGTAGAACGCGTCCGCATCCCAGCGATCCGGCGGCACCTCGCCGATGGTGTCCACACCGTCGACCAGCAGTTGCCAAAAGCTTTCCGGTCCAGTCACATTCCCGGGGAAACGGCAACCGACACCCACCACCGCGATCGGCTCGGCGATGTCGGTGGGGAAGACCGTCCCGGCGCGCACGAGCTCGCGCGCCAGGGCGGCCCGGGCGTTCGGCGACAGTTGCGCCGCGCGCTCTGCCAGGCTCGTCATGACTCACCTCGCGCGGCGGCTTCCAGCTCGCTGGCTTCGACCAGATCGGCGAGCAAGTCCATCTCCTCGTCAGACAGTTCGGGTTCCGCGTCAGCGGTCTGCTGCGCAGCGGCCGGCGGCGCATAGTCCATGCGTTCGCACAAGGCGGCCGCCAGATCGGTGATCGTCGGGTAGGCCCACACCAGGGCGACCGGCAAGGTGATGCCCAGACTTGCTTCCAGCCGGTTTCGCAATTCCAGGGCCATCAGCGAATCGAGCCCCAGAGTCTCCAACGGCCGGTCGTGGTCGATCGGATCGCTCGAGCGCAGCACCCCGCGGATCTCGCCGGCGATCGCCGACGCCAGGTAGCCGGGCCGCTCGGCCGCGTCGAGGGCGTCCAGCTGCGCCCGGACCTTGCCGCCGCCGCTTCGCTCGGGCACCGTCGACTCCTGCAATTTCGCGAACAACGACGACCCGGCCACCGCGGGGAAGGATTGGAACCACTGCCGGGCGTCCAGGCTGAACACACCGGTGCGCGCCCGATCGGCGGCGAGCACCGCCTGCATCGCGGCCAGTCCCTGCTCGGCGGTGATCATCGACACGCCCAGGTCGGCGAAGAACTGAGCGCGACCGACCTCGGCCCATGGGCCCCAGTTGATTCCGACCGCGGGCAGTCCACGCGAGCGCCGATACGCGACCAGGCCGTCGACCCAGGAGTTCGCGGCGGCGTAGGCGCCCTGCCCGGGTGTGCCGAGCAGCGCGGCGGCCGAGGAGAAGGTGAGCCACCAGTCCACGTCCCGCGACGCCGTTGCCTGGTGCAGCCGCCAGCTGCCGTCGACCTTCGGAGCGAAAACCCGCGCGGCGGCCGAATCGGTCATGTTCAACACGATTTCGTCGGCCAGCACCATCGCGCTGTGCAGGACACCGGCCAGCCGGAAACCGGCCGCTTCGACCGCTTGCACCAGCCGGTCGGCGGTACCCGGTTCGGCGATGTCGCCGGTGACCACCTCGATCCGGTGACCCGCGGCGCGCAGCTCCGCGATGGCCGCCCCGACATCGTCGCCGGGAGCCGAACGTCCGTTCAGGACAACCAATCCCGCGCCCTGCTCGACCAGCCGGCGGGCGACGACGAAGCCGAGACCGCCCATGCCGCCGACGATCAGGTAGCCGCCGTCGGGGCTGACCAGTGGGAGTGGTGGCGGCGACGCGACCGCTTCGATGCTGCCGCTATCCGGTATCGAGATGACGATTTTGCCGGTGTGCTTACCGGAGGCCATCAGCCGGAATGCGTCGGCCGCGTCGCGCAGGCTGAATTCGGTGACGGGCAGCACCGGCAGGCTACCGGCTGCCACGTGCTCCAGGATGTGTTGCAGGAGCTGGCGGTACTTCGCCGGTTGCAGCTTGAGGTTCAGGTCGAGGTCTACCACGGAGAACGACGCGCTTTTGGCCAGCGCGGCCAGCCCCAGGTTGGCGTCTGCGTAGACGTCCTTCTTACCGAGCTCGATGAACCGGCCACCGGGCGCCAGGATCTGCACACCACGCTGAATTGCTTCTCCGGCAAGCGAATTGAGAACGATATCGACCCCGTAGCCGTTGGTGAGCTCGAGGATCTCGTCGGCGAAATCCACACTGCGTGAGTCGCCGACGTACTCGACGCCGAGCTTGGAGAGCATGTCGCGTTTGGCGTCCGAGCCGGCTGTGGTGTAGATGCGGGCGCCGATCATCTTCGCGATCGAGACCGCTGCCATGCCGACGCCGCCGGTGGCGGAGTGGATGAGCACACGTTCGCCCGGGGCCAGCCGCCCGATCTCGCACAGTGAATGCCAGGCGGTCAGATATGCGACGCCGAACGTGGCCGCCTCGTTGTCGGGCAGCGCGTCGGGGATGGGGACGACGAGATCGGCGAGCGTGCCCACGTGGGTGCCGAAGGTGCCGGGACCGAAGGCGATGACGCGCTGCCCGATCTCGACCGAGTCGACGTCGTCGCCGACGGCGGTCACGTAGCCGACGCACTCGCCACCGATCACCGGCGCGGCGCCGTCGAGCCCCGGATACACGCCCATCGCCTTGAGCACGTCGCTGAAGTTGAGTCCCGCGGCGACCACCCGGACCTCGACCTGATCGCCGTGCGGCCTGGGCCGTTTCACCTCGTGGACCGTGAGCGCGTCCAGCCGGCCGGGCTGGTCGATCTGCAGCCGGACAGCTCCGCCCAAAGGCCCGGTGCCGTCGAGGTTCACGACGGTGCGGCGGGACTCGGCGGCCAGATCACCCTTCGCGGTGGTGGGGGCGGGCACCAGCCGGTTGACGTAGCGCTGTCCGTCGCGGTAGGCGACCTCGTCGTGGTCCGACCCGGCGAGCAGCTCCGCGGTCAGGTCGGTCACTGAGCCGGTGCCTTCGGGTTCGATGTCGACGAGGGTGGTCTTGAGTTCGGAATGCTCGAACGTCAACACCCGGGCGATTCCACGTAACTCGGTCTGCGCCAACGTGACCGAGTCGGTGGGATCGAACTGCTGGGCGCCGCGGGTGACGATCCACAGCCGCGGGCTCTTACGGGTGCCCATCCGCGTCACGGTCTCCACCACACGGGCGATCAGCAGGGTGCGCGTCTGCGCCAGCTCCAGCTGACCGTCGTCGGGCAACGATTCGTCGACGCTGCGGGGGGGACAGACCATGACGATGCCGTCCCACCCGGAGCCGGATCGGGTGATCGCCGCGTGCAGCGCCGCGTCGTCGTGCGGCGAGACCAGTTCCACCTCGATACGGTCGGACAGCGACGACCGCAACGCGGGCAGCAACGGGTCGCCCGCGGCCGGGTCACCGATCAACAACAGCCGGTCCGGGCCCGGGGACGTGGGGTCCGCCTTGGTCGGCGGCGCCGGTTCCCACTCCAACGTGAACAGGCGTTGGGTGAGTTCGGTTGCGCCACTGCCGGATCCAAGCACGGCCATTTCGACTTCGTCGATGACCAGCAGCGGCAGGCCATCCGGATCGGTCAGGACGACTTCGCCGACCAGCCGGTCCGAACCCTCGCGCGCGGCGAGGGTGCCGACGGCGCGGACGCCGCGGGTGACGTCGCCGTATACCTGCACGCCCGCGTAACGTACCGGCACCACCAGGGATTTCCGGGCGGTCTGCCCGCCGGCCAGGTCGGTGGCCATCCGGGTGGCGCCCAGCGTCTGCAACGCGATGTCCATCATGACCGGATGCAGTAGGAAGTCGCGGGAACCCGGTCTGGCCGACGAGGGTAGCCGCACGTCGGCGCGGGCCGCGCCGGATTGCTCGACGGCGAGCCCGACGATGCCTTGAAACGCCGGTCCGTGTTGTTGGCCGGCGCCGCGCAGTCGCTGGTAGAGCTCGTCGGGGTCGAGTTCGTCCGCCGTGTCGCCGACCGCCGCACCAGGTGCCTCGGCATCCGACGGCGCCACTGACTGGGCGCGGGCAACGGTGGCGGTGGCATGGGTGGTCCATTCCGAAGACCCACTGCGAGAGCGTATTTCGATCCGGCAGCGTTGTTCGTCGCCGGTGAGCGTGGTGACCAGTACGGTGCCTTCGGTCACGTGCAGCATCTGGTGGAGGTCGAGCTCGCCGATCATCCAGGGCTGCTCGGGCCCGTCGTGCTCGACCGGGAAGGCCTCCGTCGCGGCGGCCAGCGCGACCTCGGCGTACGCCGCCCCCGGCAGCACGCAGAGGTCGTCGATGACGTGATCGCCGAGCCACAACAGGTCCGGGGCGAGCTCGCTTTCCCAAATCCGGGTGCCGTTGGTGGGGTCGGTGACACCGACGCCGAGCAGCGGGTGGATACCTGCCCGGTGTAATGCGGACCCGGAGTGCGACGTGGCGCTGATCCAGTGGTGGGTGTGCTGCCACGGGGTGGTGGGCAGCACGGGGTGCGGTTCGGGCGGGTGCGGGGTTTGCGGCGGGTGCGTGGTGTGTGTCGTGTTGAGGTTGGTGTGGAACGTCAGGGTGTCGTGGGTGTCGCGTTGCAGCGTGCCGATGCTCAGATACTCGGCGTCGTGATGCGTGCTCGCGAGGGTGTCGCTGATCGAGTGGGTCAGCAGCGGGTGCGCGCTGATCTCGATGAAGGTGTGGTGGGGCCCGCCCGGGCCGCCGAAGGCATGCGCGATGGCCTGGTGGAAACGCACCGGGTTGCGCATGTTGGTGGCCCAGTGCTCGGCGTCGAAGACCGGTTGGCTGTCGAGGTCGGCGTAGGTGGTGGAGATGATCGGCATGGTCGGCGGCCGCGGGGTGAGATCGGCAAGTTCCGAACGCATTCGGGGCTGCAGCGCATCCATGGCCGGGTTGTGCGGGGCCACCTCGATGTTGACCCGGGTGGCGAAGCCGCCCCGTTGGCGCACCGTCTCGATAAGAGCGCCGATCTGTTGCGGCGGCCCGGCGATCACGGTTTGGCGTGGTGAGGCGTAGATCCCGAGGCTCACCTGCGGGTAGTCGGCGATGAGGGCTTCGGTTTCGGTGGCGTCGAGTTCCAGCAGCGCCATCGTGCCCTGCCCGGACAGCGGCGCCATCAGTCGCGACCGGGTGGCGGTGACCCGCAGGCCCTGCGCCGGCGTGAGCGCGCCGGCGACCACCGCGGCGGCCACTTCGCCCATGGAGTGGCCGATCACCAGGTCGGGCTGCACCCCGTAGGAGCGCCACAGCTCGGTGAGCGCCAGCTGCATGCCGATCACCCCGAGCTGGATCTGCTCGATGCCGACCAGCTCCTTGCCGCCGGCGATCACCTCCTGCAGCGAAAACCCGGCCTGCGCAACGAAATCCGGCTCCAGTTCGGCTACGGCGGCAGCGAATGCCGGTTCGTCGGCCAGCAGCTGGCGGCCCATTCCGGCCCACTGCGACCCACGTCCGGAGTAGACGAACACCGTGCCCGGCCCGATCGAGCCCTCCCGGGGAGCCACCACGCCCGGGGCGGATTGACCCGCGGCCAGCGCCCGCAACCCCGCCACCGCCTGGCCCCGATCCACGGCGGTCACCGTGGCGAACTTGGCGTGCCGGGGCCGGTGATGGTTGAGGGTGTGCGCGGCGTCGGCCAGCGACACCCCGGCGCCCGGGCCTTCCAGCCAATCCGCCAGCACCGATGCCGTTGCGGCCACCCGCTGCGTCGTCTTGCCCGACACCACCAGGGTCGACACCGCCGGAGCCGGGCCGCGCGGCGCAACCGCCGCCGGGGCGGGCGCCTGCTCGATCACCACATGCGCGTTCGTCCCGCTGACGCCGAACGAAGAGATGCCCGCGCGCCGCGGCCGGCCGGTTTCCGGCCATGCCATGCCGTCGGCCGCGATGGTCAGCCGGGCCGCGGCCTCGCTGGCATGCGGTGTTAACTCCCCGAAGTTGAGGTGCCGCGGAATGTAGCCGTTGCCCACGGCGAGTACGGCTTTCATGAACCCGGCGACACCCGCCGCGGCTTCCAGGTGACCCAGGTTGGTCTTCACCGAGCCGATCACCAACGGAGGTGAGCTCTCCCGCTCGCTGAAAACCTTGCTCAGCGAGTCGAGTTCGATCGGGTCACCCAAGGGAGTGCCCGTCCCGTGGGCTTCGATGTAGTCGATGTCGGCAGCCGCTAATCTGGACGACGCCAATGCGGTGCGCAGCAGTGCTTGTTGGGCGGGCCCGTTGGGGACGGTCACCCCGCTGCTGGCGCCGTCCTGGTTGACGGCCGACCCGCGCACCACCGCAAGGATGCGGTCGCCGTCGCGCACCGCGTCGTCCAACCGCTTGAGCACCACCACCGCGGCGCCCTCGCCGCGGACGTATCCGTCGGCGGACGCATCGAAGGTCTTGCACTGACCTTCCGGCGACAGCATTCCCCAGCGCGAGCACGCGATGCTCGGTCCGGGGCTGAGCAACAGGTTGGTCCCACCGACCAGCGCCATGTCGCTTTCCCGCGAACGCAGGCTCTGGCAGGCCAGGTGCACCGCCACCAACGACGACGAGCAGGCCGTGTCGATGACCACCGCGGGGCCGCGAGCACCCAGGATGTAGGCCAGCCGTCCGGCGGCGAAGTTCGCCGAGTTCCCGGTCGGGATGTAGGCGTCGAGCTCTTCGGGGCGAAGCTGACCGGCCAAGGTCAGCATGTAGTCGTAGGCGGTGACGCCGACGAATACCGAGGTTTGGGTGCCGCGGATCAAATGCGGTGGCAGGCCAGCGTTCTCCAACGCTTCCCAGGCGACTTCGATCAACAACCGCTGCTGGGGGTCCATGGCCGCGGCTTCACGGGGGGAGATCGAGAAGAACTCGGCGTCGAATTCGTCGGGCTGCCAGTCGGTGAGGAATCCGCCGTCACGGCTGCAAATGGTCCCCGGCACGGTGTGGTCGTCGGTGTAGAAGGCGTCGGCGTCCCACCGCTCGGCGGGAACCCGGACGATGCCGCTTCGGCCGTCGCACAACAACTCCCAGAACTGTTCGGGGTTGTTCACCCCGCCCGGGAACCGGCATCCCATGCCCACCACCGCGATTGGCTCGGTGCTGGACTTTTCGGCAAGTTCCAGGCGCGCCGTGAGGTCGTCGATTTTGTGCAACGCCTCGGTAATGATCGCTCGGCGATCCGGTGTCGCGGCGGTCATCGCGTTCCCCTTAGTCGTTCGGAAAGCTGTTCCAGGAGCTCGTCTTCGGTGAGTTCGTCGTAGGTGTCGGGGACCGGCTCGTCAGGTGCGGCCCCTTCCGTTGACGCGCTTGTTTCGATGAGCTCGGGCAGGATGGTGGCCAGATAGTCGGTAAGGCTGTAAACCGTCGGGTAGTCGAAAACCACCGATGCGGGCAGGAACTCGCCGAGGCTTTCCGACAGCGACCGTTGCAGCGTGACGCTCATCAGCGAATCCATGCCGAGTTGGAAGAAGCCCGCCGACGGGTCCAGCGTCTGGGTGGCGGGCATTCCCATCACCGCGGCGGCCAATGCGCCGACGTGGTCGAACAGCATGTCCTGTCGGCGTTGCGGGTGACATTTCCGCAAGGCTTGGCGGAATTCGCTTTCCGGCAACGTGACATCTTCCGGCGCCGGCAGTAGGTCGTCGACGATACGCAGTGATCCCCTGGTGCGGTATGCGGCCGCCAGCAGCGGCCAATCCGCGGCCACCACGGCCGTGCGCACCCCAGCCGCCGGGTTCATCACCAGCGGCAGCGCCCCGATGGCGACCTCGTCGTCCATGGGCAGCAGCCCCGATCCCACACTGACCTGATTGGCCTGATGCTCGGCATCGGCAAGGGATTTCCACAACCCCCAGTCGACGACGGTGGCCGGCAGGCCCATAACGCGGCGCGCATACGCCAGGGCGTCCAAGTAACCGCTGGTCGCCGTGTAGTGCGCCAACCAGCGCGAACCGGTCAGGCCTGAGATGGAGGAGAACAGCACGAAATAGCGCGCCGGCGTCGTCACCGACAGGCGGTGCAACAGGGCTGCGGCGTCCAGTTTGGGCGCGAACATGGCCTCGACGTCGTCGTCGGTCATCTCGCTCAGCAAGACCGGCCGGCCGGCGAAGGCAGCCAGGTAGATGCCCTCCAGCGGCGGCAAGTCGGCGCCGAACCGGTCGAACAGCGCCGTCATGGCGCCTTCGTCGGTCACATCCGCGGCAACCGTGACGAGGCTCTTGCCTGCTGCGGCAAGGCTTTCGGCCAGCGCGTGCAGCCGGTCGCCGGGGTTGCGTGATACCGCGACGATGGTCGTGGCTCCCATCTGGGCCAGTTGGCGGATCAGGTGCGGCCCGATGTTGCCGGTAGCCCCGATCACCAGTTGACTCGCGTCAGAACTGAGGGCGACGGTGTCGGTGGGCACCGGCCGCCACTGCAGCCGGGGCACATGGCGGGCACCCAGCCGGTACACGACCTGGTCCTCCTCGTCGGCACCCCGGACTGCGGCCAGCAGCTGCCGCACCGCCAGCGCTGCCGGTGTCGAGTGGTCGAGATCGATGAGCCCGCCCCAGATTTCGGGATGCTCCAGGGCCAGCGAGCGACCCAGGCCCCACAGCACCGCATGGGCGGGGTTGGCCCGATCACCCTCCGCGACGGGTTGGGCATTGCGGGTCACGACGAACAACTTCGCCGGCGAGTTGCGTGCCCTCATTGCGGCGGCAAGCCGCCGGGTTGCGTGGAATACCCGGTAGGCCTGTCCCACGTCCAGGGGGTCGGCGGAAACTGGCGGTGCGTAGAGCACATGGTCCAGCGCGGGCCGGGCTTGCAGCAGCGCGCGCAGGTCACCGTCGTCGGCGAGCGCGGTCAACGGCAGGAGCTCGACCCGGGAATCCGCACCCGCGACACGGCGCAGCTCGGTGCACAATTCGTCATCGGCTACCATCAGCCAGCGCGCGGTGCTTGGTGGATCGGGCTGCGGTGCCGGGCAGGCCGGCCAGGCCAGTTCGTAGCACCAATCGTCGAGCGTGCGGTTTTCGGAGTGCACGTGTCCGGGCGTCGCGACTTTGTTGGGAGTCGGACGCTCGGTGCCCGCCGCGGCGCTGATCCAGTGGCGGGTGTGTTGCCACGGGGTGGTGGGGATGGCGGGGTGCGGCTCCGGCGGGTGCGGGGTCTGCGGTGGGTGGTCCAGGGCGGTGTAGAGGTTACCGCGGAACGTGCCGGTGTCATCGGTATCGCGTTGCAGCGTCCCGATAGTCGCGAAGGTGCCCGCGCTGCCTTCCGGGTGTGCGGCTTCCAGCGTGTCGGTGATGGCCTGGGTCAACAGCGGGTGTGCGCTGATCTCGATGAAGGTGTGGTGCTGGGCGCCGGCCGCAGTGATGGCTTGCTGGAAGCGCACCGGGTTGCGCATGTTGGTGGCCCAGTGCTCGGCGTCGAAAACCGGTCGGGTAGACAGGTTTTCGTAAGTGGTGGAGATGATCGGAATGGTTGGTGTCCGCGGGGCCAGATCGGCCAGTTCCGAACGCATCCGGGGCTGCAGCGCATCCATGGCCGGATTGTGCGGGGCCACTTCGATATTCACCCGGCCGGCGAAGCGGTTCTGGGCCCGCACCCGGGTGATCAGCTGGTCGATCTGCGCGGTGGGCCCGGCGATCACGGTCTGGCGCGGGGAGTTGTAGATCCCCAGAGTCACCTGCGGGTAGTCGGCGATGAGCGCTTCGGTCTGCGCGGCGTCGAGGCCGAGGATGGCCATGCCGCCCTGCCCGGACAGCGGGGCCATCAGCCGCGAACGGGTGGCGGTGACCCGCAATCCCTCGGCGGGGGTAAGGGCTCCGGCGACCACGGCAGCGGCCACCTCGCCCATGGAGTGGCCGATCACCAGGTCGGGTTGCACCCCGTAGGAGCGCCACAGCTGGGTCAATGTCAGCTGCATGCCGATGAGGCCCAGCTGGATCTGCTCGATACCGACCAGTTCCTTTCCGCCGGAAATGACCTCGTGCAGCGAGAAGCCGGCCTGCTCGACGAAAACCGGCTCCAATTCGGCGACCGCGGCGGCGAAAGCGGGCTCGTCGGCGAGCAATCGGCGACCCATCCCGGCCCATTGCGATCCGCGTCCGGAGTAGACGAACACCGTGCCCGGCCCGGGCGAGCCGTCCCGGGGGCCGACCACGCCGGTGGCGTGCTGCCCGGCCGCCAGGGCACGCAACCCGGCCACCGCCTGGGCGCGTTCGCGGGCGACCACGATGCCGTACTTGGCGTGCCGGGCGCGGTGGTGATTCAGCGTGTGGGCCACGTCGGTCAGCGCCACCTCGGCGCCCGGGCCCTCCATCCAGTCGGCCAGCACGGCCGCCGTGGCGGCCACCCGCTGCGGCGTCTTGCCGGTCACCAGCAGCGTCGACACCTCGGTGTCGGGTTCGGTGTCGGTGCAGGTGTTGGTGTCGGGACCCGATACCGGAACCTGTTCGGGACCCTGCTCGATGATGACGTGCGCGTTGGTCCCGCCCAGTCCGAACGACGACACCGCCGCGCGCCGCGGCCCGACTTGACCCGCCGTGGCCGGCCACGCAGTGTTCTCGGTGGGAACGAAGAACCTCGTCGGCGCGACATCGATGGCTGGATTCCATTGCGAGAAATGCAGATTCGGCGGGATCGTGGCGTGCTGCACCGCCAGCGCGGCCTTGATGAACCCCGCGATCCCGGCCGCCGCCTCCAGATGCCCGATATTGGTCTTCACCGCCCCGAGCGCGCACGAACCCTCGCCCCGGCCGTATGTCGACGCCAGCGCCTCGAACTCGATCGGATCGCCCAGTACCGTGCCCGTTCCATGGGTTTCGACATAGTTCACGCTTTCGGGTGCGACGTCACTAGATCGCAACGCATCGGCGATCACGTCGCACTGGGCCGCCGTATTGGGCGCAGTCACCCCGTTGGAGCGGCCGTCCTGGTTGACCGCCGAGCCGCGCACCACTGCGAGCACCCGGTCGCCGTCGCGCACCGCGTCGGTCAACCGCTTGAGCACCACGACGCCGGCGCCCTCGCCGCGCACGAACCCGTCGGCCGCCGCGTCGAAGGTGGCGCACCGGCCCTGTGGGGACAGCAATCCCCAGGCCGATATCGCGATTTGGGTCTCCGGGCGAAGGGTGATGCTGACGCCGCCGGCCAGCGCCAAGTCCGTTTCACGCAGCCGCAGGCTTTGACAGGCCAGGTGAACCGCCACCAACGACGATGAACACGCGGTGTCCACCGCCACCGCCGGACCGCGCAGCCCCAACAGGTACGAGATCCGGCCCACCGTGATGCTGTGCGCGTTTCCGGTGCCGCTGTAGGCGTCCACGTTTTCCGGGCTGGCGGCCAGCATGGACTGGTATTCGTTGAAATAGACGCCCATCATGACGCCGGTCCGGCTGCCGGCCAGTGAATCCGGCGGAATGCCGGCATGTTCGAGGGCCTCCCAGGACACCTCGAGCAGCATCCGTTGCTGCGGGTCCATCGCGGCGGCTTCGCGAGGGGTGATGCCGAAAAAGTCGGCGTCGAAGCCGGCGACGTCGGGCACGAATCCGCCCCACTTGGTGGTCATCCGGCCCGGCGTCAACGGGTCGGGGTCGTAGAACGCGTCGGCGTCCCACCGATCGGCCGGTACCCGCGAGATCGCGTTGCGCGCGTCAACCAGCAAGTCCCAGAAGCTGTCCGGGTCGGTGGCGCCGCCGGGAAACCGGCAGCCGATCCCCACCACCGCGACCGGCTCGGCCACCGCGATCCGGGAGATCTTGGTGAACTCCTCGGCCAACGTGGCGCGTTGCTGTGCGCTCATACCGGAGATCCGGCTGAAGGCGGTGCGTATCACCTTTCGCCCTCGGTCGAGGTCGATTCGATCCGGTCGAACAGGCTGTCCAACACGCTTCCCGCCGAAGCGGACAACGCGGCTATCTCATCGGCGGCCGAATCCTGCTGTGGTGCGACGAGTTTGGTGAGGTACTGGGCCAGCAATGCCACCGTCGGATGATTGAACAGCATGGTCGCCGACAGCTCTATCCCGACGAATTGCTCGGCTTCGCGCCGAATCGCCATCGCCATCAACGAGTTGAGCCCCAGTTCGGCGAACGGTCGGTCGGTGTCCAGTTCTGTTTCCCGCAACCGCAGCTCGGCGGCGATGATGCCGCGCAGTCCTTTCTCGAGCTCGGTGCGCACCTCGGTGGTCGACATTTGCGACCAGTCCTGCGCCGGCTTCAGGTGCGCGGCTGCACCGATCGACCCGGGCGCGGCGGCCGGCGAGGGCACCGGCACCACGACGGCTTGCGCGACGTCGTAGCCGTCGACGTATTCCCACGCGGTGAAAGCTTCCGACGGCGTGATGTCGCGCGAACCCATGCGCTGCAGCTCGTCGCTGACGATCTGGGCGTCGGCGGCGAAACCAAGCCCCCGCCAGGCAACCCAGTCGAGACTCATGGTGTGGCAGCCCTGTTGACGGCGGGCCCGTGCCAACGCGTCCAGATAGGAGTTGGCGGCCGCGTACGAACCCTGTCCCGGGATGCCGAATATGCCTGCCGCCGAAGCCGTCAGGAAGAGGAAGTCCACGCTGCCGGGTGGGAACGCCTCGTGTAGCACCTGGCTGCCGGCGACCTTGGGCCACATGACCTGTCGCACCGCATCGTCGGTCAGCTGCGTCACCAGTTGATCGTTGGTGACGCCAGCGGCGTGGATGATCCCGCGGATCGGCGCGGCTCCGTCCCGATCGCGCTTGGCCAGCAGGGCCTGTACGTCGTCGCGGCATCCGACGTCGACGGCGACGGCTTCCACCGCCACGCCCCGCATTTCCAGCGCACGGATGGCGTCGATCTTCGTTCGCAGGCCGGCGTCGAGGGCTTCGAGTTCCCAGTCCCGCCGTGGCGGCAACGGGGTACGACCGGTCAGCACCAGGCGACGGGCGCCGCGATCGGCGAGCCAATCGGCCATCAGCAGACCCAGCGCTCCCATCCCACCGGTGATGAGGTAGGCCGCATCGGGGCGGCACTGCAAAGACGGGCGCACCGGCGTGCCACGCACCGGCGCCAGGGCGGGGGCCAGTACCACGCCGTCTCGTGATACCAGGATCGACTTGCTTGGTGCCGCAAGCAAATCGACAAGTATCGGCGCGAATTCGTCCAGGTCGGCGTCGGCCGCAAGGTCGACCAGCCCACCCCACAGCTGGGGATGTTCGGCGGCGATGACGCCCGCAAGGCCCCACAGGAAGCTCTGGCGCAGCGCCGACGGCGTCACCGATTCGTGGACTCCGCGGGTGACGATCCACAGCACGGCCGGCTCATCGGCATCTCGTGCCGCCAAAGTCTTTACCAGAGCCCCGATTTCGGCGGTGATCCGCACGGAGAAGTCGACGTCGGTCTCGTCGGCTGTTGCCGGGTGGGAGTCCGCGACGTAAAGCAGATAACGGGCATCCGACACCGCTGCGGGCGGGAATCCGGCGTTCTCGAGATGTGTCCGAAGCGGGGCGCCGTCATCACCGATCACTGCGACGGGCTGCGGTCCGGTCACCCGACCGGGTGCCGGGTGGGCTTGCGCGTCAACGACATCGGCGCGCGGTTGCCAGTCGATCGTGTGCACGAAGGTCCGGGCGTCGGTGCTCTCGGCGGCCGGTTGCCCGTCGCCGAAGTCCAGCGCCCGGTAGCGAAGTGAGCGCATCGACATGCTGGCTGCGCCGCCGGGGGCGGTGATGTCGACATCGACGGTGATCCCGTCGGCGTCGCGGGCGGTTCGGGTGAGCCTCACCGAGGCGCGCGGTGTCCCGACAGGGTCGCCGAACCACATCTGCTCGATGGCAGCCGGCACGTAGAGCCGCGGGTCGGTGTCGTCGGCCAGCGCCCCGACGTGCACTGCGGCGTCCAGTAGCGGTGCGGTCGAGCCCTCGGGCAGTGCCTCGGGAAGCTCGATCCCGACGGTGAGCCCGGTGGCTTCCGGTGTCCATGAATCCACCGACCAGATGAAGGGCAGGCCGTCGACGCCATGGGCGGCGAACAACGCTGCAACGTCGGGAATCTCGTCGCCGTGAACATTCTGACGGTGGTATCCGTTGTCGGGAAGGGCCGAACCGGCCGGTGACGACGAAAGTCGCGCTGTCGCATGCCGTGTCCACCGGTTCGACGACGCTTCGGCAGCCGGAATCGAGGCCAGGCCGATCGACAGGTTGTCGGCGACCACCTGGATCAGTCGCGGCTGGTCGGCGAAAACGGGTTGCTCAAATCGGATGTCGGTCAGCGCGCCATAGCCCAATTCTGTTGCGGCGGAGACCATTGTATGCAGCACAACGGAGGCTGGGACGAGTTCGACCCGGTGGAATCGATACCGGCCCCGGTACGGCTTGGCATCCGGTGCCAACCTGGCTTGCCAGAGATGAGACGGCGGACTCGACAGGACCGAGGTGTGTTGGCCGAGCAGGGTGCCCGCCGCGGGAGCCGCAGCGGCCACGTGGGCCGAGCGTTTGGTGGTGATCCAGTGGCGGTGGTGCTGCCAGGGAGTGGTCGGGATGGGCGGGTGCGGCTCGGGCGGGTGTGGCGTGTGCGGTGGGTGGTCGGTGTGGACGGTGTTGAGGTTGGTGCGGAAGGTGATGGTGTCGTCGCTGTCACGTTGCAGGGTGCCGATGCTGGTGTATCGGGTTCCGTGCTGGGCGCTGCGCAGTGTGTCCATGACGGCCTGAGTCAGCAGCGGGTGTGCGCTGATCTCGATGAAGGTGTGGTGGGTGCCGCCGGCCCGTGCGATGGCCTGCTGGAAGTGCACCGGGTTGCGCATGTTGGTGGCCCAGTGCTCGGCATCGAACACCGGGCAGCTGTCGACGTCTTCGTAGGTGGTGGAGATGACCGGAATCGTCGGGGTCTGCGGGCTCAAATCGGCCAGCTCCGAACGCATCTGGGGCTGCAGCGGATCCATGGCCGGGTTGTGGGGAGCCACTTCGATATTGACGCGGCTGGCGAACCGATCCCGGGCCCGCACCCGGCTGATCAATTCGTCGATCTGCCCGGTGGGACCGGCGATCACGGTCTGGCGCGGCGAGTTGTATATCCCCAGTGTCACTTGCGGGTAGTCGGCGATGAGTGCCTTGGTCTCGGTGGCGTCGAGTTCGAGCAGGGCCATGCCGCCCTGCCCCGACAACGGCGCCATCAGGCGAGACCTCGTCGCGGTCACCCGCAAGCCCTCGGCAGGTGTCAGCGCTCCGGCGACCACGGCGGCGGCCACTTCGCCCATCGAGTGGCCGATCACCGCGTCGGGTTGCACTCCGTAGGAGCGCCACAGCGCGGTCAGCGCCAGCTGCGTGCCGATCAGGCCCAGCTGAATCTGTTCGATGCCGACCAGTTCCTTGCCATTGGCGAGCACGTCGTGCAGCGAGAAGCCGGCCTGTTCGACGAACACCGGCTCCAGGTCGGCGATGGCCTCAGCGAAATCGGGCTCGTCAGCCAGTAGTTGGCGGCCCATGCCGGGCCATTGCCAGCCGCGACCGGAGTAGACGAACACGGTGCCCGGCCCCGGCGAACCCTCCTGGGGGCCGACCACGCCAATGGCGTGCTGACCGGCGGCCAGCGCACGCAATCCGGCTACCGCCTGCGCACGGTCACGCGCGACCACAGTGCCGAATTTGGCCTGGCGGGACCGGTGATGATTGACGGTGTGGGCGACATCGGCCAACGGCACCTCCGCGCCGGGGCCCTCCATCCAGTCGGCCAGCACCCCTGCCGTCGCGGCCACCCGCTGCGCCGCCTTACCCGCTACCACCAGCGTCGACACCGCCGGGTCCAGGTCGCGCTGAGGTGACGGCGACACTTCCTGGCCCTGTTCGATCACCACGTGCGCGTTGGTACCGCCGAATCCGAATGACGACACACCAGCGCGCCGCGGATGGCCGGTCTGCGGCCATTCCGTCAGCGTGTCAACGACTTTCATCCGCAGGTCGGCGAACGGGATGTGCGGGTTGGGGCTTTCGAAGCGCTGGTTCGGCGGAATCCGGCCATGCTGTACCGCCAGCACCGTTTTGATGAAGCCGGCGATGCCGGCCGCGGCCTCGGTGTGGCCGAGATTGGTCTTGACGGCGCCGATGAGCAGGGGAGCGTCCTCGGGGCGTCCGCGGCCCAGCACGGTGCCGAGGGCTCGGGCTTCGATCGGATCGCCCAGCAGCGTTCCGGTGCCGTGAGCTTCGACGAAGTCGACTTCGTTGGGCTGCATCCCCGCGTTGGTGTAGGCCGCGCGGAGTACGGCCATCTGGGCCGCCGGGTTGGGTGCCATCAGCCCATTGGAGCGGCCGTCCTGATTGACTGCCGAGCCGCAGATCACCGCCAGCACTCGGTCGCCGTCGCGTTGCGCGTCGGTCAACCGCTTGAGCACCACCACCCCGGCGCCTTCGCCCCGCACAAAACCGTCGGCGGCCGCATCGAAGGCGCGGCAATGACCGGTGGGCGACAACGCACCCACTTGGTCGAAGCCGCGAAATACGGCCGGGGACAACAACAAATTCACGCCGGCGGCGATGGCCAGGTTGCAGTCCTGCGTCCGAAGGCCCTGGCAGGCCAGGTGGATCGCCACCAACGACGACGAGCATGCGGTATCCAGCGCCACCGACGGGCCGCGCAGGTCGAGGAAATACGAGAGGCGGTTGGCGATGATGCTCATCGCGCCGCCGGTATTGCTCCAGCCGTCGACCTGCGACAGATCGGTGGAGGCGATAGCGCCGTATTCGCTCAAGCACGACCCGGCGAATACTCCCGTCTGCGAGCGCCGCAGCGCGCTGGGCGCAATTCCGGCGTGTTCCAACGCTTCCCAGGCCACTTCCAGCAGCAGGCGCTGCTGGGGGTCCATCTTGTCGGCTTCGCTGGGGGAGATCTCGAAGAACTCCGCGTCGAATGCGTCGATGTCGGGCAGGAATGAGCCCCACCGCGTGGTGCGGTCCAGCAGTGCCCGCACTTCCGGCGAGCCGTCGTCGAACTGTTCCCACCGTTCGTCGGGGACCTTCCCGATCGCCGAACGGCGGTCACAAAGAAACTGCCACAACGCATCTGGGCCGGTGATCCCCCCGGGAAACCGGCACCCCATGCCGATCACGGCGATCGGCTCTTCCAGCGAGCTTCGACCGGGACGCTTGAGCGCCGCGTCCGACTCGGAATCGGGCTCGGGCGCGGTGAGATATGCGGCCAGGGCGTTGATCGTCGGATGTTCCCAGAAGTCGATCGGGGATACCGTCTTGCCCAATAACTCGGTCAACTCGCCGGACAGCACCACCGCGTCACGCGAACTCACCCCGAGATCGGCCAGTGACAGATTGGGGTTGACCTCGTCGGGTGTACAACCGATATTCGTCACCAAGTAGTCGACAAGCCAATGGCGAAGATCGGCTTCGCCATTGATGCTCGCCGTCATGCGCTCACATCCAGGCGTTTGAAGCCGTCGCGGCGATACCGTTCGACGCAGGCCGAACGGCGCACCTTGCCGCTGGTGGTGATCGGAATCGACCCGGGGGAGACCAGAACCAGGTCGGCCACCCGCAAGCTGTGTGACCTCGAGATCGCGAAGGTGACTTCACGCTTGACCGAACGTAGCTTGCGCATGGCCTCTTCGGCGGACGCCCCGCGTCGCTTCAGCTCGATGATCGCGACTAGTTGCTCGGTGATGTCGTCCGGGACGGATATCGCCGCGACGCGGCCACCGGTGATCTCCTGGATCGTCGCCTCGATGTCGTCGGGGTAGTGATTGCGGCCATCGACGATGAGAAGGTCTTTGATGCGGCCCATGATGAACAGTTCGCCGTCGGATATGACACCCAGGTCTCCGGTCCGCAGCCACGGTCCCTCGGGCGCTCCCGGGGCGGGATCGACCAGCTTGGCTTTGAACGTGCGCGCCGTCTGCTCCGGCTTGCGCCAATATCCCATCGCAACGTGGTCACCGTGCAACCAGATCTCACCGACCGTCCCCGGCGGATTCTCGATCATGGTCTCGGGGTCGACGATGCGCACGGCCGACGGGTCCGGCGAACCGTAACTGATGAGTTCGGTGCCGACCGGCCCGTCGGTTCCGCTGCGCCTGGCCTGTCCGGCAGTCAACTGTTCGTAGTCGAAACGAACGGTCCTGGGCGCAGTACCCCGTTCGGGGGTCGCCACGTAGAGGGTCGCTTCCGCGAGCCCGTAGGAGGGCCGCACGGCCGTCGGGCTGAGGTTGTACCGGGCGAAACGCTCGGTGAAGCGCTTCACGGTCGCCACGTGGATTCGCTCGCTGCCACTGACGATTCCGACCACGTCACCGAGGTCGAGCCCTGCCATATCCTCGTCGGACGTCCGTCGCACGGCCAATTCGAAGGCGAAATTCGGTGCCGCGGAGAAGCAGCTTCCGGTGGTGGCGAGCAATTGCATCCAGCAGGCCGGCCGCCGCAAGAACGACATCGGGCTGAATAGGACTGCGCTTCGGCCCGCGACCAGTGGCGCACATATTCCAAGAATCAGGCCCATGTCATGAAACAAGGGCAGCCACGACAGCAGCACCGCGTCGATCGGCATTTCGGGACCGCCGAAATAGCCATAGAGGCTCTGTGTCACGTTGGCGATGACGTTTTTGTGCGACACGATGACACCGGCCGGCGTGCGGGTCGAACCAGAAGTGTATTGCAGATAAGCCGCTCCGGTCGACAGCCGCGGTGGCGCCGCCAGCTGACGCTGCGAGTCCAGATCAAGCAGATCGACCTCGATGACGAACGGCGCGGGTCGTCCGTCTTGCGCGTTCGCGTATTTCGCGACGTCGGCGACGACCGACGACGTCGTCAGAATGGCGACCGGGTTGGAGTCGCGCAATACCGCGGAAACGCGATCGTCGTGAATACCATACTGCGGCGTCGAGAGCGGAACTGCGATAAATCCAGCCTGCAGGGCGCCCAGGAATGCAATGACATATTCCAGACTCTGTGGCGCCAGAATAGCTACGCGATCACCCGGTGACCCGTACAATTTGAGCTCTTCAGCGATGGTGTAGGCACGACCGTACACCTGCGACCACGTCAAACTCTCAGCGAACCCCTTCGGGTCCAATCCGTAGTCGATGAATGTATACGCGGTGGTGTCAGCGTGCTGATCCGCCCGCTGCTTCAGCAAAGCAGGGACGGAAGAGTCGATCACCGGCATCGCACTTAACTCCCATCGGCTTGTCGGTTTTGATTGTGTGTTGCACCCGCGAATCACTGAAACAGTGCGACTGACCAGCATCGTGAAACCCGCGAGTCCGAGCTGACTAGTCCGCTATGACAACGAGGCAGCTTTTGCTGTTGAAGCACACCGATGTGCCCATGCTGACCGCCCCCGGAATGACCTCGTTCCCCATACGACTAGTCGGTCTACGTAAGGAAACCACCTCTCGGGACGGGTGCGGGCAGTATTTGGAAAATCCACACTTTCCCCACAGCGTCCGCCAATGCTACCGCCCGCTATCGCACCGTTCCGACCTGCATTAAGCCTTTGTACCAGGGACTCCGCTGTGAGCCGGGGTGGCAGATGTGACTTTTGATACATCAGTGACAGATGACTAGTGCAGTGAGAGTTGGTGTCTCGATTCTGGCACGCTGGTGCCAGCAGTTTGGGACCGGCGTCTCGTTGTGACAAAGTTCACAGCCTTGCCCGGGGGTGATGCGCGCGGCGGGCGGTCGGCCAACCGGACCGGGGCCCGGCATCGCGGCTGCCGTTGCGACATCGGACCGGCTCTGGCGCAGTTGTTGGCGAACTTCGGCAGCAACCCGGCCGGAGGTGGCAAGACTGGCGTGTGACGTGGCGGCCGAGTTGTCGCAGGTTTTGTCGCAGCTAAGCTTTATGGAGCTGTTGGAGCGTCCGGTCCTCGATGTCGCCTACGAGCTCTGGCAAATTGTTGTTGAGATAGAAATGATCCCCCGGGAAGACGCGGATCGCGAATTCGCCAGTCGTTCGGTCGCGCCACGGCTCCATGTCTTCTCGGGTGGTAATCCAATCCTTATCCCCGATGTATGCGTATATTGGGCACGATACTTTTTTCTCCGGCGGGCAGGTATAGCCCGCAATGGCGCGGACGGCTCGCAATGTGGGTAGTACCCCCACCCGAAATTCTTCGTCGGCAAAGAAATCCGGATTAGTGCCGGTCGCTCGGGCTACCAAATCCAGCATCTCGTTATCCGAGAAACCCTCGAGTTGTTTGTATCTGATATGGCCGGGTGCCGAGGTGGCCGACACAAACAGTGCGAGGATGCGGTAACCGGCTGATTGAAACCGCAATGCGACTTCGAAGGCCAGCATTCCGCCCATGCTGTGACCGAAGAAGATGACCGGATCGCCGATCGGGGCGGTCGGCTTCATCATGGCGAACACTTCGTCAGCGAGACCCGGAATGCTTTCCAGCGGCGGCAGGCCGGACCGGTCGTTCTGTCCCGGGTACTGGACAGCTATTCGCTTCAGGTCACCGGAAAACTCGCGAGAGAATGCGACATAGTCTTTTGCGGTTCCACCGGCGTGCGGGAAGATATACAGCGTAGGGCTTTTGCCGTCGTTCGAGCGGGCGTGCACGGCGCCACCCTACCGAACGCGCACATCAACCTCGCCCAACCTCGCCCAAACCTCGCCCAAACATCGCCAAACCTCGCCCAAACATCGCCAAACATCGATGCCGGGCACCCGTCGACCGAGGGTGGCCAGACATCGCGGACATCGCGAACGAATACCGCGCCAGCCCCGCGGCGTCTGGGGGCGGGTGCGGCCTGCGGTGTCGGCCGAAGCCGGGAAACAGGCCGACACACCGACGTCGCCACCGACGTCACAGGGATAACAGCAGGCACACTGGTAACAACAAACCATGCCAGGGATGCCGGGAGGATATGGCCGTGTACCGAGTCTTTGAAGCGCTCGACGAATTGAGCGCAATTGTCGAAGAGGCCCGTGGCGTGCCGATGACGGCGGGCTGCGTGGTGCCACGCGGCGACGTGCTCGAGCTGATCGACGACATCAAGGACGCGATCCCCGGCGAACTCGATGACGCGCAGGACGTACTCGACGCCCGCGATTCGATGCTGCACGACGCAAAAGCGCATGCCGACGCCATGGTTTCTTCAGCGACCACCGAGGCAGACTCGATGCTGAACCATGCACGCGCGGAGGCGGACCGAATTCTGTCCGACGCGAAATCCCAGGCCGATCGAATGGTGGGTGAAGCGCGCCAGCACAGTGAGCGGATGGTCGCGGACGCCCGGGCGGAGGCGATGCGCATTGCCGCCTCAGCGAAGCGGGAGTACGAGGCCAGCATCAGCCGGGCCAAGTCCGAATGCGATCGATTGATTGAAAGCGGCAACATCTCCTACGAGAAGGCGGTGCAGGAGGGCATCAAGGAACAGCAGCGCCTGGTGTCGCAGAACGAGGTCGTGCAGGCGGCCAATGCGGAGGCCACCCGCCTGATCGACACGGCGCACGCCGAGTCCGACCGGCTGCGCGGCGAATGCGACGTCTATGTGGACACCAAGCTTGCCGAGTTCGAAGAAATGCTCAACGGCACACTTCGCTCCGTCGGACGAGGCCGTCATCAGCTTCGCACCGCTGCCGGTACGCACGACTACGCAACGCGCTAGTCGAGTTCCCGCCGCAGGAGAGTCGGCCGCGGCAGTGGGGTTCGGCGCGGCAGCCGGCGGATTCCCGCCAGAGCCCGGCGCGCGCCGTAGGATCTCCCCTATGGCGAGGCAGCACAGCCAGACAGTCCGCGGACGTCTGACCGCGCCGATGGCGATTGACATCGCCCGGCTGGGGCGTCGCCCCGGGGCCATGTTCACCGTGCAGGACAAAGTGGACAGTCCCGTGCGCATCGGCGTGGAGCTGATTGCCATCCAGCGGGGTGCCCCGCTGGCCCTGGACCTGCGCGTGGAGTCGGTTTCGGAGGGAGTGTTGGTCACCGGAACGGTTACCGCCCCCACGACCGGGGAGTGCTCCCGCTGCCTGACCGCGATTCAAGGTCGGGTACGGGTTGTCCTGACCGAACTGTTCGCCTATCCCAACAGCACGACCGCGGCCACTACCGAGGAGGACGAGGTCGGGCACGTCGTCGACGAGAAGATCGATCTCGAGCAGTCGATCATCGACGCGGTCGGCCTGGAATTGCCGTTTTCCCCGGTGTGCCGGCCTGACTGCCCCGGGCTATGCCCGCAGTGCGGTGTCGTGCTGGACACCGACCCCGACCATCGCCATGACCAGATCGACCCCAGGTGGGCGAAGCTGACCGATATCGTCACGGCGCAGAGCCCCGACGCCGCGGATCGAGGTGAGCGGTGACGGCGTCGTCACGGCAGAGTCTGCTCGACGCGCTCGGTGTCGACCTCTCCGATGAACTTCTGTCGCTGGCGTTGACGCACCGCAGCTATGCCTACGAGAACGGCGGGCTACCGACCAACGAGCGGCTGGAGTTTCTCGGCGATGCGGTCCTGGGGCTGACCATCACCGACGAGCTCTACCATCGCCACCCCGACCGTTCCGAAGGCGACCTGGCCAAACTGCGGGCCAGTGTGGTCAATACCCAGGCGCTAGCCGACGTCGCGCGCAATCTGTCCGACAACGGCCTCGGTGTGCACATGCTGCTGGGCCGCGGCGAGGCCAACACCGGTGGAGCCGACAAGTCCAGCATCCTGGCCGACGGTATGGAATCGCTGCTGGGCGCGATCTACCTGCAGCACGGTATCGAGGTGTCGCGCAAGGTGATCCTGAAGTTGTTCGGACCACTGCTGGACGCGGCGGCGACGCTGGGCGCCGGGCTGGACTGGAAGACCAGCTTGCAGGAGCTGACCGCGGCGCGCGGGCTGGGCACCCCGTCCTATCAGGTCACCTCCACCGGCCCGGACCATGACAAGGAGTTCACCGCGGCGGTCGTCGTGATGGACGCCGAGTACGGGTCGGGTATGGGTCGGTCCAAAAAAGAAGCCGAGCAGAAAGCCGCGTCAGCCGCCTACAAGGCGCTCGAGGCATTGGACGTGCTGGACACGGCTGGGAAACCTTCGCCCTAGATGCCCGAACTACCCGAGGTCGAGGTGGTGCGGCGTGGCTTAGCGGCCCATGTGGTGGGCAAGACGATGACCGCGGTGCGGGTCCATCACCCCAGGGCGGTACGGCGCCACGAGGCCGGACCCGCCGACCTGACGGCGCGGCTGCTGGGCGCGCAAATCACCGGAACCGACCGGCGCGGCAAGTACTTGTGGCTGACGCTGGATAGCCCGGATAGCGCACTTGTGGTGCACCTGGGCATGAGCGGGCAGATGTTGCTGGGGGCAGTGCCGCGCTCCGACCACGTCCGGATCTCCGCCCTGCTCGACGACGGGACCGTGCTGAGCTTTGCCGACCAGCGCACCTTCGGCGGGTGGCTGCTTGCCGACCTGGTGACCGTGGACGGCAGCGTGGTGCCGGCGCCGATCGCCCACCTGGCAAGGGATCCGCTCGACCCACGGTTCGATGCCCATGCCGTCGTAGAGGTCTTGCGGCGCAAACACTCCGAACTCAAGCGCCAGCTCCTGAACCAACAGGTGGTCTCCGGAATCGGCAACATCTACGCCGACGAAGCGCTGTGGCGGGCCAAGCTGAACGGCGCCCGGCTGGCCGCAACCCTGACCCGCCGGCAACTGAGCGCCGTCCTTGATGCCGCCGCCGACGTGATGCGTGACGCGCTGGCCCAGGGTGGGACGTCGTTCGATTCGCTATACGTCAATGTCAACGGCGAGTCGGGCTATTTCGACCGATCGCTGGACGCCTACGGCCGCGACGGCCAGAACTGCCGGCGCTGCGGCGCGGTGATTCGCCGGGAGAAGTTCATGAACCGCTCGTCGTTCTACTGTCCGCGATGCCAGCCGCGGCCGCGGCGTTGACGCGTCGAGATCGACCTCAGGGTGGTGCTCTCTCGAACTTTTCCGCGCTGCCCTAAATCTCGGCACGATAGCACGATAGAAAGAAGCTATGACGCAACTGTGGGTCGAACGCACCGGCACTCGCCGCTATACGGGATACAGCTCGCGCGGAGCGCAGGTGCTCGTTGGCTCCGAAGACGTCGACGGGGTGTTCACCCCCGGTGAGCTGATGAAGATCGCGCTCGCCGCGTGCAGCGGCATGTCCAGTGATCAGCCGCTGGCCCGTCGCCTCGGCGACGACTACCGGGCGGTGATCAAGGTATCGGGTGCGGCCGACCGCGACCAGGAGCGCTATCCGCTGCTCGAGGAAACCCTGGAGCTCGACCTGTCGGGTGTGGCCGCCGAGGAGAAGGAGCGCCTGCTGTTGGTCGTCGACAGGGCCATCGACCTGGTGTGCACCGTCGGGCGCACCTTGAAGTCGGGCACCACCGTCAACGTCGAGGTCACCGATGTCGGCACCTGACGTGCGGCTGACCGCCTGGGTGCACGGCCGGGTCCAGGGCGTCGGTTTCCGCTGGTGGACCCGCTGCCGGGCTCTGGAGCTGGGCCTGACCGGCTATGCGGCCAACCAGGCCGACGCCCGCGTGCTGGTGGTCGCCCAGGGGCCGCGTGAGTCGGGGGAGCAGTTGCTGCGGCTGCTACAGGGTGGCGCCGCCCCTGGTCGCGTTGACAAGGTGGTCGCCGACTGGTCGGAGGCGTCGGAGCGGATCGCCGGGTTCAGCGAGCGGTAATCTGGCTGCTCGTGTACCTCAAGAGTCTGACGCTGAAGGGCTTCAAATCCTTCGCCGCGGCAACGACTCTGCGGTTCGAGCCGGGTATCACCGTCGTCGTCGGTCCCAACGGATCCGGCAAGTCCAACGTGGTCGACGCGCTGGCGTGGGTTATGGGGGAGCAGGGGGCCAAGACCCTGCGCGGCGGCAAGATGGAAGACGTCATCTTCGCCGGCACCTCGTCGCGTGCCCCGCTGGGCCGGGCCGAAGTCACCGTCACCATCGACAACTCCGACAACGCGCTGCCGATCGAGTACACCGAGGTGTCGATCACCCGGCGGATGTTCCGCGACGGCGCCAGCGAATACGAAATCAACGGCAGCAGTTGCCGTTTGATGGACGTCCAGGAGCTGTTGAGCGACTCCGGCATCGGCCGCGAGATGCATGTGATCGTCGGGCAGGGCAAGCTCGACGAGATCCTGCAGTCGCGGCCCGAGGAGCGCCGGGCCTTCATCGAAGAAGCCGCGGGCGTGCTCAAACATCGCAAGCGTAAAGAGAAGGCGCTGCGCAAACTGGACGCGATGGCGGCGAACCTGGCGCGGCTCACCGACTTGACCACCGAGCTGCGGCGCCAGCTCAAGCCGCTGGGCCGGCAAGCCGAAGTCGCCCGGCGTGCCGCAACCATCCAGGCCGACCTGCGCGACGCCCGGCTGCGGCTGGCCGCCGACGATCTGGTCGGCCGGCGCGCCGAGCGCGCAGTGATCGTGGACGCCGAGAACGCGATGCGCCGCGAACATGACGAGGCCGCCGCGCGGCTGTCGGTGGCCGCCGAGGAGCTGGCCGCACACGAGGCCGCACTGACCGAGCTCTCCCAACGGGCCGAGGCGGTACAGCACACCTGGTTCGGCCTTTCGGCCCTGGCCGAACGGGTGGGCGCGACGGTACGCATCGCCAGCGAGCGTGCTCAGCATCTCGACGCCGAGCCGTTGACCAGCAGCGACACCGACCCCAGAAAACCCCAGGAGCTGGAAGCCGAGGCCGAGCAGGTGGCCGCCGCCGAACAGCAGCTGTTGGCGGAGCTGGCCGCCGCGCGCACCCGCCTGGATGGCGCCCGCGCCGAGCTGGCCGAACGGGAGCGTCAAGCGGCCGAGGCCGACCGCGCCCATCTGGCGGCGGTGCGGGCGGAGGCCGACCGGCGCGAGGGCCTGGCGCGGCTTGCCGGGCAGGTGGAAACCATGCGGGCACGCGTGGAGTCGATCGACGACAGCGTCGCGCGGCTGTCCGAACGGATCGAAGAGGCCGCCGCGCGTGCTCAGCAGGCTCGCGCGGAATTCGAAGCCGTGCAGGGCCGCGTCGGCGAATTGGACCAGGGCGAGATCGGCCTGGACGAGCAGCACGAGCGGACGGTGGCCGCGTTGCGGCTGGCCGACCAGCGCGTGGCCGAACTCCAGGTGGCCGAACGCGACGCCGAACGCCGGGTGGCGTCGCTGCGGGCCCGCATCGACGCCCTCTCGGTGGGACTGGACCGTAAGGACGGCGCGGCGTGGCTTGCCCGCAACCACGGCGGCGCGGGAGTTCTCGGGCCGATCGCCCAGCTCGTCAAGGTCCGCCCGGGCTATGAGGCCGCACTGGCAGCGGTGCTGGGAGCAGCGGCCGACGCGCTGGCCGTCGACGGCCCCGGCGCGGCTCGCGCCGCGGTCAGCGCGCTCAAGGAGGCCGACGGCGGCCGGGCGGCGCTGGTGTTGAGTGACTGGCCGGTCCCGGACAACCCGGCCCCGGAGTTGCCCGGCGGCGCGCGGTGGGCACTGGATCTGATCGAGGCGCCGCCGCGATTGCGCGGGGCGATCACCGCGATGCTTTGGGGCGTCGCGGTGGTCAACGACCTGGCCGAAGCGCTGGATCTGGTGGCGGTTCGGCCCCAGCTGCGGGCCGTCACCCTGGACGGTGACCTGGTGGGAACCGGCTGGGTGAGCGGCGGGTCCGACCGCAAGCCCAGCACGCTGGAGATCACCTCCGAAATCGACAAGGCCCGCAGCGACCTGGCCGCGGCCGAGACGCAGGTGGCTCACCTCAGCGCGGCGCTGTCCGGCGCACTGACCGAACAAGCGGCTCGCCAGGACTCGGCCGACCAGGCGCTGGCTGCGCTCAACGAATCCGACGCCACCATTTCGGCGACCTACGAGCAGCTGGGCCGGCTCGGTCAGGACGCGCGCGCGGCCGAGGAAGAGTGGACCAGGCTGCTGCGGCAGCGCGAGGAACTGGAAGCCGGGCGGGCGCAGACGCTCGAGGAGGTCATCGAACTCGAGACCAGGCTGCGCAACGCCCAACAAACCCAACACGTGCAGGCGGCCGAGCCCAGCACGGCAGCAGTCAGGCAGGCGATCGCGGCTGCGACCGAAAGTGCGCGGGCCGTTGAAGTGGAGGCGCGATTGGCGGTGCGGACCGCCGAGGAACGCGCCAATGCCGTTCGGGGAAGGGCAGATTCGCTGCGCCGCGCGGCTGCGGCCGAACGGGAGGCGCGGCTGCGGGCCCAGCAGGCGCTGGAAGCGCGACTGCGCTCGGCCGCAGTTGCCGCGGCCGTCGCCGAGTCCGGGCGGCTGTTGGCGTGGCGATTGAACCGGGTGGTGGACGCGGCGTCGCAACTTCGTGACGAGCTCGCCGCCGAACGCCGGCAGCGGTTGGGGGCCATGGCGGCGGTTCGCGAAGAGACCAGCACGTTGAGCGCGCGGGTGGCTGCGCTGACCGATTCGCTGCACCGTGACGAGGTGGCAGAGGCCCAGGCGGCAATGCGAATCGAGCAGCTCGAACACACGGTGCTGGAGCAGTTCGGGATGGCGCCAGCCGATTTGATCGCCGAGTACGGTCCCGAGGTGCCGCTGCCGCCCACCGAGCTGGAGATGGCCGAGTTCGAGCAGGCCCGCGAACGCGGCGAGCAGGTGGTCGCGCCCGCCCCGATGCGGTTCGACCGCGCTACCCAGGAGCGCCGGGCCAAACGCGCCGAGCGTGACCTGGCCGAACTCGGCAGGGTCAATCCGCTGGCCCTCGAGGAGTTCGCGGCGCTGGAGGAGCGCTACAACTTCCTTTCCACCCAACTCGAGGACGTCAAGGCCGCCCGCAAGGACCTGCTTGACGTCGTCGCCGACGTCGACGCCCGCATCCTGCAGGTTTTCAGCGACGCGTTCGTCGACGTGGAACGCGAATTCCGGGTCGTGTTCGGCTCGCTGTTCCCCGGCGGCGAAGGCCGGCTGCGGCTGACTGCGCCCGACGACATGCTGACCACCGGCATCGAGGTGGAAGCCCGTCCGCCGGGTAAGAAGGTCACCCGGCTGTCGTTGCTGTCGGGTGGGGAGAAGGCGCTGACCGCGGTCGCGATGCTGGTGGCGATCTTCCGGGCCCGACCGTCGCCGTTCTACATCATGGACGAGGTGGAGGCCGCCCTGGACGACACCAACCTGCGCCGGCTGCTCGGCCTGTTCGAACAGCTGCGCGACCGGTCTCAGCTCATCATCATCACGCACCAGAAGCCGACGATGGAAGTCGCGGATGCCCTCTACGGCGTGACCATGCAAGGCGATGGCATCACCGCCGTGATCTCGCAGCGAATGCGGGGTCAGCAGCTGGATGAGCTGGTCGCCAATTCTTCTTGACGGTGACCCGTAGCGTGGGGCCCGGGCGCCCCGGTAAGCCCCTGGAAGGATGTCAGTGTGTCGGAAGGTCTGTGGATCGCCATTGCGGTCGTCGCCGCCCTGGTCGTCATCGCCGCGCTGGTCATCGGCCTGGTGCGCTATCGCCGTCGGCGGATCCGCCTGTCGACCCAGCCGAAACCGGGCGTAATCGACCGTTCGGGCGGCTACACCGCGTCGTCCGGCATCACCTTCAGCCAGACGCCCTCGGCTGTCGAGACGGTCGAACCGGTCGATCGGATCGACACCAGCGGACTGCCCGCAGTGGGCGACGATGCGACCCTCCCGCGTGACGCCGTCAAACGCACCATCTCCGATGTCCATCTCCCCGAAGTCGAGCCCGAACCCGAGGCCATTGCGCCGCCGGTAGCGCCGGAAGTCGAGGCGATCGAGCCGCCGGAAGGGCGCTTGGAGCGGCTGCGCGGGCGGCTCGCCAAGTCGCAGAACGCCTTCGGCCGCAGCATGCTGGGTTTGCTCGGCGTCGGCGACCTGGACGAGGACTCCTGGCAGGACGTCGAGGACACCTTGTTGGTCGCCGACCTGGGCCCGGTGGTCACCCAGTCGGTGGTGTCGCAGCTGCGCAGCCGGCTGGCCAGCGCCAATGTGCGTTCCGAGGCGGATGCCCGGGCCGTGCTACGAGACGTCCTCGTCAAAGAACTGCAACCGGTCATGGACCGCTCGATCCGGGCGCTGCCACACGCCGACCATCCCTCGGTGCTGCTGGTGGTGGGTGTCAACGGCACCGGCAAGACCACCACCGTCGGTAAGTTGGCGCGGGTGCTGGTGGCCGACGGCCGGCGGGTGGTGCTCGGCGCGGCCGACACCTTCCGGGCCGCGGCGGCCGATCAACTGCAGACCTGGGCGGCCCGGGTGGGTGCGGAGGTGGTGCGCGGGGCCGAAGGCGCCGACCCGGCATCGGTGGCCTTCGATGCCGTCGACAAGGGCATCGCCCACGGCGCCGACGTCGTGCTCATCGACACAGCCGGCCGGCTGCACACCAAGGTCGGGTTGATGGACGAACTCGGCAAGGTCAAGCGCGTGGTTACCCGCCGTGCTGCTGTTGACGAGGTGCTGCTGGTGCTCGACGCCACGATCGGGCAGAACGGGCTGGCGCAGGCCAGGGTTTTCGCCGAAGTCGTCGACATCACCGGCGTGGTGCTCACCAAACTGGACGGAACGGCCAAGGGCGGCATTGTCTTCCGCGTGCAACAGGAGCTTGGCGTGCCGGTCAAGCTGGTCGGGCTCGGCGAAGGCCCCGACGACCTGGCGCCGTTTGAACCGGCCGCCTTCGTCGACGCCCTGCTCGGCTAGCAGCTCTTACACAGCAAGCTCTACGTTAATTTTCACGAAACATCACCGCACCATCGCCGCAACAACTACTGCGCATGGTTCTGGATCAGGTCGCCAGTCATAGTCCTGGGGCCCTCCCAACGCTGACTGGAGGTGATAGCGAGTGGACCAATTCCCGATCATGGGCATACCCAACGCCGGCGATACGGCCTGGATGCTGGCGAGTTCCGCCCTCGTGCTGTTGATGACGCCGGGCCTGGCTTTCTTTTACGGCGGCATGGTGCGCGCCAAGAGCGTGCTGAACATGATCATGATGAGCGTCAGTGCGATGGGCGTCGTCACCGTGCTCTGGGTGCTCTACGGCTACTCGATGGCGTTCGGCGACGACGTCGGCAACATTGCCGGCAACCCGACGGAATACTGGGGCCTGAAGGGCCTGATCGGTGGCAACGCGGTGGCCGCCGATCCCGCGACGCAAACCGCGGCGGTGAATATTCCGCTGGCCGGCACCCTGCCGGCTACCGTGTTCGTGGCATTCCAGCTGATGTTCGCGATCATCACGGTTGCCTTGATCTCGGGTGCGGTCGCCGACCGGCTCAAGTTCGGTGCCTGGCTGGCGTTCGCCGGGCTCTGGGCGACGTTCGTCTACTTCCCGGTGGCGCACTGGGTCTTCGCGTTCGACAAGTTCGCTTCCGCGCACGGCGGCTGGATCGCCAACAAGCTGCACGCCATCGACTTCGCCGGGGGCACCGCGGTCCATATCAACGCCGGTGTGGCCGGCCTGGTACTGGCGATCGTGCTGGGCAAGCGCAAGGGCTGGCCCACGACGCTGTTCCGGCCGCACAACCTGCCGTTCGTGATGCTCGGGGCCGGGCTGTTGTGGTTCGGCTGGTACGGATTCAACGCCGGGTCGGCCACCAGCTCCAACGGCGCCGCCGGGTCGACGTTCATCACCACCACCGTCGCCACCGCCGCGGCCATGCTGGGCTGGCTGCTGACCGAACGCATCCGCGACGGTAAGGCCACCACGCTGGGCGCGGCGTCGGGCATAGTCGCCGGACTGGTCGCCATCACCCCGTCCTGCTCGTCGGTCAACGTTCTCGGCGCGTTGGCGGTCGGTGCGGTGGCCGGTGTGCTGTGTGCGCTGGCGGTCGGCCTGAAATTCAAGCTGGGCTTCGACGACTCGCTGGACGTGGTCGGGGTACACCTGGTCGGCGGTTTGGTGGGCACCTTGCTGATCGGTTTGCTGGCCGCTCCCGAGAGCGTGGCCATCAACGGCGTGGCCGGGGTGTCGAAGGGGTTGTTCTACGGCGGCGGGTTCGCGCAGCTGGAACGGCAAGCGGTCGGCGCGTTCAGCGTTCTGGTCTACTCTGGCGTCGTCACGCTTATCTTGGCTCTTATCCTGAAGTACACCATCGGGCTGCGGCTGGGTGCGGAGGAAGAATACGCGGGCATCGACGAGGCTGAGCACGCCGAGAGCGGCTATGATTTCGCGGTCACCAGCGGTTCGGTTCTTCCCCGTCCCGGCCCGGCGCTGGGTTCGCGTAATGGCCTGGAAGAGCGAGTGAGCGAGAAAGTGGAGGCGGAGCCGATATGAAGCTGATCACCGCGATCGTCAAGCCGTTCACCCTCGACGACGTCAAGGCCAGCCTCGAGGACGCCGGTGTCCTGGGGATGACCGTCAGCGAAATCCAGGGCTATGGACGGCAGAAGGGCCACACCGAGGTCTACCGGGGCGCCGAATACTCGGTCGATTTCGTGCCCAAGGTCCGGGTCGAAGTCGTCGTCGACGATTCCATTGTCGACAAGGTCGTCGACAGCATCGTGCGGGCGGCCCGCACCGGCAAGATCGGCGACGGCAAGGTGTGGGTCAGCCCCGTGGACACCATCGTGCGGGTACGCACCGGTGAACGCGGACCGGACGCGCTGTGAGAGTCGCCGCGCATTGCTGAACCGATCGGGGAAGGGCCGGCGCCGGCCCCACCCGGGATGACTCCCGAGCAGCCAGGTCAGTGCGGAACCGCCTGCCCGGCAAGCGATTTGGTTGCCGCACGGCGCCAATTGCTGTCCGACGACCAGCGGGCACCGCATCCTGCGGAGCTGCGACAGGCCTGGCTGGATCTGCACGAGTCCTGGCTGGCCGCCAAGGCCGCAGAAATCGGGATCACCGACGACAGCGGCTTCGCGATCGTCGGGGTCGGTGGGCTCGGCCGACGCGAACTGCTGCCGCATTCCGACCTGGACCTGCTGCTGGTGCACGACGGCAAGCCTGCCGAGGTGCTGGGGGAGGTCGCCGACAAGCTGTGGTACCCGTTGTGGGACGCCAACATTCGGCTCGACCACAGCGTGCGAACCGTTCCCGACGCGCTGGGCGTGGCCAATTCCGACCTGGTGGCCGCCCTGGGCATGCTGGAAGCCCGTCACATCGCCGGCGACAAGCGACTTTCGGACGGGTTGATCGAAGGCGTGCGGCGGCAATGGCGCAGCGGAATACGTTCGCGCATGGACGAACTCGTCGAAATAACTCATGACCGTTGGTTGCGTTACGGCCGCATCGCCCACCGCGCCGAACCCGACCTCAAGTCGGGTCGCGGTGGCCTTCGCGACGTGCAGTTGCTCAACGCGCTGTCGATCGCGCAGCTCATCGACCGCCACGGCATGGCCGCCCCGGGCCTGCCGGTGGGTTCGCTGGACGACGCCTACCTCACGCTGCTCAACGTGCGCACCGAACTGCACCGGGTATCGGGCCGCGGACACGATCTGCTGCTGGCCCAGCACGCCGACGACATCAGCGCAGCCCTGCATTTCGGCGACCGATTCGACTTGGCACGGATGCTGTCCGGCGCCGGCCGCACCATCGCCTACCACTCCGAAACCGGGCTGCGCACCGCCGCCAACGCGTTGCCGCGGCGGGGCATCTCGGCCTTACGGCACCGGCCGAAGCGGCGACCGCTGGACGAAGGTGTCGTCGAGTACGCCAGCGAAATCGTGCTCGCCCGTGACGCTCACCCCGAACGTGATCCCGGACTGATGCTGCGCGTGGCCGCCGCCGCAGCCGACACCGGACTGCCCATCGGCGCCGCTACCTTGAGCCGACTGGCCACCTGCACCCCGGAGCTGCCGACGCCCTGGCCGCGTGAGGTATTGGACGACCTGCTGGTGGTACTGCTTGCTGGCCCGACCGCGGTGGGGACGATCGAAGCGCTCGACCGCACCGGCTTGTGGGGCCGATTGCTGCCGGAATGGGGCAGCATCCGCGACCTCCCGCCCCGCGATGTCGCTCACAAATGGACCGTGGACCGGCATGTGATCGAGACCGCGATCCATGCCGCGCCGCTGTCCACCCGGGTGGCTCGCCCCGATTTGTTGGCGCTCGGTGCGCTGCTGCACGACATCGGTAAGGGCAGGGGCGCCGACCACAGTGTCCTCGGCTCCGAAATGGTCATGCAGATCGGCGAGCGGCTGGGTCTACCGCCGGCGGACATCGATGTGCTCTCGAAGCTGGTCCGTCATCACCTGCTGCTACCCGTCGTCGCCACCCGCAGCGACTTGAACGACCCGAAGACCATCGAGGGCGTATCCGAGGCCCTGGGCGGGGACCCGCAATTGCTCGAGGTGCTGCACGCGCTGACGGAAGCCGACTCGAAGGCCACCGGCCCGGGGGTGTGGAGCGAGTGGAAGGCGTCGCTGGTCGACAAACTGGTGTCACGCTGCCGGATGGTGATGGCCGGCGAGGCCCTGCCTCAGGCGAAACCCCTTGCTCCGCACTATCTTTCGTTGGCTGCCGATCACGGCGTGCACGTGGAGATCGGGCTCGGCGACAGCGCGCGGATGTACCAGGTGGTGATGGTCGCTCCGGACAAGCCCGGGTTGGTCTCCAAAGCCGCTGCCGTGCTGGCGCTGAATTCGCTGGGCGTCCATTCCGCGGCGGTGAACAGTCACGACGGTGTTGCGATCACCGAATTCGTGGTGTCCCCGCTGTTCGGTTCGCCGCCGGCGGCCGAACTGCTGCGCCAGCAGTTCGTCGGTGCCCTCGGCGGCGACGTCGACGTGCTGGCCATGGTGGAAAAGCGGGACAGCGAGGCCAGCAGTTTCGCATCCGAGCGAGCCGGTGAGGTGGTGGCCGGAGTGCCGGTCACGCGTTCGGCCGCCCCACCGCGCATCCTGTGGCTGGAATCTGCCAGCTCCCGTCGGCTCATCCTGGAGGTTCGTGCCATGGATAGACCGGGATTGCTCGCGCTGCTCGCGCACGCCCTGGAGCGCGCGGGCGCAGATATCCTGTGGGCCAAGGTCAACACGTTCGGGTCGACCGCGGCCGACGTTTTCTGCGTGACGGTTCCCGGGGAGTCCGACATACCCGCCGCGGTCGAGCAGCAGCTGTCGGCGGTGCTGGGTACCCCCGCCGACGTATTGGTCGACGAGCCCGTCGGCGATTAACCGGCCCGCGGTCAAGCCTGCTCAGGGTTCAATTGGCGCAACGCTTCGATGCGCGCCTTGAGCTGCTCGCGGGTTGCGGCGGCGATCGGCGGGCCGCCGCAGCGCCGGCGAAGTTCGTTGTGGATCCAGCCGTGCGGCCTGCCGGTGCGGTGATGGGCGATCGCCACCAGGCTGTTGAGCTCGCGGCGCAGCTCGCGGAGTTGGCCGTGGGTGGTGGCCGGCTGGGCGGGGCCTGCTTGCGCGGCCCCTTGCTGAAGCCGGGCCCGCCTTTGCAGTTGCTCGTCTTGGCGGCGGTGCAGCAGGGCGCGCATCTGCTCCGCGTCGAGCAGCCCGGGGATGCCGAGGTAGTCGGCCTCCTCGTCGCTTCCCGCCGGAGTGGCGGTGCCGAACGACGATCCGTCGAAGATGACTTGATCCAATTCGGCGTCGGCTCCCAGCGCGGTGAAGCCGGTTTCGCCCGGTTCGGTCTGTGTCCTGGTGGCGGGATCACCGGTGAGCGGATCGTCGCCCGATTCCCGGTGCGGCTTGCCCAGCACGTGATCGCGCTGCGCCTCCAGCTCGCTGGCCAGCTGCAGCAGGGTGGGAACCGACGGCAAGAAGATGCTTGCGGTTTCACCGGGTCGACGTGACCGCACGAACCGGCCAACCGCCTGCGCGAAGAACAGCGGCGTCGAGGCGCTGGTGGCATAGATTCCCACCGACAGGCGAGGCACGTCGACGCCTTCGGAAACCATCCGCACCGCGACCAGCCACCGGCTGGTGCTGGAGGCGAATTCCGCGATGCGGGAAGAGGATCCGGGATCGTCGGACAAAACGACGGTGGGCGCTTCGGACGTCAGCTTGGTCAGCAACCCGGCATAGGCTCGGGCCGCCGTCCGGTCCGAGGCGATGATCATGCCACCGGCGTCGGGCACCTGGGCGCGCAGTTGACGCAGCCGCTGGTCGGCGGCGGTGATGACCGCCGGCATCCACTCGCCGGCAGGGTCCAGCGCCGTGCGCCAGGCCCGTGCGGTCTGCTCGGCCGACAACGGCTCACCCAGGCGCGCCTCATGCTCCTCGCCGGCGCTGTCGCGCCAGCGCGCCTGCCCGGAGTAGGCGAGGAACACCACCGGCCGGACCACGCCGTCGGCAAGGGCTTCGGCATAGCCGTAGGTGTGGTCGGCTTGGGAACGCAGCACGCCGTCCCCGTCGGGTGCGTAGCTGACGAACGGGATCGGACTGTCGTCACTGCGAAACGGTGTGCCCGTCAGGCCGAGACGGCGGGTGGCGTCGCCGAACGCCTCCCGGATGGCGTCGCCCCAGGTCTTGGCATCGCCGCCGTGGTGGATCTCGTCGAAAACGACCAGCGTCTTGCGTTGTTCGGTGCGCACCCGGTGCAGCGTCGGATGCGCGGCGACCTGGGCGTAGGTGACGACGACGCCGTGGTACTCCGGTGAAGTCTGGGGGTTGGAGTTGGTGAACCTGGGGTCCAGGGCCAGCCCGTGCCGTGCGGCGGCCTGTGCCCACTGGATTTTCAGGTGCTCGGTGGGCACCACGACGGTGACGTGTTCGACCGCGCGATGGCTCAGCAATTCGGCCGTGATCCGCAGGGCGAACGTCGTCTTGCCCGATCCGGGGGTGGCTACGGCCAGAAAATCCCGCGGCTCGGCGGCCAGGTACTTGACGATTGCCCGGCGCTGCCAGCCCCGCAACGGCCGACTGCCTTCGGCGTCGGCGTGACTGACCTGCTGCATCGAACACTGCCCCCAGATGCTCACCCGCGCGTGGCGGTTCACGTTCACGCCGTCACCTGGCTCCGCACGCCGACCCGACGTGCCGGCCTGTTGCGGCACAACACGCGGGGAGCCGTTGTCGGCACACCGGCGGGCGCGACGAAAGTGTTGCGGGTCGGATCAGTGCGGCTGGGCGGCGAGTGTGAAATCTAGCATGGCAACGCTTTTCGGTGCAGTCGCGACATGGGTCACTTCCGGATCAGCCCGCCGCGTTCTTCGGGTCGACCGCTGCGCGGGTGAGAGCTTGGGGTCTGTACGCAGCTCATATTCGGCGCGAAAACCCACTGGTAGACCGCCGGGGCCGTAAAGGCCATAAAGCGGCCCCGGCTGTCACCGGCTAGGGCGCGCCTATCGTGAGCTGCCCCGCTCGGCTCGGCCACGTCGGGCCGGACGCACTCACCGCGATTTACGTCAGCGCGATCTGCTCCGGCGTGTCGTCGCGGTGGTGTAGATGTCGCGGCACGGGCCTGGATGGTGGTGAGCTGTTGCGCCCCGCTTCGCGGGGCTGGCACTCACCACGGGCTCGACGGCGAGGCCCGTATCGTCGCCCGGCTAGGCTGGCAGACGTGTTTGAATCGCTGTCCGACCGGTTGACCAGTGCCCTCCAGGGGCTACGCGGCAAGGGTCGCCTGACCGACGCCGATATCGATGCCACGACGCGTGAAATCCGGTTGGCGCTGCTGGAAGCCGACGTTTCGCTGCCCGTGGTCAGGGCGTTCGTCCACCGGATCAAAGAACGCGCCCGCGGCGCCGAAGTATCCGGGGCACTCAATCCGGCCCAACAGGTCGTCAAGATCGTCAACGACGAACTCATCGGCATCCTCGGTGGCCAGACCCGCGAACTGGTGTTCGCCAAGACGCCGCCGACCGTCATCATGCTCGCCGGCCTGCAGGGCTCCGGCAAGACGACGCTGGCCGGCAAGCTCGCCGCGCGCCTCAAGAGCCAAGGACACACACCGCTGCTCGTGGCCTGCGACCTGCAGCGCCCGGCCGCGGTCAATCAGCTGCAGGTCGTCGGCCAACGCGCCGGGGTGACGGTGTTCGCTCCGCATCCCGGCGCATCACCTGAGTCCGGACCCGGCGACCCGGTCGCCGTCGCCGCGGCGGGACTGGCCGAAGCCCGGGCCAAACACTTCGACGTCGTCATCGTCGACACCGCCGGACGGCTGGGTATCGACGAGGAGCTGATGGGCCAGGCCGCGGCGATTCGAGACGCCGTCAATCCTGACGAGGTGCTGTTCGTCCTGGACGCGATGATCGGCCAGGATGCGGTGGCCACCGCTCAGGCATTCGGCGAGGGTGTCGGCTTCACCGGCGTGGTCTTGACCAAGCTGGACGGCGACGCCCGCGGTGGGGCGGCGCTGTCGGTCCGCGAAGTAACCGGTGTGCCAATCCTTTTCGCCTCTACCGGGGAGAAGTTGGGGGACTTCGACGTCTTCCATCCGGACCGGATGGCCAGTCGCATCCTGGGAATGGGTGATGTGCTGAGCCTGATCGAACAGGCCGAGCAGGTCTTCGACGCGCAGCGAGCCGAGGAAGCCGCGGTCAAGATCGGGGCCGGCGAGCTGACTCTGGAAGACTTCCTCGAGCAGATGCTCGCCGTCCGCAAGATGGGCCCCATCGGCAACCTGCTGGGCATGCTGCCCGGCGCGGGTCAGATGAAGGAAGCGCTGGCCGAGATCGACGACAAGCAACTCGACCGGGTGCAGGCCATCATTCGCGGGATGACCCCCGAAGAGCGGGCCGACCCCAAGATCATCAACGCGTCGCGGCGGCTGCGCATTGCCAACGGCTCGGGCGTGACGGTCTCCGAGGTCAACCAGCTCGTCGACCGCTTCTTCGAAGCCCGCAAGATGATGTCCTCGATGCTCGGCGGCATGGGTATCCCCGGTCTTGGCCGCAAGTCCGCGACGCGCAAATCCAAGGCCGCCCGCGGAAAGGCCGGCAAGAAGGGCAAGAAGGGCGCCCGCGGTCCGACACCGCCGAAGGTCAAGAGCCCCTTCGGCATGCCGGCTATGCCGGCTATGCCGGGTATGCCGGCGGGATTCCCGGACCTGTCGCACATGCCTGAAGGCCTCGACGAGCTGCCGCCCGGACTGGCCGACTTCGACCTTTCCAAGCTCAAGTTCCCGGGCAACCCCGGCAAGAAGTAGCCGCGCCGTGCCCCTGCACGTGCGAGGCCTGGCGCTGCCCGACGAGAACCCGATCGACCTGTGGATCGTCGACGGTCGCATCAGCACCGAGCCCGTTGCCGGCGCCGACACCGTCTTCGGTGCTTCCGGGGGCGGCTGGATCCTGCCGGGCCTAGTGGACGCGCACTGCCACGTCGGGCTGGGGCAACACGGCGCCATCGCCCTCGACGAGGCGGCAACCCAGGCGCAGACCGAACGTGACGTGGGCGCACTGCTGCTGCGTGATTGCGGTTCACCGACCGATACCCGCAGTCTCGACGACCGCCACGACCTGCCTCGCATCATCCGCGCCGGCAGGCATCTGGCCAGGCCCAAGCGCTACATCCCCGGTTTTGCTGTCGAACTCGAGGACGAATCGCAGCTACCGGCCGCGGTGGCCGAGCAGGCCCGCCGCGGCGACGGTTGGGTCAAGCTGGTCGGCGACTGGATCGACCGCCAAGTCGGCGATCTCGCCCCGCTGTGGTCCGACGACGTCCTCAAGGCCGCCATCGCTGCCGCACACGCACACGGGGCCCGGGTCACCGCCCACGTCTTCGGTGAGGACGCACTGCCGGGTCTGATCAACGCCGGAATCGACTGTATCGAGCATGGCACTGGGCTGACCGACGACACCATCGCGCTGATGCTCGAACACCACACCGCGTTGGTGCCCACGCTGATCAACGTCGAAAACTTCCCGGGTATCGCGGGTTCGGCGACTCGCTATCCGAGCTACGCCGCCCACATGCGCGACCTGTATGCCCGCACCTATCCACGGGTGGCCGCGGCCCGGGAGGCCGGAGTTGCGGTGTATGCCGGTAGTGATGCCGGCAGCACGGTCCGACATGGACGTATCGCCGACGAGGTCGAGGCCCTCAAGAACATCGGGATGAGTCCGACCGAAGCAGTGGGCGCGGCGTGCTGGGATGCCCGCCGCTGGTTGGGCCGGCCCGGCCTGGACCACGGCGCATCGGCTGATTTGTTGTGCTACGTCGAGGACCCTCGGCAGGGCCCCGGTGTGCTGAACCGGCCCGATGTGATAATCCTGCGCGGCAAGACGTTTCGGGCCAAGTGTTAACCGACTGTTAGCTGGACGCTTGCCGGGCGTGCTGTCGCGGCTGCGGTTACCATCGCGGAATGGCGTTGGCCGGCGGCGCGACCTTTGCCGCCTACACAATCGTGCGACTTCTGGGGTCGGGCCCGACGGGCGAGGTCTATCTCGTCGACGACCCACGCTCGGCGCAGTGGGCGGCATTGAAAGTTCTCTCGCCGGCCCTGTCGTCGGACCCCGAGTTCGGCCGGCGATTCCACCGGGAGACCGCTGTCGCCGCGAACCTCTATCACCCCAACATCGTCGAGGTCCACGACCGCGACGAATTCGAGGGCCGGCTGTGGATCGCGATGGACTACATCGACGGCATCAGCGCCGCGCAGCTGATGCGCGAGCGGTTTCCGGCGGTCTTGCCGGTCGGCGAGGTGCTCGCCATAGTCAGCGCCACGGCCGCCGCTCTCGACTACGCCCATCAGCGGGGAGTGCTGCATGGCGACATCAAACCCGCCAACATCCTGGTGACCAACCCGGGGCCGGGCGAGCCGCGGATCTTGTTGAGCGACTTCGGGATAGCGCAGCGCGCGCCGGAACAGGCGACGGGGACCGAGGCCGACGGGCGCGCCGACCAGTACGCCTTGGCAGCCACCGCTTTTCAGCTGTTGACCGGCACGTCGCGGGTCGACGTGCCGGGCAAGCTCAGCGACCTGCGCCCGGACTTGGCGCGATTCGATACGGCCTTGTCCAGGGCGCTCAGCGCCGATCCCGCCGGTCGTTTCGGGAGCTGCCGGGAGTTCGCCGATGCGCTCAACGAGAAGGCCGGGGTCATGCCGGTCGACCAGCGCCCCGAGGCTTTAGATGCAACGACGGTCTGGTCGGCCGCCACCGTTGCCGAACCCGCCTATGTCGTCGACTACCCGGTCTATGACTGGCCGCAGTACCCAGCTGCACCACCGACCCCACCGCCGGCCCCCGAACCGGTGACACAGCAACGGCGCGCCACCCCGCTGCAGTCGGCGGCCGCGGCGGTGGCCCGGCGCCTCGAAGCGTTCTCCCAATCAACGCAAGAACCGGGCAAGCGCAGATCGCGCCGGATCCTGCTCGGCTCGGCCGTCGTAGTACTGCTCGTTGGCCTGCTCGCCGTCGGCATCGCGATCGGTCGCAAGACGACCGGCGACCATCCTCAGGCGGCCGGGCCGCGGATCAGTTCATCCGCCGCATCCAGCATGCCTGCGACCAGCGACCCGGCCGCCCCGCCGGCCCCCCTCGACGGCACCTACCAAATCGAGGTCCAACGCTCGAAGCAGACTTACGACTACACCCCGAGCCCGCAGCCTCCGGACGTCAACACCTGGTGGGCAATCCGGTCTTCGTGCACACCGACGGGGTGTCTGGCCGCGGCCACCATGCTCGACGACAACGACCACACGCAGGCAAAGTCGGGTGTTCGCCCGCTGGTCTTGGAGTTCGGCCAAGGTCAGTGGAAGTCCCGGTCCGAGGCGGTGCAGTTCGCGTGCATCGGACCCAACGGCGCGGCCAGCACCCAGGCCACCACCCAGGTGCTGTCGTTGCGGCCCCAACCGGTCGGGGATCTTGTGGGCGAGATGGTGGTCACCGTGCACAGCAACGATTGCGGTCAACAGGGAGCGGTCATTCGCATCCCGGCGGTGGCCAGCCGCAGCGGTGATCTGCCGTCCGCGGTCAACGTGCCGGATCCCGTGACCATTCCCGAAAACCCACCGGCAACCACAACGCCAACCACGCCGCCGTCCGGCCCGGGTCGCTGAGACTACGGCCGCCGCTTCGGCAGGAGAATCGCGCGTGCCGGAAAAGATTGCGAGTGATCACTATCTATGTTACCTTCGTGGCAACTCGACGACCCGGAGGAACTGTGAGCTACGACGTAATCATTCGCAACGGACTGTGGTTCGACGGCACCGGCGCCGCGCCGCAGACCCGCAGCCTGGGCATCCGTGACGGAGTAGTGGCCACGGTGTCCCACAAGGCGCTGGACGAAACCGGTTGTCCGGAGGTGATCGACGCGGCGGGGAAGTGGGTGGTGCCCGGATTCATCGACGTGCACACCCACTACGACGCCGAGGTGCTGCTCGATCCCGGACTGCGCGAATCGGTGCGCCACGGCGTCACCACGGTGCTGCTGGGCAACTGTTCGCTGTCGACGGTGTATGCCAACTCCGAGGACGCCGCCGACCTTTTCAGCCGCGTCGAAGCGGTGCCGCGCGAGTTCGTCCACCGTGCCCTGGACACCAACCGGACGTGGTCCACGGCAGCCGAATACATCAAGGCCATCGACACCCTGCCGCTGGGCCCGAATGTTGGCTCGCTGCTTGGCCATTCGGATTTACGTGCGGCGGTGCTCGGGCTTGACCGCGCCACCGATGCCACCGTCCGGCCCACCGATGCCGAGCTGGAGACGATGGCGAGGTTGCTCGACGAGGCGCTCGACGCCGGAATGCTCGGCATGTCCGGGATGGACGCGGCGATCGACAAGCTCGACGGCGACCGTTTCCGGTCCCGCGCGCTGCCGTCCACCTTCGCGACCTGGCGTGAGCGGCGCAAGCTCATCTCGGTGTTGCGCAAGCGCGGCCGGATCCTGCAGAGCGCGCCCGACCTCGACAGGCCGGCGACCGGACTGCTGTTCTTCTTGGCCAGCAGCCGAATCCTCAATCGCCGCAAGGGAGTTCGGATGAGCATGCTGGTGTCGGCGGACGCCAAGTCGATGCCGCTGGCCGTGCACACCTTCGGGCTCGGCACCCGCGTCCTCAACAAGCTGCTGGGCGCCAGCGTGCGCTTCCAGCACCTGCCGGTCCCGTTCGAGCTGTACTCCGACGGAATCGATCTGCCGGTCTTCGAAGAATTCGGCGCCGGCACGGCGGCGCTGCATCTGCGTGAGCAATTGGAACGCAACGAATTGCTGGCCGACGAGTCCTATCGCCGGCGGTTCCGGCGCGAGTTCGACCGCATCAAGCTCGGACCCACGTTGTGGCACCGCGACTTCCACGACGCGGTGATCGTCGAGTGCCCCGACAAATCGTTGATCGGCAAGAGCTTCGGGCAAATCGCCGACCAACGTGGACTGCATCCGCTCGACGCGTTTCTCGACGTGCTGGTGGACAACGGCGAACGCAATGTGCGCTGGACTACCACCGTCGCCAACCACCGGCCTAACGAGCTCAACAAGCTCGCCGCCGACCCGAGCGTCCACATGGGCTTCTCCGACGCCGGCGCGCACCTGCGCAACATGGCCTTCTACAACTTCCCGCTTCGGTTGCTCAAGCGGACGCGGGACGCCGACCGGGCCGGCAAACGATTCCTGTCCGTCCAGCGTGCGGTGCATCGCCTGACCGGTGAAGTGGCCGAGTGGTTCGGCATCAACGCCGGCACGCTGCGCCAGGGCGACCGCGCGGACTTCGTGGTGATCGACCCGGCCCATCTCGACGAATCGGTGGACGGATACCACGAGGCGGAGGCCTCCTTCTACGGCGGCTTGCGGCGCATGGTCAACCGCAACGACGCGACCGTCGTCGCTACCGGGGTCAACGGCGCCGTCGTGTTCCGCGGGGGTCAGTTCCGGGACGGTTACGGGCAGACCGTGCAGTCGGGACGGTACTTGCGAGCGGGTGAGCGCCAAGCCATGAGGGTCGGCGCCTGAGATGGCGCGCACCCAGCAGCAACGCCGCGAGGAAACCGTCGGACGGCTTCTCGACGCCAGTATCGCCACCATCATCGAAGTGGGCTATGCCCGGGCATCCGCGGCCATGATCACCAAGCGCGCCGGGGTGTCGGTAGGCGCACTGTTCCGCCACTTCGACACGATGGGCGACTTCATGGCGGCGACGGCTTCGGAGGTGTTGCGCCGTCAGCTCGAGACGTTCACCAAGCGCGTTGCCGAGATACCGGCCGACCGGCCGGCGCTGGAATCGGCGCTGGCACTACTGAGGGACATCACCAGCGGTCCGACTAACGCCGTGCTGTACGAACTGCTGATCGCCGCGCGCACCGACGACAAGCTCAGAGACACATTGCAGCAGGAACTCGGCCAGTATTCAGCGAAGATCTACGATGTGGCCCGGTCGCTGCCGGGTGCCGAGAGCTTCCCGGAGGAGACGTTTCCGGTCATCGTGGCAGTGCTGACGAACGTGTTCGACGGAGCCGCCGTGGTGCAGGGGATACTGCCACAGCCGGAGATCGAGGAGCGGCGGATCCCGGTGCTCACCGCCTTGCTGACCGGCGGCTTGTGACCGCGAGAAGACGCAGAATCGCCCATTTTCGCTGAAATATGGGCGATTCTGCGTCTTCTCGCGGTGCCGGCGGTACTAGAGGGAATCGATGCTGGCTTGCGGGCTGAGGGCAAATCCCCAGTCGAACAGGCTGGCGGCCTGATCCCAATAGGTGGGGCCGCCCTCTTTGACCATCCCGTACATCATGGCGATCACCAGCCGGCGGCCGTTTCGGGCAGCGGCGCCGACGAATGTCTTGCGCGCGGCGTTGGTGAACCCGGTCTTGCCGCCGATCGCACCCGGATAGCGCTGTAGCAGCTCATCCTGGTTGACGATCGGTTGGTCACCGTTATCGCCGGGGAACATCGCCGAGGGTTCGGCAGTGATATGAGCAAACACCGGGTTGGCCATTGCGGCCCGGAAGATGACCGCGAGGTCGTGCGCCGTCGAGGCGCCGGAACCGCCGGGTCCGTCCAAGCCGGACGGGGTAGCCGCATGGGTGCTTCCTGCACCCAGGGCAGCGGCTTTGGCGTTCATCTTGGCCACGGCGACGTCCTGGCCGCCCAGCATGTGCGCCAGTGTGTTGGCGGCGTCATTACCAGAAACCAGCAGCAGCGCGTCGAGCAGCTCCCGCGCGGTATAGGTGCGGCCCGGCTTGATGCCGACACAATTGCATTCGACCTGGGTGTCGGCAATGTCGGCGACGACGGTCGAATTCAGGTCGAGTTCGTCCAGCGCAACCAATGCCAGCAGCACCTTGATCGTGCTCGCGGGCGGATGGGCGACATTCTGCTCGCGTTCGGCCAGTACCTGGCCGCTGTCGAGATCGGCCACGATCCAGGTCTGGGCCGGACCGTCAGGGATCGGTACCGAGCCGGCAGGCTGGACATCGCTATCTGCCCTCGAGACCGGGGAGGTGGCGGCCGCGTTGACGCTGGCGACCGCGAGCAACGCTGCGGCCGCAGCCATGAGCTTCCGCATGGGCGCAGAGTTTATCGTCCAGTGTTACGTGACGCCCAATTCGGCGGGCGCCCGGCGCGTCAGCGGGAATGCCTACGGCCACGGCATGTCACGCCAGGAGTAGAAGGCTCCGGTGCCAATGTCATGGATACCGTAGGAGTCCCAGTAGTAGTCGTGGCAGACATTCCCGTCCCGGGGCACGGGTCTGCCCGCTGGATTGGGGTCACCCGGGCGCCATTGCTGGCATGACTGGAGGCTCGGGCAGCCCCCGGGGAGCGGCCTGGGCTGAAGGTGCTGCCAGCGCCACACCGCTCAGCAGCAACAGGGTCGTTGCCAGTCCCGCGATCGCTGATTTCATAGTGGCTGGATTATTCTCCTCGGCAACACTTCGTGTCCTGGGAAAAGACGGAATCCGCGACGTGCGGTTCATCCTGACTCCTTCGTTGCTGCGGTCGGTTCTTTCGCAAATGGACATCGGCCGCAGCGATACCGATCTCAACTTCCGGGACTCCATGCCGCGGTGGGATCGCTACCGACTGAAAACTCCGTCAGGTCGGCGGTGTTGAATCAAACCGTGTTGACCCTGGCCGAAATTTCTGACCGGTTGGAGATCCAGCAACTGTTGGTGGACTATTCCACAGCGATCGACTTGCGCCGATTCGACGATCTCGACAAAGTGTTCAGCCCTGACGCGTACATCGACTACCGCGCGCTGGGCGGTATCGACGGCCACTATCCCGCAGTGAAGAAGTGGCTGGCTGAGGTGCTGCCGAACTTTCCCGTGTACGCGCACATGCTCGGCAACTTCTCGGTGCGCATCCACGGCGATACCGCGTCGTCGCGGGTGATCTGCTTCAACCCGATGGTGCTGCCGGGCGACCAGCAGCAGGTGCTGTTCTGCGGACTGTGGTACGACGACGAATTCGTGCGCACCCCCGAGGGCTGGCGAATGACACGTCGCGTCGAATCGAAGGTGTTCCAGAAAGTGCTGTGACCGTCGCAACCCGCTGCGACTGGCTAGACACACCGAGCCGGGCTTGCGATCGCCACGGGACCGATGGTGGCAACCCGCTGCGCCCGGCTAGACACGCTTGCGAGTCGCCACGGATTTCCCCGGGGTCAGCGCCTTCTGGCACAATAGGCGGCTGTCCGGCGCGCGACCCACCTCTGTCGAAGTGCTCGCACGGCGGTGAGACACGCGAGGCAAAACCGGACCCCGGCATCCCGCCCTGGTCGCTGAATTGCAGCGTGACACACAGGAGAAGTCGCTTAATCATGGCTGTGAAGATCAAGCTCACCCGGCTTGGCAAGATCCGCAATCCGCAGTACCGCATCGCCGTCGCCGATGCGCGCACCCGCCGCGACGGCCGCTCGATCGAGGTCATCGGCAGGTACCACCCCAAAGAAGAGCCGAGCCTGATCGAGATCAACTCCGAGCGCGCCCAGTACTGGCTGTCGGTGGGTGCTCAGCCCACCGAACCCGTCCTCAAGCTGCTCAAGATCACCGGCGACTGGCAGAAGTTCAGGGGACTTCCGGGTGCGGAGGGCCGGTTGAAGGTTGCCCCGCCCAAGCCCAGCAAGCTCGAATTGTTCAACGCCGCGCTGGCCGCCGCAGAGGGCGGTCCCACCACCGAGGCCGCCAAACCGAAGAAGAAGTCGCCGGCCAAGAAGGCCGCCAAGGGTGCCCAAGAAGCCGGCGCCACCCCTGAAGCCGGTTCCGCGGCCGAGAAGACAGAAGCGCCCGCCGAGGGTGCCGAACAATCCGAGCCGACCGAAAGTTGACCGGCGCCATGAGCACGGTGGTAGTCGACGCTGTCGAACACCTGGTCCGCGGGATCGTGGACAACCCCGACGATGTGCGGGTGGATATGGTGACCAGCCGTCGTGGACGAACGGTGGAGGTTCACGTGCATCCCGACGACCTGGGCAAGGTGATCGGCCGCGGGGGGCGTACCGCGACCGCGTTGCGCACGCTGGTTGCCGGTATCGGCGGCCGGGGCATTCGCGTCGACGTGGTGGACACCGACCAGTAGCTGAGCCCATGCTCATGGAGCACCCATGGAGCTGGTAGTCGGGCGTGTGGTGAAGGCGCACGGTATCAGCGGCGAACTCGTCGTCGAAATCCGCACCGACGATCCGGACACCCGGTTCGCCCCCGGAACGCTGTTGCGCGCCAAGAGTTCCCGCGACCCGGGCCAGAAGCGCAGCTATGTGATCGACAGCGTGCGCGACCATGGCGCGCGGCTCCTCGTGCGTTTGGTCGGCGTCACCGATCGTGATGCGGCCGACGCGTTGCGCGGCAGTGTGTTCGTCATCGACTCTGCCGACCTGCCGCCGATCGAGGAGGCCGACACCTACTACGACCACCAGCTGGAGGGTCTGCGAGTCCGCACGGCGACGGGCCAGGACGTCGGCGTCGTCACCGAGGTGCTGCACACCGCTGCCGGCGAGCTGTTGGCGGTGCGGCGTACGGCTGGCAGCCAAAAGGGCGAGGTGTTGGTGCCGTTCGTCCGCGCCATCGTCACTTCCGTGTCGCTAGAGGACGGTGTTCTGCAGATTGATCCGCCAGACGGTTTGCTGGATCTGAGCTAGCGGAGGCGTATCGACATGAAAATCGACATAGTCACGATCTTCCCTGGCTACCTGGACCCGCTGCGGCAGTCGTTGCCGGGCAAGGCAATTGCGTCAGGGCTGGTCGACTTGCAGGTGCACGACCTACGGCGGTGGACCCACGACGTGCACCGCTCGGTGGACGATACGCCGTACGGCGGCGGCCCGGGAATGGTGATGAAGGCGCCGGTATGGGGTGCGGCGCTCGACGAAATATGTTCTGCTGAAACGCTTTTGGTAGTTCCCACGCCCGCTGGTGCGCTGTTCGACCAGGCTACCGCGCAACGTTGGAGCACTGAGCAGCACCTGGTGTTCGCCTGCGGCCGTTACGAGGGCATCGACCAGCGAGTCGTCGAGGATGCCGCCCGGCGGATGCGCGTGGCAGAGGTCTCGATCGGCGACTACGTACTACCCGGTGGCGAGTCGGCGGCCGTGGTCATGATCGAAACCGTGCTGCGGCTGCTGGCCGGAGTCCTGGGCAATCCCGATTCCGTCCAGCTTGATTCGCACTCGCCAGGTCTGGACGGGCTGCTGGAGGGCCCCAGCTACACCAGGCCACCGAGTTGGCGGGGTCTGGACGTGCCTGAGGTCCTGCTCTCCGGTGACCACGCCCGCATTGCCGCCTGGCGTCGGCAGGTCGCGCTACAGCGCACTCGCGAGCGGCGACCGGAATTGGCCCCACCAGATTGAGACCCCACCGAGCTGAGGCTGCCGAGCAGCCGCAGACTCGCACACGGGAAGCCGGACCTGTGCGATTGTGTGTCTGCTCGCACCCCAGCGTGCGCCGCCCCAGCGAGCGCCGGAGCGTGGAGCGGATCAGATACGGCCGTTGGGGAAGATCGTCTTGACGGCTTGGGTGATGGTTTCGCGCGCGGTGGCCTCGTCGGAAGCTTGTAACGACTCGATCACCATGATGTAGCGGCGGTCAGAGCCCACGACACCGGTCGACAGGTGCATCCAGTTTGCCCCGATACAGCACATCCAGCCTTGTTTGACCGCGACCGGCTCCGCGTACAACCCATCGGGAATGCCGAACCGCTGGGGGTAGCCGTCGACTCCGGTCGGGGTGGACCGGGCCAGGTCGTTCACGATGAACCCGGCGCGGTCCAGCGGCAGTCCACCCGTGCCGTCGAGCAGCATTTCGTAGTAGCGGATCAGGTCGGGTGAGGTACTGATCGTGTTCCACCAGCGCCCGTCGCTGGGCGGCGTGGTCGACGTCAGTCCATATCGGGCGGCCACTTGGGTGATGGTGGCGTCGCCGCCGAGCTGAATCCAGAACCTCTCGGCGGCGCCGTCGTCGGATGACCGCAGCATGAGGTCCAGGGCCTGGTGATCGTCCGCGGTGAGGGTGAGTTTGCCCTGCGATTCCTGCAGGAGCAGCTGGTCGGCGATGAACAGCTTGGAGACCGAGGCGGTCGCGATGATCGAGGTGTTGCCATTGGAGACCAGTTGCCGGGTCGCGCGATCGAGAAGGGCGACCGACAAGGTGGCGCCCTTAGCAGCGGCATCGTCGGTCGCCTGCTGGATGCGTTCCTGCACTCCGCTCAACCCGGCGCCGGACAGCAGCGCATCCGGTGCGCCGGGCGGGGCGATCGCCCGCAACAACAACTCGACGAGCTGCTGTTGCGGCTGGGCGGGGTAACGGGACGCGCTGTGATCGGGCGTGCTGTATGCCTTCGCCTGTACCTTTGCCTCGCAAGCCGCAACCACGACCAATGCCACCGCCGCCGCGGCGGTGAGCATCGTAAGCGGCCGTGCTCGCATCCTTCTCCTCTTGCATCTTCCGGCATCGCGAAGACGTGCAGGTGGGCGGCCGCATTGCCATGTGCCCGGGCATCACGCAAAAGTGCGGGTCCGACTCATGCGGTTTGACCCCGTTCATATGTACCATTCGCCGGTGCTTGCGGGCGGGCGTGAACCGCGCTGATTTCCTGTGATTTTCATGGCACGCACGGCGTCTGGCACAATTGACCAGTTGTCCGCGCAGGCCGGGTGTCCTCGCCTGTTGCGGCATACAGCCATAAGCCCGTATCCATCGGCTTGCTAACCGCCTCACGCCTGCGTGTCGGCGGTTCACCAGGCCGCGAACCGGAGGAAGTGTCTTTCCATGAACAGGCTGGACTTCGTCGACAAGGCGTCGCTGCGCGACGACATCCCGGCCTTCAGCCCGGGTGACACCATCAACGTGCACGTCAAGGTCATCGAGGGCGCCAAGGAGCGTATCCAGGTGTTCAAGGGCGTGGTGATCCGCCGGCAGGGCGGAGGTATCCGCGAGACATTCACGGTGCGTAAGGAAAGCTACGGTGTCGGCGTCGAACGGACTTTCCCGGTGCATTCGCCGAACATCGACCACATCGAGGTGGTGACGCGCGGCGACGTTCGCCGCGCCAAGCTGTACTACCTGCGGGAGCTTCGCGGCAAGAAGGCCAAGATCAAGGAGAAGCGCTGACCGGCGCTGGCGTGGTGACCGGGGCGGCCCCGACACGCCAGTCGCAAAGGACATGGCGTGTGCTGGCTACGCTGATCCCGTGACCGAAACCACGGACTCCCCGTCTGAGCGCGAGCCCGGCGCTGGTCAGCCGGAATCGAAGGCGTCTGGTCCCGAATCTGACACCACCGGCGAGACACCCCGGCCAGCCGGCGCGGCCGAGTCCGCAGAAGCCGACAACGGCGCATCCAAGCCGGCCAAGAAGTCGACACTGCGGGAACTTGCCACTCTGACGGTGATCGCGGTGGTGCTCTACTACGTCATGTTGACGTTCGTGGCGCGTCCTTATTTGATTCCTTCGGAATCGATGGAGCCCACCCTGCACGGGTGTTCGACCTGCGTCGGTGACCGCATTCTGGTGGATAAGCTCACCTACCGCTTCAGCTCGCCCAAACCCGGCGACGTCATCGTCTTCAGGGGACCGCCCTCGTGGAACGTGGGTTACAAGTCGATTCGCTCGAGCAATACGCTGGTGCGCTGGGCGCAGAACGCGCTGTCGTTCATCGGTTTCGTGCCTCCTGACGAAAACGACCTGGTGAAACGTGTCATCGCGGTCGGTGGACAAACGGTTCAGTGCCGCTCTGACACCGGCTTGACGGTCAACGGCAAACCCCTCAAGGAGCCGTACCTGGATCCGTCCACCATGATGGCCGACCCGTCGGTCTATCCCTGCCTGGGCAGCGAGTTCGGCCCGGTGACCGTTCCGCCCGGGCGACTGTGGGTGATGGGCGACAACCGGACCCATTCGGCGGACTCACGCGCTCACTGTCCGATGATGTGCACCGGGGATCCCATGGCGGGCACCGTGCCGATATCCAACGTGATCGGTAAGGCCCGCTTCATCGTGTGGCCGCCGTCGCGATGGGGTGTGGTGCGGTCGGTGAACGCGCAACAAGGGCAGTAGCCGTGGCTGGAATATGAATAAGACCTGGCCACCACGGACAGTGATCCGCAAAGCTGGGGGTTTGCGCACCCTGGAATCTGCACTGCACCGCAGCGGGCTGGGTCCGGTCGCGGGGGTGGACGAGGTGGGGCGCGGCGCCTGCGCCGGCCCGTTGGTGGTGGCGGCGTGCGTGCTGGGCCCGAATCGCTTGGAAAGCCTTGCCGCCCTGGATGATTCGAAGAAGCTTACCGAGAAGGCGCGGGAGAAGCTGTTTCCGTTGATCTGCCGCTATGCCCTGACCTACCACGTGGTGTTCATCCCGTCGGTCGAGGTCGACCGGCGCGGTGTGCACGTGGCCAACATCGAAGGCATGCGGCGCGCGGTGGCCGGGCTGGCGGTGCGGCCCGGCTACGTGCTGAGCGACGGCTTCCGGGTGCCCGGGTTGCCTATGCCGTCGCTGCCGGTGATCGGGGGCGACGCGGCGGCCGCGTGCATTGCCGCGGCCAGCGTGCTGGCGAAGGTCAGCAGAGACCGATTGATGGTCACGATGGATGCGCAGTATCCGGGGTACGGTTTCGCCGAGCATAAGGGCTATAGCACGCCCGCGCACACCCTCGCGCTGGCCCGGCTGGGTCCTTGCCCGGAGCATCGTTACTCCTTTATCAACGTCCGCCGGGTTGCGGACGGATCGGACGTCCGGGTGGTGGCCGAGTGCGATCCGGACCCTCCGGAAGAGCGCGGCGAAGTCCGGTGAGGAAAGATGGTGCGCGAGTTCCCGCCCGGCGACGTTTCGCGCCGTGTAGCACTTAGGGCTCGGCGGGACCCTGGGCCGGGAAGTCAGGCATATTGGCTGGGAGAAGGACGTCTGAGCAGATGAGTGGCAGATGAGTGCAGAGGATCTCGAAAAGTACGAAACCGAGATGGAGCTCTCGCTGTACCGCGAATACAAGGACATCGTCGGCCAGTTCAGCTACGTCGTAGAAACGGAACGACGCTTTTACCTGGCGAACAGCGTGGAGATGGTGCCGCGTAACGCCGACGGCGAGGTGTATTTCGAGCTGCGGCTGGCCGACGCATGGGTATGGGATATGTACCGGCCCGCTCGGTTCGTCAAGCAGGTGCGGGTGGTCACCTTCAAGGACGTCAACATCGAGGAAGTCGAGAAGCCCGAGCTGCGGTTGCCTGAATAACGCTGGATAACAGCGGTGTGGCCGCGCGGTTGCTCGGCAGAAAGACTGCGGATTACTGATCGTGGGGCGGCAGCTGGCCCCGGTTCTCGATGACCTTGCGCGCCACGTCCGCCAATTTGATATTCAGGCTCTGGGAATGGCGCCGCAGCACGTCGAACGCGTGGTCCTCGGTCATGTCGTGCAGCAACATCAGCATGCCGACCGCCTTGCCGATTTCGCGATTGCTGAGCAGCCCTCGGCGCAGGCTGGCGGCGTCTTCCCCGTGGGCGATGGCGTTGACGGCCACGCTGGCGAACGACGCCAGCACCGCCGCCCGCCCGGCGGATTCGGTGTCGAAGCGGTTGGGGGCATCGGCGAACAGGTTGAGCGCGGCGGCCTTGCGTTTGTCGATTTGCAGCCGGAAGCCCATGGCGCCGCGCACCGGCGTATCGGCGACCAGGGCGGCCGCGAACTTGGGCCACTGGCTGGGCGTGGTCAGGTCTGTTTCGATCTGCGGGGTTTCTTCCTCGATCGCGTCGATGCACGGGCCGTCGCCGGCGCGCCGTTCGATTTCGTCGATGCGCTGTGCCAGCCGGTCGCTGGCGCCGACCGTGACGTAGCGGTCGTTGGTCTTCACCAGCATGCTGGCGTGGTCGCAGCCGGGGACGATCAAGGTCGCCGCGACGCAGATGGCGGCGTAGATCTCCGACGGATTTGCCCCTTGATAGATGATCTCGGCCAGGGCGGAGAAGACGGTGGCCGGATCGGCCATCGTCGCGCCCGATGTCGAGCCCTGGGAGCTGCGCTTCGGTGTGCCCGCCACGTCCCTCCCTCACTTCAGCTGCCCGGACCGCCGTGCCGACGTGCTGGCCGTAGACTACCGGCCACGGTTGTGTGCTCAAGCTCCGACAGCACGTTCTAACTCTTTCAGCGATGTCTCCAGGTGGCCCAGCATGCGCTGCAGATGTGGCACGCTGCGTCTGCACCCGACGAGCCCGAAGTCCAGATTACCGGCGTTGTTGGTGACTGTGATGTTCATTGCCTGACCGTCGAGCGCGATGGACAGGGGATAATTTCCGACCAGCTGTGCGCCCCGCCAATACAGTGGGTCGGCGGCGCCCGGCACATTCGAAATGACGATGTTGAACGGTGGCGGGGCGGTGGCAACGAAGCCGGGAATCAGCCCGAAGACCAGACCGCCGGTGAGAAAAACCGACAGCGCCAGCTGCTGGACGCGGGGCAGCTGGCTGAACACTTCCTTGTTGTCGCGCATCGACTGGTTGATGGCGTATAAGCGGACCGCCGGGTCCTCGACATGGGTGCTGAGGTTGCACAAGACCGTGCCCACCATGTTTCCGCCGCGCTCGGCGTCGCCTTCCTTTCGCAGGCTCACCGGGACCATGGCGGTCAGCGGCGTGTCGGGCAGTGCGTGCTGGTCGATCAGGTAAGCGCGCAGGGCGCCGGCCGACATGGCCAGCACGACGTCGTTGACGGTCACGTTGGCGGCGTTCTTCACCGCCTTGATTCGATCCAGCGACCATGACTGTGCGGCGACCCGCCGCGCTCCGCCGATCCGGACGTTGAACATGGTCTTGGGAGCCCGGAACGGCAGCGTGAGTTGCTGCTCCAGCAAGCCGGCACGTGCCAGTGACAGTGTCGACGGCGCCAGGGCCGCCGCCGATCCGACCGTCTGGGTGAGCAGCTGAAGCGGTGAAGACTTCCGGCCGGTGTGGGTGCGTTCTCGCGGCTTCAGCGTCCACGGCACCCGGATCTCGTCGTCGTCGGGGTCTGTGGTCAATGCCCGCTGCATCAACTTCTGCGCAGACACGCCGTCCTGCAGCGAATGGTGGAACTTGACGTAGACCGCGTAGCGGCCGTCGTTGAGGCCTTCCACCAGGTGTGCTTCCCACAGCGGCCGGTGCCGGTCGAGCAGGCTGCCGTGCAGCCGCGAGGCCAGCTCCAGCAGCTCGCGTACCCGGCCCGGCCGAGGCAGTGCGGACCGGCGGAAGTGGTAGTCGAGTTCGATGTTCTTGTCGAAAGTCCACGCGAGGTTGGTGACAGCGCTGAGGAACGCCGGATGCTTGCGGAACATCGGCTGGACATCGGTGCAATGGAGCATGGCTTCATAGGCATCGGTCACGAAGTTTTCGTCAGCATGCTCGGGCGGCTGGAAGAGCTGCAGGGCGCCGACGTGCATCGGATGTTCGCGCGATTCGCCGAGCAGGAACATCGAATCGGTCGGTGTTATCAGCTTCATGTCCGTCTCCCGCGTAGGCCTGTACAAGCGGGATAGCCACCCGCAGCGTGTGGCACACATTAGTCGGACATCAGTCGGACCCGGTCGAAGCGTTTGGGCGCCGGCGCCGCGGGGGAATCCAAGGTCAATGGGAGTTACTGTCGCCGTTACCGGGCCGACCGGAGAGATCGGCATCTCGGCGGTGACGGCGCTCGAGCGCGAACCGGCGGTGGAGAAGATTGTCGGGATGGCGCGCCGGCCGTTCGACCCGACGGTGCACGGGTGGAGGAAAACCGTTTATCAGCAGGGCGACATCTTGGATCGCGACATGGTAGACGCGTTGGTCGCACAGGCCGACGTGGTAGTCCACCTGGCGTTCATCATCATGGGCTCACGCGCGCAGAGTGCCCGGGTCAACCTGGAGGGCACCCGAAACGTGTTCGAAGCCACGGTTGCCGCGCGGCGGCCGCGGCGGTTGGTCTATACGTCCTCGGTCGCCGCATACGGCTACCACTCCGACAACCCGGTGCCACTGACCGAGGACACGCCCGCCCGCGGGTCGCCCGAGCACTACTACTCCCAGCAGAAGGCGACCTGCGAGGCCGAACTGGCGGAAATCACCAAAGGCTCGTCGCTGCAAGTGTTCGTCCTGCGGCCATGCATCGTCGCCGGACCCGAGGCTCACGCGTTGGCCGAGGCGATGCCGTGCAACCAGCTGCCGGCCCCGGTGCGGGCCTTGAGCAAGGCGCTGCCGATGTTGAAGCCGATCGTGCCCGATCCCGGTTTTCCGTTGCAGCTGGTGCACCACGACGACGTCGCGGCCGCGATCGCGCTGGCCGCCACCGCTCCGGTACCGCCGGGGGCATACAACATCGCCGCCGACGGCACGGTGACGGTGACGGACGTGGCCAAGGCGCTGGGCGGGCGCCCGGTACGGGTGCCCGCCGCCGCGGCCTCGGCGGCGTCGGCGGCAATTTCGCGATTGCCGTTGGTTCCTTCCCTGCTCGAATGGCTGCATGTCGCACGGACCTCGGTGGTGATGGACACCACCAAGGCCAAACGCGACCTCGGTTGGCGCCCGACGCACTCCTCGGCGGAGACCTTGGCGGCGCTGGCTTCGGCCGTCTGACGCCGGTTGGCCGGGACGACGGCCGACCCTTGATCGGGTACGTTGAGGCCGTGTTTGCGCGCTCGGCCGCGGCGTCAGCGGAACCTGAACCGGCCCGGTGAGGCGCGTAACGGCACGCCGGCGGGTTAAGCGCTTCGCCGCCGATCAAGTGAGCACCCAACCGGAAACCCTGGTGGTCGAGGAGCCGCTGGAGATCCGCGTCAACGGTGTGCCGGTCACCGTGACCATGCGCACGCCCGGCTCGGATTTCGAACTGGCGCAAGGGTTTTTGCTTACCGAAGGGGTGATCGCCGGTCGCGCCGACGTGCTGACGGTTCGTTACTGCGATGGCCGCGGTGCGGATCGGGTCAACACCTACAACGTTCTCGACGTGACGTTGGCACCCGGGGTAGGCCAGCCCGACCTCAATGTCATCCGCAACTTCTACACCACGTCGTCGTGCGGGGTCTGCGGCAAGGCGTCTCTGGAAGCGGTACGGCTGATCAGCCAGTTCTCACCGGGTGACGATCCCGCCAGCGTCACCGTCGCGACCCTGAGGGCGATGCCCGGCCGACTTCGCGCTGCCCAAAAAGTGTTCGCCAGCACCGGCGGGCTGCACGCCGCCGGGTTATTCGGCATGGACGGCACCATGTTTGCCGTGCGCGAGGACATCGGCCGGCACAACGCCGTCGACAAGGTCATCGGTTGGGCACTGCAACAGGACCGGGTGCCGCTAGCGGCGTCGGCGTTGCTGGTCAGTGGACGCGCGTCGTTCGAACTGACCCAGAAGGCGCTGATGGCCGGGATTCCGGTGTTGGCCGCGGTTTCCGCGCCGTCGTCGCTGGCGGTTTCGCTGGCCGAGGAGTCCGGGATCACGCTGGTGGCATTCCTGCGGGAGGACTCGATGAACGTCTATACCCGGCCCGACCGCGTCACTTAGGGTTTGCGATAAATTAATCTAGGTCGCTGTCGGCGTGTCGCGGTCTGGGACTGAGGGTGTAGTTCCATTCGCCGTGGAAGTCGTGGCGGGTCAGGATATGTTCGGTTTCAAGGGCTTTCATCTGCGTGTC
>NZ_UPHQ01000088.1 GCF_900566055.1 Mycobacterium innocens
GTACCGGCGGAGGCGGCGGCTCGGGCGGCAACGGTGGTCGCAGTGGGCTGCTGTTCGGCAACGGCGGTGACGGCGGCATTGCCGGCATCGGCGGCCAGGGCGGTGTCGGGGGCGCCGGCGGCCTCGGAGGTGTCGGCGGCAATGGTGGCGACGGCGCCGGTGTTGCCCCGAATAATGGCGCTATCGGCGCTGGCGGATCCGGAGGCACCGGCGCCGACGGCGGTGCCGGTGGCACCGGAGGCAACGGCGGCGGCACCGGTATCGGCGGACTCGGCGGTTCGGGAGGTTTGCTGATCGGCCAGGCGGGCGTCAACGGCACGGCTGCCAGCGGCGGTGCTGGCGGCGCCGGTGGCAGCGGCGGCGGGCTGGGGACCGGCGGTACCGGTGGGACTGGCACGACCCAGAACGGAGGCAATGGCGCCGACGGCAGCATCGGTGCTGACGGCCTGTCTGGCCAACCGGGTTAAACCACGGTCGGCCGGCGATGTGCATCCGGCGGTGGGCTCACCCTACGCGGGCCGGCGCGTACCGTGGGGCGACCTAATACGGTCCCAATACGGTCCTAATACGGTGTGGTGGTGGCAGGTCACCATCAACGACACCCGGGCGGCGGATTCAATCCCCCCGAACCGACCACCAAGGGTGGGCCCGACTACGGCCGGTTCATCGACGCGGTGCGCAAGCTGCAAGACCATGCCCGGGCCGCCGATGCGCCCGACGACGTGATCACCGAGGCCGCCGACCTGCTGGAGAAGGTGTCGGCGCTGCTGACGCCGTTCGACACCGACGAATGGCACTCGCCGTCGGGCCGGCGGATGGACCTGTTCGTGCGCGGCAACATCCTGACGGTGCCGATGTCGGCGCGTAAGACCGACGACGGCCGGATCCAGGGCTGGGCCCGATTTGCCCGATTTCATCTGGGCCGCAACGGCGCCGTGCACGGTGGGGCGCTCGGGTTGCTTTTCGACACGGTCCTGGGTTTGACGGCGTCGGTGCTCACCGGCAGCACTCGGCAACGCACGGCCTACCTCACGATCAACTATCGCAATATCGTGCCCATCGAAAAAAAGTTGCGGATCGACGCGGGAGTCGACCGTGCCGACGGGCGCAAGATCTTCGTCTCCGGCCGGTTGACCGACGGCGACACCTTGCTGACCGAGGCCGACGCGTTGTTTGTGCGGCTCAAGCCTGGGCAGCCTTAGTTCCCAGTATTAGTTCCCAGCAGGCGCCACAAGCCGGCGGCGTCGGAGTCGATCGCCTCACCGATGTTCTCGGTCCCCTGCAAGCCCCACACCGCAGGTCCACAAGCGGAGAGTTTCTCACGGCTGACCCCGTCCGGACTGGTTCTCATGGTCCCGGCCCCGCCGTGGGGAACATCGCTTTCGGCCACCAGCTCGCGGCCGTCGCGCAACCTCACCCGCACTCGCGCCGGGAACGTCATCGTGAACGCATCCAGTGCCGCCGGCGCCCACGGCTGTCCCCTCGCGGCGCGGCCGGCGGCACCGATCCCGCCCTCTCGCAGGGCGCGCAGCAGAGCCATGCCGTCGCCGACGCCGACGCGAATACCCTTGTGCCCGCGGCGAGTTCGTCGAACCGCGCCGAGCAGCCGGCGGGTTGGCGTGCCCGCCGTGATCGCGCGAACCGGTAGCAGCGGCGCCATCGCCTCGGCCGTGCGCACGGTGAGGGACCAGTCGTGGCGCAACGACACCCGGTCGGCCAAATCGGCGAGCTCGCGGTGGTGGGTGGCCAGCCACTCCTCGTTGACCTCGACGGGCGTGAGCCGGCCGGCGACGAGCGTCACCGCGACGGTCCACGGGATCGAGAAGTTGATGGTCACCGGTGTGGGCATGCGGACGGCCGCGTACCCGTGCGACATGGCGTCCATTCCGCACGTCAGCACACCCGCCTCGACCACCACCGACGCGACGTCGGCGGCAGGTGGCGGCCCGAGTTCAAGCAGCGCATCGACGGTTGTATCAACATAGGCGCAGCCCGGGTAGCGCTTGATGCTCATCGTCCGGGTCGCCCATCCGGAGCCGAGCCCGCCGAGAAGTGCGGGCAGCGGCGCATAGCAGAACGCATCGAAGAAGCCCTGCGGATGGTCCAGCGCATCCAGTGGACCGGTGACGCCGCGGGCGGCGAGTCGGGCGGCCCGTATCCCGGCCAGAGTCGGCTCGGCCGCCGTCAGCAACTTCGAGTCGGGCGCCATGAACCCCGGCACGGTGGCGCGCGGAGCTTGGTAAAGGGCAAGGGCCAGGGCATGCGCCAACCGGCCGGTATCCAGCCCCAGCAGGAGTCCTGCGGCGACGGCCGATCCGGCGGCGTGCACGAACGACCACAGCTGACCATTGAGCGGTCCGAGCAGGCAGGCGCCGCCCAACCGGGCCTCGAGTTCGTTAGCCGCAACCTGGGCGGCCAGTTGCTCGACCGCCGAGGCGCCGGTCTCGGCGGCCAGCAATATCGGCACCAGCACGGCGGAGTGGCCGGCGTGAGCGAAGCACACATAGTCATCGAAATCGAGCGCGATCGACAACGCGGCCGCCGCATACAGGGCAGCGTCGACGGCAACCGAGCGGGGCAGCCCTGGCACCAAAACCGGCCCTTCGCCGGCCCAGGTTTCGACGCCCGCGAGCACCCGATGGGATGCGACGTCGCCGGTCGAAGCGGCCAGGGCGGCAAACACGGATCGGCGTTGGGCTCGGCAGCGGTCGATCACCGCGTCCGGGACGTCGTCGAGACGAAGGTCAACGGCCCAGCCCCCCAACCGTTCGAGGGTCGTCACCACGGTCGCACGGTAGGCGCGCATCGATTGATGGGTCAATCGAGATGGCGGATCGGCTTGGGCTGGTAGTCGGGCGCACCGATAGCATGGTCGCGATCGTCCTGACACGCATCGAACATGTCCAAGCCTTGGAGACCAACCCGATGAGCGCCCCCGCACACCCGGCCCCCGGAGCCGACGGCGACGACGCGGCGCACCCGGCCGCGCCGCGGCCGTCTGGAGCGTCGCAAGCCCCGATTCGGGTTCGTGCCGGGACCACCGCGGCCGCCGCGGTCAGCGAGGCGGGGTTGCCCAGGCGCGGCACGCCCGACGCGATCGTGGTGGTGCGCGACGCCGAGGGCAAGCTGCGCGACTTGGGCTGGGTGCCCGATGTCGACGTCGAGGTCATGCCGGTGCCGGCCAACACCGAGGAAGGCCGCAGTGTCATCCGGCACTCGGCCGCCCATGTGCTGGCTCAGGCCGTCCAGGGCCTGTTCCCGCAAGCCAAACTGGGCATCGGCCCGCCCATCACCGACGGCTTCTACTACGACTTCGACGTGGCCGAGCCGTTCACGCCCGAGGACCTGGTGGCGCTGGAAAAGCGGATGCGCCAGATCGTCAAGGAGGGACAGCTATTCGACCGGCGGGTCTATGCGTCCAAGGACCAGGCCCGCGCGGAGCTGGCCAACGAGCCCTACAAGCTCGAACTCGTCGACGACAAATCCGGGGACCCAGCCGTCATGGAGGTCGGCCCCCCAGGTAGCAATGACGAGCTCACCGCTTACGACAACCTCAATCCCCGTACCCGCCAACGGGTTTGGGGTGACCTGTGCCGCGGACCGCATATCCCGACCACCAAACACATCCCGGCCTTCAAGCTGACCCGCAGTTCGGCGGCCTACTGGCGGGGTGACCAGAAAAACGCCAGCCTGCAACGGATTTACGGCACCGCCTGGGAGTCGCAGGAGGCGCTCGACCGGCACCTGGAGCTCATCGAGGAGGCGCAACGACGCGACCACCGCAAGCTGGGCATCGAGCTGGACCTGTTCAGCTTTCCCGACGAAATCGGTTCGGGCCTAGCGGTTTTCCATCCCAAGGGGGGCATCGTTCGTCGCGAACTGGAGGACTACTCGCGGCGCAAGCACACCGAGGCCGGCTACCAATTCGTCAACAGCCCGCACATCACCAAGGCCCAGCTGTTCCACACCTCCGGACACCTGGACTGGTACGCCGACGGCATGTTCCCGCCGATGCATATCGACGCGGAATACAACCCGGACGGCTCGGTGCGCAAACCCGGCCAGGACTACTACCTCAAGCCGATGAACTGCCCGATGCACTGCCTGATCTTCCGGGCGCGCGGGCGGTCCTATCGCGAATTGCCGTTGCGGCTCTTCGAGTTCGGCACGGTGTACCGCTACGAGAAGTCCGGCGTGGTGCACGGGTTGACCCGGGTGCGGGGGCTGACCATGGACGACGCGCACATCTTCTGCACCCGTGACCAGATGCGCGACGAGTTGCGCTCGCTGCTGCGGTTCATCCTCGACCTGCTCGGCGACTACGGTCTGACCGACTTCTATCTCGAGCTGTCCACCAAGGACCCGGACAAGTTCGTCGGATCCGACGAGGTCTGGGAGGAAGCCACCAACGTGCTGGCCGAGGTGGGTGCCGAATCCGGCCTGGATTTGGTGCCGGATCCCGGCGGCGCGGCGTTCTACGGTCCCAAGATCTCGGTGCAGGTCAAAGACGCGCTGGGGCGTACCTGGCAGATGTCGACGATCCAGCTCGACTTCAACTTCCCGGAGCGCTTCGAACTCGAATACACCGCCAGGGATGGCGCGCGGGACCGCCCGGTGATGATCCACCGCGCGCTGTTCGGGTCGATCGAGCGGTTCTTCGGCATCCTCACCGAGCACTACGCGGGGGCGTTCCCGGCGTGGCTGGCGCCGGTTCAGGTGGTCGGCATTCCGGTCGCCGACGAGCACCTGCCATACCTGGAAGATGTTGCGGCACAGCTGAAGTCGCACGGGGTACGGGTCGAGGTGGACGGCAGCGACGACCGGATGGCCAAGAAGATCGTGCACCACACCAACCAGAAGGTGCCGTTCATGGTGCTGGCCGGCGACCGCGACGTGCAGGCCGGCGCGATCAGCTTCCGGTTCGGTGACCGCACCCAGCTCAACGGCGTGCCCCGCGATGCCGCGGTGGCAGCCATTGTGAAGTGGATCGGTGATCGTGAAAACGCCACTCCGACAGCTGAACTGGTGAAAGTGGGCAGCGGTGGGTGACGAGCAGCACGCTGACCGCGAGGACAGCACGATCTTGGATCGGGGCGTCGGCCAGCGCGACCACCTGGAGCGGCTGTGGACGCCCTACCGGATGAACTACCTCGCCGAAGCGCCGATGAAGCGCCCCGAGTCGGAGCGCTCGCAGCCGTTCACCGAAATCCCGCTGCTGTCCGACGAGGAAGGTCTGGTGGTGGCCCGCGGCGAACTCGTCTACGCCGTGCTCAACCTCTATCCGTACAACCCTGGGCACCTGATGGTGGTGCCCTACCGTCGGGTTTCGGAGCTCGAGGACCTGACCGAGCGCGAGAGCGCGGAGCTGATGGCGTTCACCCAGAAGGCGATTCGCGTCATCAAGAAGGTGTCACGGCCCCACGGCTTCAACGTCGGCCTGAACCTGGGCACCTCGGCGGGGGGATCGCTGGCCGAGCATCTGCACGTGCATGTGGTACCGCGGTGGGGTGGCGACGCGAACTTCATCACCATCATCGGCGGCTCCAAGGTGATTCCGCAGTTGCTGCGCGACACCCGCCGGCTGTTGGCCACCGAATGGGCCAGGCAACGGTGAGCGGCTGCGGCGGGGGACGGCGCGCACGAGCTGCGGCGGCGTCGATGCAGTGGGGGCACCGCCCGCTTGTGGGGGAGTGGGGGTACCACCCGCTTGCGGGGAAGAGCGGCGCGCATGAGTAAGGTGCCGTTCCTGTCCCGGGCGGCCTTTGCGCGGATCACCGATCCGCTGGCCCGGGCGCTGCTGCGGATCGGCCTGACGCCCGATGCCGTCACCATCATCGGGACCACGGCTTCGGTGGCCGGTGCGCTGGTGCTTTTTCCGATGGGCAAGCTGTTTCCCGGTGGGTGTGTGGTCTGGTTCTTCGTGCTTTTCGACATGTTGGACGGGGCCATGGCCCGGCAACGCGGCGGTGGCACCCGGTTGGGCGCGGTGCTGGACGCCGCCTGCGACCGCATCAGTGACGGCGCGGTGTTCAGCGGTCTGCTGTGGTGGATCGCGTTCGGCATGCGTGACCGGCTGCTGGTGGTGGCGACGCTGATCTGTCTGGTCACCTCGCAGGTGATCTCCTACATCAAGGCGCGGGCCGAAGCCAGCGGCCTGCGCGGCGACGGCGGCATCATCGAACGCCCGGAGCGGTTGATCATCGTGCTCGTCGGTGCGGGGGTATCGGACTTTCCGTTCATCGCGTGGCCGCCGGCGTTGCCGGTGGCCATGTGGGTGCTGGCCGTGGCCAGCGTGATCACGCTGGGGCAGCGGTTGCACACGGTGTGGACCTCGCCGGGGGCCACCGATCGCATACCGGCGTCGGGCGGTGGGACCGAAACGCACGGCCACCCGAAACCGGGCAGCCCCGGAAAGACGCAGCAGTGACCGCCACCCCGGCCGGCCTGCAATTCCGCGGGAGCCCGCGTCGCCTGTTGACCGGTCATGCGACCGACTGGGCCTATGCTGCGGGCTGGCGGGTCGTGCGCGCGATGCCGGAGTTCGCCGCTCGCAACGTGTTCGACGCGGGGGCGCATTACGCGGCGCGGCGTGGCGGGCCCGAGCAACTGCGCAAGAACCTGGCCCGGGTCATCGGCGTGCGACCCGCCGACGTCCCGAACAGCTTGATGCGTGCTTCGCTGGAGTCCTACGCCCGCTACTGGCGCGAGGCGTTCCGGTTGCCGACGATGAACCACCGCAAGGTGACTCGACAGATCAACGACTCGTTCCAGGGCATCGACAACCTGGATGCGGCGCTGGCCGCGGGCCGCGGTGTTGTGGTGGCTTTGCCGCACAGCGGAAACTGGGACATGGGCGGCATGTGGCTGGCGCAGACGCATGGCACGTTCACCACCGTCGCGGAACGACTCAAACCCGAGTCATTGTATCGGCGCTTTATCGAGTATCGGGAAAGCCTCGGCTTCGAGGTGCTGCCGCTGTCCGGCGGCCCCAAACCGCCGTTCGAGGTGTTGTGCGACCGGTTGCGGGCCAACCGGGTGGTCTGCCTGATGGCCGAGCGCGACCTGACCCGCAGCGGCGTCGACGTCAACTTCTTCGGCGAACCCACCCGGATGCCCGCGGGGCCGGCCAAGCTGGCCATCGAAACCGGCGCGGCGTTGCTGCCGGCGCACTCCTGGTTCGAACGCGATGGCTGGGGTTTTCGGGTGTATCCGGCGCTGGACTGCGCCAGCGGCGACGTCGGCGCCATCATCCAGGCGTTGGCCGACCGCTTCGCGGCCAACATCGCCGAGCACCCCGCGGACTGGCACATGCTGCAGCCGCAGTGGCTGGCCGATCTGTCCGACGCCCGGCGGGCCCGGCTGAGGCACAATTGAGGCCCAATTGAGGCCCAATTGAGGAAAGCTTGATGCGCATCGGGATGGTCTGTCCCTACTCGTTCGACGTGGCGGGCGGCGTGCAGTCGCATGTGTTGCAGCTCGCGGAGGTGATGCGCGCCCGCGGGCACGAGGTCAGCGTGCTCGCGCCGACATCACCGCATGCCGCGCTGCCCGACTATGTCGTCTCCGGTGGCAAGGCGGTTCCGATTCCGTACAACGGGTCGGTGGCGCGGCTCCGCTTCGGCCCGGCAACCCACCGCAAGGTCAAGAAGTGGCTGTCCGAAGGCGATTTCGACGTCCTGCACCTGCACGAGCCCAACGCGCCGAGCCTGTCGATGCTGGCCCTGAATATCGCCGAAGGCCCGATCGTGGCGACGTTTCACACGTCGACCACCAAGTCGCTGACCCTGACGGTGTTCCAGGGCATCCTGCGGCCGATGCACGAGAAGATCGTCGGCCGGATCGCGGTGTCGGATCTGGCCCGGCGCTGGCAGATGGAGGCGCTGGGCTCGGACGCGGTGGAGATCCCCAACGGCGTGGACGTGGCTTTCTTCGCCACGGCGTCGCCGTTGGACGGATATCCGCGGCCCGGCAAGACGGTGCTGTTCCTGGGCCGCTACGACGAGCCGCGCAAAGGCATGGCCGTCCTGCTGGCCGCGTTGCCTGCCGTGGTGCAGCGTTTCCCGGAGGTGCAGCTGTTGATCGTCGGCCGCGGCGACGAGGACCAGTTGCGCAGCCAGGCGGGCGGATTGACGCGCTACCTCCGCTTTCTTGGCCAGGTCGACGACGCCGGCAAGGCCTCGGCGATGCGCAGCGCCGACGTGTACTGCGCCCCCAACACCGGCGGCGAGAGTTTCGGCATCGTCCTGGTCGAGGCGATGGCCGCCGGAACCCCAGTGGTGGCCAGCGATCTGGACGCCTTCCGGCGCGTGCTGCGAGACGGCGAGTTGGGATGTCTGGTGCCGGTCTACCCCCCGGATTCACAGGCCGCCGCGCTGGCCGATGCGCTGATCCGGGTGCTCGACGACGACGCGCTGCGTCGCCGGTACGTCGCCGCCGGCGCTGCCGCGGTCCGTCGGTACGACTGGTCGGTGGTGGCCAGCCAGATCATGCGGGTATACGAGACGGTCGCCGGGTCCGGCGTCAAGGTGCAGGTCGCCAGCTGATGACGTGGCTGCTCGTCGCCGTCGTCGCGGTGCTGTTCGTGGTGCTGGTGGCGTTCGGCGCCTGGGGTTATCAGCGGGCCAACCGGCTGGACCGGTTGCACGTCCGCTACGACCTGTCCTGGCAGGCGCTCGACGGTGCCCTGGCGCGGCGCGCGGTGGTGGCGCGTGCGGTCGCTATCGAGGCCTACGGCGATGCGCCCGAGGGCAGGCGGTTGGCGGACCTGGCCGACGCTGCCGAGCGCGCCCCTCGGCCGGCGCGCGAGGCCGCGGAAAACGGGCTCTCCGCCGCACTGGCGGTGGTCGACCCGGCGTCGCTGCCGACGGCGCTGGCTGCCGAGCTGGCCGACGCCGAAGCCCGGGTGGTGCTGGCCCGCAGATTCCACAACGACGCCGTGCGCGACACCCTCGTGCTGCGTGAACGGCGCATGGTGCGTGCTTTCCGGCTCGGTGGAAGAGCGCCGCTGCCAACGTATTTCGAAATCGCGGAGCGCCCCCACGCGCTGGCCCACGGCGGCCGGGGCGACCACGGTGACCTGATCCGACGCACTTCGGCGCGCCTGGTGCTGCTCGACGAGACCGGTGCGGTGCTGTTGCTGCACGGTTCGGACCCGGCGGCCAGGGAATCTGATGGCCCCGCGGTGCCTCGGTGGTGGTTCACCGTCGGCGGTGAGGTGCGCAACGGGGAGCAGCTGGCTGCGGCAGCTGCGCGGGAGCTGGCCGAGGAAACCGGTCTGCAGGTCGAGCCGGCCGACTTGGTCGGACCGATCTGGCGACGCCGCGACGTCTTCGAATTCAACGGCACGCTGCTCGACAGCGAAGAGTTCTACCTGGTGTACCGCACGCAGCGGTTCGAGCCGTCCATCGAGGGCCGAACCGAGCTGGAGCGCCGCTACATTCACGGCGCCCGCTGGTGTGACGCCACCGACATCGCGCAGTTGGTGGCCGCAGGCGAGCAGGTGTACCCGTTGCAGCTCGGCGAGCTGCTGCCCGAAGCCAACCGGCTGGCGGATGCGTCGGGCGACGCAATGCGCAATGGCGTTGTGCCGCAGTCTATCCGCTGATCGGCGCGGGGTCTCGCTGGTCGATCTCAGGGGAGCCGCGGCAACCACGATGACAGCGGCGGCAGCCCCACATCGGCCAGTGCGTCGTTGATGCCTTGCACCGTGCCGTGCTGCAGCGCCGCGGCCACGTCGAACACGCTGATGTCCGGGAACAGCCCGGCCGGGGTGGGAACGTCGGCCGGCCCCTGGCTCCAACCATGTTCGAGGTTGCCGTAGCCCCAGTTCACCAGGACCTTCAAGTTGGGCTGGATCAAGTCCGCCAGCGGTTCTCCGACGAAGGGGATGGCGCACACCGGAGCCAACATCGGCAGATCCTGGACGGGGATCATGATGTAGGTGGTCAGTGACCCCGGTGTCACCGGCTGAACCACACCCATGGCAACCCATTCGGGCGCGAGGGCCGGGAATTGGGAGTGCAGAATCAACGCGCCGGCGACGGCGTTGACGTCCGCGCTGCCGACGCCGCCAGCGTCGGCCCCAAGCCGGCACGGAAAACATGCGCGCCGAATTGATTTCCGGGGGCAAGATGACGAAATTCATCGCTGTCGGCCTTTTCGGAGCCGGTTCTCAGCCCTGTCCCGCAACCTTTCCGGTGAGTTGCGGTGGGTTGCGCCGGGTCAGGACAGTTGCGGGAATCGCGGCGGCGGCAATCCCAGGTCGGCCATGGCGTCATGTAGGCCCTGCCCGGCCCCCTCGACCAGTTGGCCGGCAACGGTAAGTGGGTCGAATTGCGGGAACAGACCGGCCGGGGTGGGCACATCCTGATAGGCGGTGCGGTCATAACCCAACTCCACGAGCACCCGCAGATCCGGCTGCACCAGGTCGGCCAGCGGGTTTCCCAGGATGGGGATCGCGCGCAGTGGGTTGAGCAGCGGCAGATCGTGGGTGGGGATCAGGATGTATTTGGTCATGGTGTCCGCCGGCGACACGGGCTGTACCACACCGGTAGCGATCTGGGCGGGCGTGAGGTCCGGATAGCTGGAGTGGATGTAGAACTGGCCGGCGACTGCGTTGGCGTCGGCGAGCAGGTTGAGCGGGTACTGCGGGAAGTCGGCCTGGAAGTCGTATTGAATCGCGTAATCGGTGGTCGGGTAGGCGTTGGCCGGGGTGGCGCCGAAGAACGGCAGATCCAGAATCGGGATGTACAGACCGTGGAAGCGCTCGAGGAATCCGCCGTTGGGGCGGTTGGGGTTGGCGGCCAGCACAAATGACAGCTGGTCAGCTGTGGGCCGTTGGTCGGCGGGCAGGGTCAGCAGGTGCTGCATTTCCAGGGTGGCGACCGAGGCGCTCTGCGAGTAGCCGAATACCAGGGTGGGGTTGCCGTTCTGCGCCATGATCGCGTCGTTGAGCACTTTCGCGCTCTGCACCATCGACTGGCCGACGGTCAGACTCGTCAGACCAGTGAGCGGCCAGTACTGCTCCGGGGTGTACAGGCCTTGGGCGAGGTAGCCCGGGTGGAACGGGGCGATGAACAACTGGTCGATACGGCTTACATAGCTCGACGTCGGCTGCAGGAACGCGGTGCCCATGACGAGCGCCGCGCCCGGCGCCATCGCCGCCGGGCCTGCGCCGGTTGTCGACAGGCCGCCCATCAGCTGCTGCCATGGAATCAGCCTGCTGGCCAGTGCTGAAGCATTGGAGTAGTAACCGGACATGGCGGCCACATTCTGGGCCCACATCTGCTCGTATGCGGCCTCGGTGGCCGCGATCGCCGGGGCGTTCTGGCCCAACAGGTTCGAAGCGATCAGCGACACCAGCTGAGTCCGGTTGACGCTGACCATCGCCGGGTGCACCGTGGCCGTCAGTGCGGCCTCGAACGTGCTCGCGGCCATCCGGGCCTGCCCGGCCGTCTGCTCGGCGTGCTGCGCGGCCGCGCTCAGCCAGGCCAGATATGGTGCGGCCGCGGCCGTCATCGCGGCTGACGCAGCGCCCTGCCAGGATGTCGCCAGACCCGAGGCGACCGACTCGAACGAGGCCGCCGAGGCCTGCAGGTCGGCGGCCAGCCCGTCCCAGGCGGCCGCGGCCGCCAACATCGGCGCCGGACCGGCACCGGCGTACATCCGCGTCGAGTTGATCTCCGGCGGTAACACGGTGAAGTTCATGACACGCGTTTCCTTCGCAGCAGGCGCTCTCAGCTGCCGTGCGATGTGGCGCCGATGGCCGCGGACTTTCGTACGCGACCGCCGCCGTGCACGGGCGAGTGAAAACCCAATGGAATTGAGGTCCTGCCCGAAAGGACGTCAATGACTGTATGACAGGGTGGGGGCGCTCGCCCGGGCTTCGGCAAATTTCGTCGGCGCCCAACGACGTTGGGGCGCAAAAGGGTTGCGGGCCGATTGGTTCACCGTCCGAACGCGGCCATGACCACCGCCCGCACCGCCGCGCGGAGCCGAAAAACCCGGTTTTCGCTCACCACTAGACTGGTGCCCGCATCGAAGGAGAGAAGAAGGTAGTGGACACCTCGAACGGGGCCCCGTCATCCGGGTCGGTCAACGGCCAGGCCGGTACGGCGCGGGTCAAGCGTGGGATGGCCGAGATGCTCAAGGGCGGGGTGATTATGGACGTCGTCACCGCGGAGCAGGCCCGCATCGCCGAGGGCGCCGGCGCGGTCGCGGTGATGGCGCTGGA
>NZ_UPHQ01000052.1 GCF_900566055.1 Mycobacterium innocens
CCAGTGCGCAGGGGGTGCGCAATATTGCGACGGCGGCCACGGTGGTGGGCAATGACAATGCGACCGATGCTGCCAGTGCGATCGCGGTGGGGGAGACCAATGTGGCGACGGCGGCCACGGTGGTCGGGGATGCCAATAGCGGGGTGGCGGCCACTGCCGATGGCCGCATCAATGTGGCGACGGCGGCGACGGCGGTGGGTGATGGCAATAGTGGGGTTACCGCGGATGCCGATGGGGACATCAATGTGGTGACGGCGGCCACCGCGGTTTTTGATGGCAATCAGGCGATTTCGGCCAGCGCTGTCGGTGACACCAACATCGCGACCGCGGCCACGGTAGTGGGCAACGCCAACAATGGGGTTGCGGCCAGTGCGGATGGCAGCGTCAACATCGCGTCGGCGGCCACGGTGGTGGGGGATCGCAATGCTGGGGTGTTGGCCAGTGCGCAGGGGGTGCGCAATATTGCGACGGCGGCCACGGTGGTGGGCAATGACAATGCGACCGATGCTGCCAGTGCGATCGCGGTGGGGGAGACCAATGTGGCGACGGCGGCCACGGTGGTCGGAGATGCCAATAGCGGGGTGGCGGCCACTGCCGATGGCCGCATCAATGTGGCCACGGCGGCGACGGCGGTGGGTGATGGCAATAGTGGGGTTACCGCGGATGCCGATGGGGACATCAATGTGGTGACGGCGGCCACCGCGGTTTTTGATGGCAATCAGGCGATTTCGGCCAGCGCTGTCGGTGACACCAACATCGCGACCGCGGCCACGGTAGTGGGCAACGCCAACAATGGGGTTGAGGCCAGTGCGGATGGCAGCGTCAACATCGCGACCGCGGCCACGGTGGTGGGCGCCAACAATGGTGGGGTTGCGGCTAGCGCTGTCGGCGACAACGACTTCGTCACCGCTGCTACCGTCGTGGGCCCGGGCAACAACGGGGTCGCAGCCGACGCCGTAGGCAGCAACTTCGCCAACGCCGCTGTGGTCGTCGGCGGCAACAACAGCGACGTCCATGCGCAACGAGGCCACTTCAACGCGGCGGTCGTCGTAGGCAGTGACAGCACAGCCTTTGCGGGCGGTGAAACAGGCGAAGAAGGCAATCGCGACTTCGCGATCGTCGTCGCCAACAACGCCCAGGCTCGAGCATTCAATGGCAACAACGACATCGCAATCGCCAGAGCAGACGGCGCATCTGCGATCGCAGGTCCCGGCGACAACATCGTGGACATCCAGCCGCCGTTATTTGCGTTGTTATTGGGGGCCTTGCGCGGATTGTTCTCCTAACCATCTCCACCGGCGCACACCGGGTAGCGGTGCACGCCGGTCACGCCCACCGACCTGGGCGCAGCGAGGCGACCGAAACGCACGCAGATGATGCATCGAGCGCCGATCCGGGCAGTTCATCCAGTCCACGGGGCGGCGGCCGCACCGCGACATCAACGGTCCTTGGGGCAGGATGTAACCCCGTTGGCTGTCGAGGCGACGGCGGGCCGGTGATGTCAGTCAGTCGAGTCACCCGGGTCAGCGCCTGCCCGGAAATTCAGCATGCCCGCCGTTGTGCGATAAATCCAGGTGTGCAATGGATTTGTCGCTGAGTTGTCGCTCGAAGGTGGGCAAACCGGGTACCGGCTCGGTCAGAGACCAATGAGAAAGATGTGATTGCCCTGACCCAGCGCTCCGGTGACAGCCAAATCAGTACCGTCAAAACCGCCTATTCACTGTCGTATCCGGGATGAGAGACCGCCAACCGATGCCGTACCAGGGTGCGCAGACAGGCAATGACCTCGTCGTCGCGGCCGTCCAGGTCACCGGCCCGGATCGAAGCGGCGAGGTCGGCCTCATTGGGGAAGCCGAGGCCGGCCAGCGCCTCCCGGACGTCAGCGTCGCTGGGACTCAGCAATTCTCGCTCGACGATGCGCAGGGCGTTGGCCGCCACCCGGGCATGGAAGTTGACCTGTCCGCTGGTCGCCGGCCGTACGTCGCCTTCGAGGAATTCGGCGACGGCGGCCACGAGTTCAGCCGCGGTCGGACGGCCGTAGAGCTCGATCATCGTCCACCTCCCTCGAGCAGCTCGAGCAGATCCCATTCGTTCTCGCAGACCCGGCGCCCAATGGTCGCCAACTCGACCGACCGGGACTGACCACTCAAGTGCCGTTCCGCCTGGTACCGACAGATGACACCCCAACGCAGTGTGGCCAGTACCAACCACCAACGAAATGCCACCGGATCGACGGCAGCCCCGCTGGCCTCCTGGTATGCGCGCAAAAAGTCGTCGATGCCGCCCAATCCGCCGGCGCCTAGGTTGGCCGGAGCCCCGAACCGCCAGGCCCGCACACAAAACCAGGCCAAGTCCTCATACGTCTCCCCGACATGCACCAGCTCCCAATCCAGAACGGCCGCAAGGTCGGTCCCGTCGACGATCAGGTTGCCCATCCGGAAGTCGCCGTGCACCAGAACCGCTGCCGAGGGCGGCGGCCGATGCGCCGCAAGCCAGCGGAAGGCCCATTCGAAGGTGGCGGTGGTGTCGCCCATCGCATCGAGCCGATCACGCCATTGCGCAAGTGCATCCTCGCGGGCAAGCCCTGGGTCGTTCGAGTCGGCCCGGTGAATCGCGGCCAGCGCCTGTGCGCACTGGCCCAACAACCGCTGCCTCCCGGCTGTGTCGAGTTGGCGCTGGATGCGCCGGACGATCGTTTCCCCTTTGACCTCTTCGCAGATCAGGAACGGATTGCCCAGTGCCGCGGGCGAATCGTCGGCGAGCAGAATATGCGGTACCGGCGCGCCCGCGGCTGCCGCGGCGACCTGGACGCGGGCTTCGAGTTCCATACCGGCGTGCACGTCGTCGGGCGGGCCGATGCGCAGAATCAGCGGTCGACGCGCGGCGCCCACGACGGCGTCGAACGCCCAGGTGGTCCTGCTGGCACCGCCGGTGAGCACCCGCAGGTTTCCGATCGCCACCTCGGCGCCCAGCAACGGATCCAGCAGCGCGGCCAAGTCCTCCAACAGAGTCACTTCTTGCCGAACTTGAACAGCCGCTGCGCAACCCGGCGGATCTGAATCTCCTCCGCGCCCTCGGTGATCCGATAGCGGCGGTGGTGGCGGTAGATGTGCTCGAACGGTTCGTGACGGCTATATCCCACTCCGCCGAAGACTTGCATGGCCCGGTCGGCGGCCTCACACACCAACCGGTTGGCGCGGTAGTTGGCCATCGAGACCTTGTCCGAAACTTCCATGTGGTGATTGCGATCCAGATGCCAGGCGGCGTAATACACCAGCAGCCGCACCATCTGGGCCTCGGTCTGCAGCTCGACCAGCGGCCATTGGACGGCCTGGTTCACCGACAGCGGCTTACCGAACACCCTACGTTCGTTGGCGTAGTCGACGGCCCGGTCAATGCAGTACTGGGCGGCGCCCAGACTGCTGGCCGCCTGACGAATCCGGTTCTCGTGCAAAAAAGTCTGGCCCACCTCGAGGCCGCGGTCGACCTCGCCGAGCACCGCGTCATCGGGCACCCGGACGCCGTCCAACACCACCTCGCCGTGGTCGGTCGGCATGTTGAGGGTCCACCAGTAGTACGGAACGGTGAAGCCGGGAGCATCGGTGGGGACGAGAAACGCGGTGATGCCGTGGGCCTGGCCGGGCTCGCCCGAAGTTCGGGCGAACACCAGGTCGTGGGTGGCGCGGTGCACGCCGGTGTTGAATCGCTTGGCGCCGTTGATCACCCAGCCGTCCCCGGCGCGCTCGGCACGAGTCTCGAGCCAGGTGGCATCCGACCCGTGATTGGGTTCGGTCAAGCCGAACGCCATCGACCGCTCGCCGGTGATGAGCGCCTCGGTCCACTCCTTCTTCTGCGCTTCGGTGCCGAACCGGTCCATCATGATGACTTGCGGGAAGTTGCCGACGATGGAGGACTCGTTCTGCAAGTCATTGTGCAGCCCGAGCCCCTTGTGCGCCAAGTGTTCGCGGATGACTGCCATATCGACGTTGGTCCCGTCGCGGCCACCGAACCGTGACGGGAGGCCATAACGCAGCCAGCCCGCCCGGTCGGCGCGCCTGCGCATCTCGGCCAGCAGGTCCTCCCACTCTCGTCGAGGGATGCCATCGTTGTCCCAATCGGTGCGGGCATGCTCACGGCGATGGTCGAAATACTGGATGTGCTGGCGTTCCAGCGGTTTGATCCAGGACTCGATGAACTCGTCCATTTCGGCGAGCAGACCGGGAAGATGTTCCGGCAGACTGAAATCCACGATTAATCTCCTTAAGCGCCGTACAGAGTTTTCTTCCAGATCGTCGACAAGGTTTTGATCGCATCCGCGTCGCTGATGTCCAGACGCAGATTCTCGGGGCCCGAGCGGCCCACGAACACGGTGGTGAAGTTCTCGAACAACAGGGCGATCGCGGCCGCGGTGTGCTCCGGATGGAGCTCGGCGCCGTAGCCCTGCTCTTGAGCGCGGCGGACCGAGGCGGCCACGATGTCCATGCCGAAACGCCGGAATTCGTTCTGCACGAGAGCGAAACGCTGCTGGGTAGCGGCCAGTTGGGCAACAGCGATCATGATGCCGATATTCTGTTTGAAGATGTTCCAGTAACCGGTGACCACCGAGGTGAAGAATGTGTCGTCGTCGGGGGTATCCGGCAGCTGCACGCTCAGGCCGGACGGCGCGACGACGTCGTGCAGAAACGATTCCGCCAGGGCGGCCAGCAAGTCCTCCTTGTCGGAGAAGTACCGGTAGAACACCGCGGGCGACTTGCCGGCGGCCGAGGTGATGTCGGCCAGGGTCACTCCATGAAATCCCCGCTCGGCGAAGAGCTTTCGCGCGGCCTGCTCGATGGCCTGCCGGGTCTGGCGGCCCTTGGAGGTGAGCGTGCCGGCGGGCATCAGTTCCGGATCCGGTCGCCGGCGCGCAGCAGCGCACCCGGCAAGTCATGGCCGACAACCGATTTCGCAACCTCAGCCGCTGCGATGGCAGCCGGCAAGTCGACGTCGACCTGGAAACCGCTGTCGACCAGTAGATACACCAGATCCTCGGTGGCGATGTTGCCGGTGGCGCCCGGAGCAAACGGGCAGCCACCGAGTCCGCCGACCGAGGCATCCAGCCTGGTAACACCCGAGCACACCGCCGCATAGGCACTGGCCAGGCCCGCGCCCCGGGTGTTATGAAAGTGACCACCCAGCGGAATGTCGCCGATCACCGGACGTAGTTGTGTGATCAGCGAACTCACCCGGCCGGGGGTGGCGGTGCCGATGGTGTCGGCAATCGAGAACCGGTCCACACCCAGGTCGCGGGTTACCGCGGCGATGTCGAGGACCCGCTGCGGCGGGGTGGGCCCGTCGAACGGGCAATCCCATGCGGTGGCAACGATGACCTCGACGGTCACCTCGTCGCTTCGGGCGATGGCAAGGATCTCGCCGATTTGGCCGGTCGCCTCGGCGCTGCTGCGACCGACGTTGGCCTTGCTGAACGAGTCGCTGGCCGCCACCACGTACTCGATCGCGCGCAGGCCGGCCGCGATCGCCCGCTTGGCGCCGTTGGGACTCGCCACCAGTGCCGAGAACTCGATGTCGGGATAGTTGGGTAATTCGGCCGCGAGTTCGGCGGCATCGGCCATCGCCGGAACCTTGGACGGCGACACGAACGCCGTTGCCTCCACCTCCCGCACTCCTGTGGCGGCCACCGCGGCCAGCAACTCCAGCTTGGCCGACAACGGGATTGGCTTCTCGATCTGCAGTCCGTCGCGCAGCGACACCTCACGAATGGTTACCCGGGAACTCATATCACTCCTTCGGCACGCCACTCGTCCAGGTCCTGAGCGCTCTTGTCCAGCAGGCCGATATAGACGTCGTCGTTGTGCTGACCGGGGCGCGCGGGACCGGCGGTGCGCACCCTGCCCGGTGATTCGGAGAGCACCGGCACGATCCCTGGTCCCAGGACGGAACGCTCGATCCGTTCGTCATAGTGTTCGACTAGCATGCCGCGTGCCCGCAGCTGTGGATCGTCGACCACCTCCGCGACGGTATTGATCGGTCCGGCGATCACTCCTGCGGCGGAGAGTGTTTCGATGATCTCGCCGGGCCGCCGCTCGGCGGCCCAGGAGCCGATGATCGTGTCGAGCTCGTCCTGGTTGCGTCCGCGTGCCGCGTGCGTGGCGAATCGGTCATCGGTGACCAGTTCCGGACGCCCCATTGCCTTGCACAGGCGGGCGAACACGGTGTCCTGGTTCGCCGCGATCACCACCCAGGAGCCGTCGGCGCTGCGGTAGATGTTGGACGGCGCAATGCCTTCCAGCCTGGTTCCGGACGGCCCGCGCACCACACCGCCGACGTCGTAATCTGGAATCGTGGATTCCTGTACCGCCAAACATGATTCGGTAAGGGCGACATCGACCATTTGGCCCTTGCCGGTGACGCCGCGGCGATGCAGCGCGGCCAGCGCGCCCTGGGCGCCGAACATGCCGGCCAGGGTGTCGCCCAGCGAGAGCGCGAGCCGGGGCGGCGGCCCGCCGGGGAAGCCGTTGAGATGGCGCAGCCCGCTGGCCGCCTCGGCCACCGAGGCGTAACCCGCTTTGTGTGCGTCGGGCCCGGTTTGTCCGTAGCCCGACACCCGGACCAGGATGATGCCCGGGTTACGTTGGCTCAGCACGTCGTATCCCAGGTTCCACTTCTCCAGCGTGCCCGGGCGGAAGTTCTCCACGACGATGTCGGATTTTTCGACCAGCTCGAGAAAGAGCTCCCGGCCGCGCGGGCGTCGCAGGTCGAGGGTGATGGCGCGCTTGTTGCGGGCATGCACGGTCCAGAAGACGCGGTGCCCGTTGAGTTCGGCCTGGCCCCAGGTGCGTAACGGATCCGCGGCGCCCGGCGGCTCCACCTTGATGACGTCGGCGCCCATGTCGCCGAGCAGCCGGCCGACGAAGGGACCGGCGATCAAGGTGCCGAGCTCGAGTACCCGGATGCCGTCCAGCGGTCCGGTTGGGGTCGATTCCCCGTGTGCCGCACTCCCGGCCGGCTCGGTCATGCGGTGCTCGCGAAGTCGTGGCGGATCAGCCAGTCGGTCACGATCCCGACGGCATGTGCCAGCTTGTCACGTTGCTCGGGACCCACGTAATAGTGTGTAGCGCCAGGGATTTCGTACATCTCCTTGTCGGGGTACCCGATCGCTTCGAAGAGCCGCCGGGTATGGCTGGGCGTGCAGGCATCGTCTGCAAGGTTACCGATCACCAGCGCGGGAACGGTGAGATCACGCGCGCATGCCATGCCGTCGCCGCGGGCATCGTCGTAACTCCACTGCGACAGCCAGCTGCGTAACGAGCAGAATCGGGCCAACCCGACCGGGCTCATGTTCACCACCTGCGGATCACCCAGATAGCAGGTGCCAGGCGTTCGTTCGTTGGGATCGACGGTCGGATCCAGCCACCTCGGGTCGGCCATGGTGCCGTGTACGACGAAGCACAACTCATCATCGGGACGGCCCCGGGCCGCCAGTTCGGCCAGCGTGTCCTTGACCCACGCAGTGATACGGCGGTTGCGGTCGATCTGAGCCTGCCGGTATCGCGCCAGGAATTCCTGGGTGTAGGGCGGCTGGTTGGGGTTATCCGGGCTGTAAAGGTCCAGTTCGGGATCGCGCTTGGTGGGGTCGGTTTCGTCGAGGATCGACGCGTCGAGCCATTCGGTGAGCGTGCCGTGGCGGCTGATGTGCGCGGCCAGCAGCATGATGCCGTCGGCGGCGGGAAGCCCGAGCCGGGTCAGGTCAGGCCCGTCGCCGGACGGGCTGGACGTGACGGTCGGGTGCTGAGCCTGCTGCTGGTAGAACATCGACAGCGAACCGCCGCCGCTCCATCCGGCCAGCACTACCTTGGTGTAGCCCAGCCGCGTTTTCGCGTCCTTGATGCACTCGCCGAGGTCCTCGACCACCTTCTCCATCAGCAGCGCCGAGTCGGTGCCGCGGAACCGGCTGTTGCAGTAGATGACGTGGTGACCGGCTCGGGTCAGCGCGTTGATCATCGGCAGATAGGCGCCGCCGCCGATGGGGTGCATGAACACCAGCACGGTGTCCGACGGCTTATCCGTGGGCCGCAGCAGGTAGCTCTCCAGCACGGTGATCTCGGCCAGGCCGCCATAGACGTCGCGGACACCGGAATTGTTCTGGAAGGCAACGAGGTAGGGGATTCTGTCGTATTCGTGACGGGTCGTCATGGTCAGTGCTGTCCCAGGTCGTGATCCAGCACCTCGGCGCACGGGGTGAGTCGCCGGCGGGTATCGATGGCGACCACCTGCCAGTCGACCGTCGAATATTCGTGGAACTTGCGGCGCGCCCGTTCCCGTGCCTTTTCGGGTGCGCCGTGGTGAACCCCTTGGGGCGCATGGGAGATCAGCCCCGGTGGCATCGGAATGCCGTACAGCGAACCGCCGTGGAAGAAGGCGATCTCGTCGTAGTCGACGTTGCGGTGATACCAGGGTGTGCGCTCGGTGCCGCGGACGCCCTCGGCGGGTTTGGGCAGAAAGTTCATCACGTAGACCCCGGTGGCCTGCATGAACAGGTGCACCGTCGGCGGCAGGTGGACGCTGTCGGAGGTGATCACGTTGTAGTCGGCGATGTTGAAGGTGAACGGGAAGTTGTCGCCGCGCCAGCCTTCGACGTCGATCGGATTGTGTTGGTAGTAGAGGCTTGTCGGGCCTCCTTCCGGAAAAGGCCGGTGGATCAGCCGCACCTCGTATTCGTCACGGCCATCGTCGTCGATCGGGCCCGGCTCCGGGATGGTGGCCTGCGACGGGTCGAACGGGAAGTGCCGGCCCAGCGCGCCCGGCGGCGGCACCCGAAACTCGTCGGTGGCCTCGACCATCAGCAGGGTCGTTTCGCTGTCCGGTATCTGGCGCCAGGTGCAGGCCTTGGGGATATAGACCCAGTCACCCTCCCGGTAACGCAACGGGCCGAACTCGGTTTCGGCCGTGCCGCTGCCCCGGTGGACGAAGCACAGCAAGTCGCCGTCGACGTGGCGAGTGTAGAACGGCATGGGCTGGTGGCGGCGGCTCAGCAGAATCCGGCAGTCGGTGTTGTGGAACATCAGCAGCGGACCGCCGTTGGTATCGGTGGCGTCGCTGGGTTTGAGCTCGCTGGCCAGCACGTCCACGGGCCGCAGTGGGCCGACTGCCCGGTATGCGGTGGGGTCGTGGCGGCGGTAGATGTTGGCGGTCCGGCCGGTGAAGCCGCCGCGGCCCAGTTCGTCGTCCTTGAGCCCGTCGAGATCGGCATGCAGGCGCCGCGGTGTCCGGCCCTTACGCAGGTGAACGAAGGATTCCATACGTCGGCTCCAGGGGTCGGGCAAGTCAGGGGAAGTTCGGCGACATAAAACTGAAAGTGATATTACTTTTCTTTTCTACGGACGCAAGGGCCTGGCACCGAACAGTCTGGCGGCTCTGCGCCCGTGCGGGGGCGCGCCACCATCTCAACGGACCGAATAATCGGCCGGTGCCATGATGTCCGATGCCCCGTTGTCCAACACCGTTGACCCGAGCTGACTTCGACCCCGATTGATGTCAACCAAAGTTGGCTAAAACGGCAACTCGCGATGACAACCTCGGTGACGGTACTCGCAGTTGTCTACGCGCATTGACGTTCTGACGGTCAGGTGGGTGTGATGGAATTCTTGATGTTGCCGCCGGAGGTGAACTCTGCCCGGATTCTCGGTGGCCCCGGACCTGGGCCCCTGCTGGTTGCGGCGACGGCATGGGCGGAGCTGAGCGAAGATCTGGCCGCCAGCGCAAATGCGGTGTCGTCGGTGATTTCGGGGTTAGCGGGGGGTAGCGGGTCGGCATGGCAGGGCGCGGCGGCCGCAGCGATGGCGTCGCGGCGGCCACCGATGTCACGTTGGTGATCGGCGGCAGCGGCTATCCGCTTCCGTCGCAAAGCTATGTGAACACCGTGGTGGCCGACTACGTCACTCCCACTTTCCCGGGCTTTACCACGGCCAACGCGCAATCCCTGTACACGCATGCGCAGTCATATTGGATCACCGGCGTCAAGACGTTGACCGAGGACGCGTCGTGGGCCCAAGGCGTCACGATTCTGGACACCGCTATCCACGCGCAGCTGTCCGCCGGGAACAACGTTGTCGTTCAGGGCTTCTCGCAGGGCGCCGGAATTGCGTCACTGGAAGTGGCGAACCTCAAAGCCGATGCCGTACCGACGAGTTCGGTGAGCTTCTCACTGGTCGGTGATCCGATGAATCCCAACGGTGGCCGGTATTCCCGCTTCGACGGACGAACGTTGGCGAGCATGGGCAAGTCGTTCCCGGGCTCGACACCGGCCAATGACTACCCGACCGTCATCTACACGATCGAATACGACGGATTCGCCGACTTCCCGCAGTACCCGCTCAATATCGTGGCCGACGCCAACGCCATGCTCGGCGCGTTGTATGTGCACCCCCAGTATCCGGTGCTCACCTCGGCACAGGTCGCTACGGCTGTGCAACTGCCGACGCAGGGACCGACGATGACCACCTACTACATGATTCCCACCCAGGATCTGCCGTTGCTGGAGCCCTTGCGTGCGCTGCCGCTGGGAAATACGATCGCCGATCTGATTCAAGCCGACTTGAAGGTGATCGTTAACCTGGGCTACGGCAATCCCGATTACGGCTATTCGACCGGGCCGGCCAATGTCCCGACCCCGTTCGGGCTGTTCCCGGACGTCAGCCCGGGGGTTGTCGTTGCCGATTTGATCAGTGGGACCCAGCAGGGGATCGGCGCAGCGGCATCAGATCTCAGCGCGTGGCATGTCCCGACAGGAACCCTAGCACCAAATCCCTTGGCGCTGAGCGGCTTGACCCCGCCCATCGTCCCGGCACCCTCGATCGACGGCATCGTCCAGGGCCTGCAGACGGGAACACCAACCTCACCAACGCCGTCACGAGCGCGATCTCGTCGGCTTACGCGACCCTGCTTCCGACCGCAGATACCTTGAGCGCCATCCTCGTTTCTCTCCCGTCCTATGACGTCAACCTCTTCCTCGACGGAGTCAGGCAAGCGCTGCACGGCGACCCTGCAGGGATCATCAACGCGGTGGGCTATCCGATTGCCGCCGACACGGGACTGCTCACCTTCCTGAGCTTCTTCCTCGCGTATGCTTACTATTGGCGCGGCGCGGTCAATTGCCGGCGATTTCGCGTCGCTGGTCTGACCGGCTGCGCGAGCGTGCTCGCTAATCGCGGACGCGCAGGACGACTTTGCCTTTGGCGGTGCGATTTTCCAGCGACGCCACCGCGGCGGCGGCCTGCTCCAGCGGGTAGATCTCGGGCTCGGGAGGAGGTAGCTCGCCAGAACTGAGCAGTCGTACGAGTGCGGCCCACTGCTCGGACAGCGCGCCGGGGTGCTTTCCGGCCCAGGCGCCCCAGCCAACACCGACCACGTCAATGTTGTTGAGCAACAGCCGGTTCACCTTCACCGTGGGTATCTCACCGCCGGTGAAGCCGATGACCAGCAGGCGTCCCGCCGGGGCGAGTGAGCGCAGTGAATCGGTGAACCGGTCGCCGCCTACCGGGTCGACCACAACGTCCACGCCGCGACTGTCCGTCAGCGTCTTGACCGCGTCTTTGAACCCCTCGACCAGCACCACATCGGTGGCTCCGGCCGCCGTCGCGATCGCCGCCTTTTCCTCGGTGCTGACCACCGCGATGGTGCGCGACGCCCCGAGCACCGGTGCCAGCCGTAACGCCGACGTGCCGATGCCGCCGGCCGCACCGTGCACGAGTACCGTTTCGCCGCGCTGCAACCGGCCACGGACACTGAGGGCGAAGTACACCGTCAGGTCGTTGAACAGCAAGCCGGCTCCCGCCTCGAAGCTCACGTTGTCGGGCAGTTTGAAGACCCGGTCGGGGGAGAGCACCGCGACCTCGGCCATGCCGCCGGTGAGCATCGTCAGGCCGACGACCCGGTCGCCGGCCCGCACGTGCGCATCCTCGGGTGCGGTGCGGACCACCCCGGCGATTTCGGCTCCGAGCACGAACGGCGGCTCGGGCCGGTACTGGTAGCGGCCGCGGGTGAGCAGCGCGTCGGGAAACGCCACGCCGGCGGCGTATACATCGACCACCACACCGTCGCCGGCGGGTTCGTCGACCTCTCCCACCTCGACCGAGTCCGGACCGTCTAGCCGAGTCACCCGTGCCGCGCGCATGCCACCTCCTTGGTGAAGCCCCGTCAATCCCCGTCAGTCCCCGGCCCCAATCTAGAACCCGCCGGCTACCCGCACCACAGCCCGCCCCGTGAACGCGCCAGCCCGGACTTGGTCGACCACCTCGACGACATTCTTGACGTCGACCTCGGTGGTGATGTCGGCTAGATGGCGTGGCCGTAGCGAATCGCCTAGGCGTGCCCAAAGGTTGCGGCGCGGACCGATCGCCATCTGCACCGATTCCATTCCCAGCAGGGCGATGCCGCGCAGGATGAACGGCATCACGGTGGTATGCAGGGCTGGCCCGCCGGTGAGGCCGCTGGCGGCGACCGCCCCGCCGTAGTCGACTGCGCTCAACACATCGGCCAGTGTCGCGCCGCCCACGCAGTCCACCGCGGCCGCCCAGCGCGCGGTGGCCAATGGCCGCGGTTTGGCTTTCGGGTCGGTGGGAAGCCGGCCGATAATCTCGCTGGCGCCAAGCATTTTCAGTAGTTCGGCGGCCTGGGGTTTGCCGGTCGAGGCCACCACTCGATAGCCTGCGTCCGCCAGCAGGTCGACGCTGACCGTGCCGACGCCACCGGAGGCGCCGGTGACGACGACGGACCCGGCGTCTGGTGCGATACCCCAATCGATCAGCGCCTGCACGCTCATCGCTGCGGTGAAGCCGGCGGTGCCGATCGCCGCGCCGTCGTGCGGACTCAACGCGCCCATTGGTACCACCTGATCGGCTGGCAGCCGGGCATATTCGGCGTAGCCACCGTGGTGGCCCGTCCCGATCTGATAGCCGTGGGCCAGCACCATGTCGCCTACGGCGAACTCGGGCGACTGCGAGTCCACGACTTCGCCGGTCAGGTCGATACCCGGTATGACGGGGTACTTGCGCACCACACCGCCGCCCGGCGTCAGCGCGAGCGCGTCTTTGAAGTTGACGCTCGAATAGAGCACCCGGATGGTCACTTCACCGGGCGGCAGGTCGGCCGTTGTCAGCGTCTCCACCGCCGTGCTGATCCGGTCCTCGTCTTGGCGTGCCACCAGCGCTTGAAACGTGTCCATAGCGTTCGACGCTAACCGCACCGGCTGGATTGACCCTCGACCTGACCGGTGCGCCGTAGCTGCGGCGCTCGGCGCGAGCAGTCGCAAAAGCCCCCGACACGCCGAGCGTGCGGGGGCTTTTGCGTCTGCTCGCGAGCCTTACTTGAGCTCGGCCGACGACAGACCCAACAGCCGACGGGCGACCACCAGTTGCTGGATCTGCTGGGTCCCCTCGAAAATGTCCAGGATCTTGGAGTCGCGGGCCCACTTCTCCAGCAGCGTTTGTTCGGAATAGCCTGTGGTGCCGGCTAATTCGACGCTCTTCAGCGTCACGTCGCTGGCCATCCGGCCGGCCTTGGCCTTACTCATCGAGGCTTCTTTGGAGTTGGGAATGTTGTTGTCGGCCTGCCAGGCGGCGCGCAGCGCCAACAGGTAACTGGCCTCCCATTCGGCCTCCATCCGCAGGAACTCGGCCGCGGCGGAGCTCTGGACATGCGCGGGTTTGTCGTAGTCGATCTCGACCCCGGCATTGGTGAGAATCTTGCGGATCTCCTCCAACGCTGCGCGGCCGACCCCGATGGCCATGGCGGCAACGATCGGCCGGGTGTTGTCGAAGGTCTCCATCACCCCGGAAAAGCCTTTGCCCTCTTGGATTTCGGGGTTGCCCAGCAGGTTGCCCCGGGGAATGCGCGCGTTATCAAATCGAATTGCAGCGGTATCCGATCCCTTGATACCGAGTTTGTGTTCGAGACGTTCGACCGTGACACCCGGGTGCTCACGCGGCACGATGAACGACTTGATCGCTGCGCGGCCCTTGGACTTGTCCAGGGTGGCCCACACCACGATGTGGGTGGCGCGCGATCCGGCCGTGACGAATATCTTTTCGCCGTTGATCACATACTCGTCGCCGTCCAGGGTGGCGGTCGTCGACACGGCAGCCGAATCCGATCCGAATCCCGGTTCGGTGATGGCCATCGCCGCCCAAACCTTGCCCAGCCGCTCGAGTTGCTCTTCGGTGGCGACCGCGGAGATGGCCGCGTTACCCAGCCCCTGGTAGGGAACTGTCAGCATCAGCGCGACGTCCCCCCAGCAGGCCTCCAGCGTCTGCAGCAGTGCGGCCATGTTGGCGCCGTTGTGGTTGTCTGTGGTCGATTCGGTGTCGCCGAGCGCGTCGGCTCCGGCGAAGGCCACCGATTTGGCGTCCGCGACACCCTCGAACAGGCTCATCATGGTATCCAGTTCGACCGGGTACGCATGCTCTTTCAGATCGTATTTGCGCGAGACCGGCCGCATGATTTCGGCGGCACCCCGATGCGTCATGGTCATCACGTTCTGCAGTTTGCGAGGTAGTTCCAGATTGATTGCCATCGTTAGACTTTCAGCTCGGATCCGATAACGACTCAGATAACGACGACACCCTCGGCGACGCCGATGGCCCGCAGGTCGCGGTACCAGCGTTCGACCGGGTGCTCCTTGGTGTAACCGTGGCCGCCCAGCAGCTGGACGCCGTCGAGGCCGATTTGCATCCCCTTGTCGGCGCCGAGCCGCTTGGCCAGCGCGGCCTCCCGGGCGAAGGGCAGTCCCTGCTCGGCGCGGGACGCCCCGCGCCAGGTGATCAGCCGCAGGCCGTCCAACTCGATGGCGATGTTGGCACACATGAACGCGACGGCCTGCCGGTGCGCGATCGGTTCGCCGAAGGCCTGGCGTTCTTTCACGTAAGGGACGACGTAGTCGAGTACCGCATGTGAGGTGCCGACCGCCAGCGCCGCCCAGCCGAGCCGGGCCAGCGCGATCGCTTCCGAGTAGTCGCCGTCGGTCGCCTGGTCTTCACCCAGGCGCGCGCTCAGCGGGACGGAGACCCCGGTGAGCTCGACCTGGCCCAGGCCCGCGGCGCGGATGCCCATACTCGGGTCCGGTTTGACGGTCAGCCCCTTGGCCGACGACTCGACGATGAACAACGCCGGTTTGCCGTCCAGCTGTGCGGCGACGATGAACAGCTCGGCGGCGGCAGCGGCCGGGACCAACGACTTGACGCCGTCCAGCCGGTAGCCGGACGGGGTGCGGATGGCGGTGGCCTTGAGCCGGGTGGGGTCGAACAGCGGTTGCGGTTCGGCGATGGCCACACACGCCTGCGGAACGTTCTCGCCGGCGAACTCGGCCAGGTAGGTGGCCTGCTGGTCGGCGCTGCCCCAATGGGTCAGCGCTGCCGCCACACCGCCGGGGGCCAGGATCGGCAGTGCCAGCCCCATGTCGCCGTACGCCAATGCCTCGGCCACCAGCACGTTGGTCACGCTGGAGCGGTGCTCGGCGATGCCGTCGAAGTCCTCGGGAATGTTGATTGCGGTGATGCCGAGTTCGGCGGCTTTGGCGATGAGTTCGACCGGGTAGGTCGCGGCTTCGTCGGCGTCGTGTGCGGCGGGTCGCAGAATTTCTGCGGCTAACTCGTCCACGGTCTCGACGATCATCTTCTGGTCGTCGTCGGGTGTGAGGTCGAAATAGTCTTTGCCGCTGGCCTTGAGCCGGGTGGGGCCGCCGCGGAGGCCCTGCACCCGCCGGAACTGCCGGGTTGCGGCCCCGGAGGTGGAGAAGATCGTCTTGGTGCCGTAGCGCAACGTCCGGTTCAGCGGATCGCGCAGGTGGTACTTGTCCAGGAATTCCTGACCGACGATGGGTGTCAGGATGGCCAGCGCGACGTCGATGCCGCTCCGTTTGTGCGGCTGCATCCCGATTGCGGTTTGGCGGCCGCGGCGGGGCAGGCGCGATCGGGAGCGCTGAGCCGACGAGCCGGAAGCGGGTTCAGCAGCAGGAAGTGTGTTGGTCATGTCAGCTTGCCTCTGTCGTTGGGGCGATGCGATAACCCTATCTTACTCCCGAGTAAGATAAATGGGGTCGGTGTTAGTTAATTCACACCGTTGACAGGCTGGTGGGCAGCGGAAGCCGGCGCCGGCCCCAACCTCCCGCGGGGCCGTCGTACACACCGGCCAACTGACGGCCACACGCTCGGCAGCAGCCGTCATCGGTCAGCGCGTAACGCCGCATCGCATACCAGTCGCGAACCACCACCGCAGTCCCGCACCCCGGGCAGCATGTGGTGCCGCCTTCGGTGTCGTGGACGTTTCCGGTGTAGACGAACCGCAGGCCTTCCTCGATGCCGATCCGACGGGCCCGCGTCAGTGTGGCCGGCGGCGTCGGCGGCGTGTCGGTCATCTTGTAGTCGGGATGAAATGCGGTGAAATGCACCGGCACGTCGACGCCCAGGTTTTCGCGAATCCATGCGCATTCGGCGGCGAGCTCCGCATCGGTGTCGTTGCGGCCCGGGATCAGCAGGGTGGTGATCTCGAGCCACACGTTCGTCTCATGGCGTAGGTAAACGAGGGTGTCGAGCACGTCGCGCAGGTGGCCGACGCAGACCTTGCGGTAGAAGTCTTCGGTGAACGCCTTCAGATCGACATTGGCGGCGTCGATATGCCGGTAGAACTCCGCGCGCGGGGCCGGACACATGTACCCGGCCGTCACCGCGATCGCTTTGATACCCCGTTGGTGGCAGGCGTCGGCGACATCGGCGGCGTATTCCCAGAAGATCGTCGGATCATTGTAAGTGAATGCCACACTGCGACAACCCAATTCGTCGGCAGCACGAGCGATGTCGCCGGGACCGGCGCGGCTGGCAAGGGTGTCGGTTTCCCGCGACTTGGAGATGTCCCAGTTTTGGCAGAACTTGCAAGCCAGGTTGCACCCCGCGGTGCCGAACGACAGCACGGCCGACCCGGGTAAGAAATGGTTGAGCGGCTTCTTCTCGATCGGATCGACGCAGAACCCGCTGGAGCGTCCATAGCTGGTCAGCACAATCCGGTCGGCACGTCGGAGGCGGACGAAGCAGAGCCCGCGCTGCCCCTCGTGCAGCTTGCAGGCGCGCGGGCATACGTCGCACTGAATCCGGCCGTCGTCGAGGCGGTGCCAGTGTCTGGTCGGGATGGTGAACGGGTCGTCCGGCGAAGCAACGGGAGTCATGTCATTCTCAGACGCCAGGCTACGCCGCGTGGAGCCTGGCCAGAACCCCCTGGTGCAGTAGGCCGTTGGTCGCCACCGCGCTGCCGCCGTGCGGCCCGGGGGTGCCGTCCAAGCTGGTGAGTTGGCCGCCCGCCTCGCGTACCAGGATGTCCAGCGCAGCCAGATCCCACACCGACACCTCCGGTTCGGCGGCGATATCGACGGCCCCCTCGGCCACGAGGCAGTAAGACAGGAAGTCGCCGTAGGCGCGCACCCGCCACACCGCATCGGTCAGCTCGATGAAACGGTCTCGCACGCCGAGCTGTGCCCAGCCCGAGAGGCTCGAGAACGACAAGCTCGCCGAATCCAGTTCCGGCACTGAGGAAACCGACAGCCGGCGCGGTTGTGTGCCGTCAACTGAGGCAAACGCACCTTGGCCGTGCGCGGCCCACCACCGTCGTTGCAACGCGGGCGCGCTCACCACCCCGACGGACGGAACGCCGTCGTCGAGCAAGGCGATCAAACTGGCCCACACCGGCACCCCGCGCACGAAGTTCTTGGTGCCGTCGATCGGGTCGACGATCCATTGCCGTCCGCTGAAAGTAGCGGTTCCGCCGAACTCTTCGCCGAGGATGCTGTCACCCGGACGTTCCCGGGCGAGTGCGGCACGGATGTCGGCTTCAACCGCTCGGTCGGCGTCGGTCACCGGTGTCAGGTCCGGCTTGGTGTCGACGTGCAGGTCGAGCGCGCCGAACCGGGCGCGCGTCACCGCGTCCGCACGGTCGGCGAGCGCCAACGCAAGAAGTAGATCCTGCTGACTCACGCCAGCAGTCCTACCATGGCGGCGTGGGATGGGAATTGGGTGTGCTGCTCATTTTGGTTGCGGTCCTGGTGGTGTTTCTTGCTCCGCGGTTCTTTCCGCCGGGTCCGCGCGGTGCCCTGGCGAGCGGCACGCTGTTGGTGACCGGCGTCAGTCCCCGGCCGGACGCGATCGGTGAGCAGTTCGTCACCATCTCGGGCGTCCTCAACGGCCCAACCGTCAACGAGCACAGTGTCTATCGGCGGATGGCGGTCGACGTCAGCCAATGGCCGGTCACCGGACAGGTGCTTCCGGTCGTGTATTCGCCAAAGAATCCTGACAATTGGAACTTCGCACCGGCCGAGCCGCCACCCGGGTCGCGGTCCGACTAATCGAGTCACCCGGCCGCCGGTGGGTGTGCCATGACCGTGAGCCGCACCCCGTAGCGGGGCAGCACGCCGGAGGCACGCGACGGCGCCGGCACGGCCATTCCCGGAACGCCCGGCGCGCCTGCCCCAACCTCCTCGGTGCCCGGTATCGTCGTCAGGCCCGCGGGCGACAATGCCGAGACAGTCCGGGTGGCCGGGGCGGCCCAGCTCGCCGGCACGGATAGTTGTCCGATCGAGCCCGCCCGGCCCGCACTCGCAAGCACCGCGTTGCTACCCAATCCCATTCCGGCGCCGGTCGGCTGTTGCGCCGCCGCGAGCACCGAACCGGCCTCGGCCGGCAGGGTCTCCGTTGCGCTGGTCAACGCCGGAGCCAATGCGGCTTCATCTCCGATGACGCCGTTGACCACCGACTCGACGTTTGACATCGCGCTGAACGTCGCGTACACAGCAAAGATGCCATCGAGGATGACGAAGTCTTCCGGGACAAGGGTGGTCTGTAGTGCCTGAAATGCTTGCAGTGATTGGGATACCGCGGAGATCAGCTGCGACACCGGGTCGGTGGCGGCCGCGCTGGCGTTGGCTTGGGCGACCGCGGTGCTCTGGGCGCTGAGCCCGGCCGGGTTGGTGATCTGCGACGGCGAGGAGAACGGCGCCAGTTGCGCCGCCGCCGTCGAGCTGGTGGCGTAGCCGAACATCGTCGCCGCGTCCTGGGCCCACATCTCGGCGTACTGCGCCTCGGTGGCCGCGATCGCCGCCGTGTTCTGACCGAAGAAGTTGGTGGCGATCAACGCCATCAGCTGGATGCGGTTGGCCGCGATCGCCGGCGGTGGCACAGTCATCGCAAACGCTTGATCGAAGGCCGCCGCCGCGGCCCTGGCCTGCATGGCCGTCTGCTTTGTCTGGGTCGCCGTCGTGTAGAGCCAACCCACATACGGGGCGACCTTTGCGGCCATCGACTCCGATGCGGGGCCGTACCATTCCAAAGCGGTCAGGCCGGACACCACCGATTCATATGTCTGGGCGGTGGTGTCCAGCTCGGCGGCCAGCGTGTCCCAGCTGCCCGCCGCGGCCAGCAGCGAACCCGGGCCGGGACCGGTGTACATCCGGCCGGAGTTGATTTCCGGTGGCAATATTGCGAAATCCATTGTGTCACAGCTCCTTAGGTAGTTCGTACGGTGGGGCGTGCCCGCGATCGGTTCGGTGCCATCGTCGGTAGGTGCCGCGTTGGCGGTGTCGTGGAAGACAGGTTGTCGCCGTCGGTCCGAAATCCGGGACTAACAGCGCACCGGGTCAGTGAGATTGCGGCCCAGGACCTTTCGGGCTCTTTTCAGGTGGCGTCGTGTTTCAGGTGGCGTCGTGGGAGTTGGGTCGCTGGTGGGCCATTCGCACAGGGCATGTTGGGTGACCTTCGATTCCGGAATGCCCTAAAACTGGCAAGCCACAGCCGACCGCGTACGCCGGTTGGAGTGAATATTAGGCGACGGCTACATGAATTCGCAGTGAATTTGCCAGATGGACCAGAGAGAAAGGAAGTTTGCCGGGGCTGCTCGCCGTTCGCGATTTGCCCGATCGCTGGAATGGTCGGGCGCGGGTATCCCGGTAGCGACACCGCGGCCGGTTACCGGAGTCGACGAAGGGTTGTGGCCGGTGATCACCCGGCCGCCGGTGGGCGCGACATCACGGTGAGCCGGACCCCGTAGCGGGGCACGAGGCTCGAGGTTCGCTTCAGCGCGCCCGCCGGCATGCCGGGCACCCCCGGCACGCCGTGATCGGGTGCCTCGGTCCCCGGGATGGTGGTCAAGCCGGTGCCCGCCAATGCCGTTGCGGGGCCGGTCGACGACGGCGCGGTCCAGGACGGTGGCACGGACAACGGGCCGATCGAGCCCGCCTGGCTCATGCTCGCGGTTACCACGTTGGAAAGCCCTGCGCCAGAACTGCTTTCGGCCGCTGAGAAGACCGGGGAGAGGCCGGCCGGCAGCAACTCCGCTGGATTTTCGGTGGTGCCAAACAGGCCCAGGTTGTCCTCGGCCCCGATGATTCCGGCGGCGAACGACTCGACATCCTGTGACACGCCCACGGTTGCATAGACCGCGAATATGGCGTCAAGAATGGTGAAGTCTTCGGGCAGAATATTCGGCCAATCCTGGACCGCCTGCAGGGCCTCGGGCGCCAGGGAAGCCAACCACGACAACACGGTCGCGGTGTTTCCGGCGAAGCCGCCGGCGGCTTGGCTGACTGCGGCGCTCTGGGCGAGCACCCCGGCCGGGTTGACGCTCAGCTCAGGGGAGGAAAACGGTGTCAGCGCCGTGGCGGCGGCCGAGTTGCTCGCGTAGCCGTACATGGCGGCGGCGTCCTGGGCCCACATTTCCGCGTATTGCGCCTCGGTAGCCGCGATCGCCGCAGTGTTCTGCCCGAAGAAGTTCGATGCGATCAGCGCTTTCAGCTGGGTGCGGTGGGCCGCGACCACCGCGGGGGGAACTGTCATCGCATGGGCCTGCTCGAACGCGGCCGCTGCGGCTCTGGTCTGATCGGCGGACTCCTTCGCTTGCGCGGCAGTGGTTTCCAGCCACTCCACAAAAGGACCAGCCGTTGCCAGCATGGACACCGACGCCGGACCCCACCAGTACATCGCGGTCAGGGATGAGATCACCGAGCCGTAGCCCGCGGCCGCGGACGTCAATTCGGGTGGCTACCGTATCCCAGCTTCCTGCAGCAGCCAGTAACGAGCCCGGTCCCGGGCCACTGTAGATTCGCGCAGAGTTGATCTCCGGCGGCAAGAATGCGTAATCCATTGCGTCACAGCCCCTTGACTGTTGTGGCCTTCTCGGCCGCTTCGGCGTGGCGTCGGCTTCGGCGTGGGTGCGGGAATAGGGCACAGACCGTCGACGTGCATCACGACATGTGCGGCAGGCCGCGGGCCGCGGTCAGCGTATAGCCGGTCGACGGTAGCCGTACATGGCGGCGACTATCCCGCAAGCGGGCTTGCGGGTGCGGTGAACCGCGGTGTGCAGTGGCTGGTAGCTGGTGTGAACAGGGCTGTGGTGCAGTAGATCTGCAGGCCAGCCAGGAGCTGCGACTTTAAGTCACGGCGAAGCCAAATCACCTCTGGGATTATCCGTCTCTGGGATTATCCTGTGAGTTCCGCAGTCGGTGTGGTTGCCCGGTTAGCCGCGGCGGTTGAAGTTGTCGACAACGCTCTGCAACAGTTCAGGTTGCCGCAGAAACGGGGTGATGATGTCGACCGGCAGCGGGAAGACGACCGTGGAGTTCTGGTCGGCGCCCAGCTCCAAAAGAGTTTGCAGATAGCGCAACTGCAGTGAGGCGGGGCTCTTCGACAAAGTCTCGGCGGCTTGTCGCAGTTCCTCAGACGCCTGCAGCTCGCCTCGGGCATTGATGACCTTGGCGCGGCGTTCCCGCTCGGCTTCGGCTTCTCGGGCCATGGCCCGTTGCATCGACTCGGGAATTTCGACGTCCTTGATCTCCACCACACGAACCTGCACACCCCACGGCTCGGTCATCTTTTCGATGATGGTGCGTAGATCGCTGTTGAGGTCCTCGCGATGTGCCAGCAGGGTATCCAGGTCCGCACGGCCCAGCAGGGAACGCAGTGTCGTCTGCGCGATCTGCGATGTGGCCACCGCGTAGTTCTCCACCGCCAGAATCGCTTTCATCGGGTCGGTCACCTGGAACATGACGACCGCATTGACCCGGGCCGGCACGTTGTCACGGGTGATCACCTCCTGCGGCGGGATGGTCAGCGTGACCAGCCGCTGGTCGACCCGGATCATTTTGTCCGCCAACGGAATAAGAAACCGAAGTCCCGGTTGGTAGAGCGGGCGCACATGCCCCATCCGGAAGACCACCCCACGCTCGTACTCGCGCAGCACGGCGGGCGACAGCACGGCAAGCACTATCAGCACCACGACGCCGACAACGATGAAGCCGATCACCACACCGGTCACGATGTCTTGTCCTCCTTGTCTTCCCAGCCGCCCCAGCGCGTCGAATAGCGGTCGACCGCGGCAGCCACCTGGTCCTCGATCGCGGTGCGATGCGGCAGATGGTCGGGCGCATTGGACGGGGTGTTCCACAGGTGGCGGGCGAGCGGCAGTCCCAGCAGCACGACGACCAGCATGGTGCCCGTCAACACCAACACCTCAGCCGGCGAGTGGTTGGCGATCAACGTCGCCAGCGGCAGCACGATTCCCAAAGCAGCCACGCAGCAAGCGATCCCGCGGTGGAACCGTCCGGCATCCGAGTGCGGCCACGGATCCACCTCACGACTTATCTCCCGGCCGTGGTCCGACGTCGTGCAGCTGTCTTTTACCGGACAGCTGTTGCACACCACCGGTAACGGCCGATAACGCATGACCCGGTGCTTGGGATCGAACGAACTCGGCCACAGCCACTGGTCCTGTGGACAGACCCAGGCATCGTGGTCGGGGTGATACGTGAATTGACCGGTGCGCCAGCGTGCCGCACGCGCTGATGCCCGCCGCGCCATCGAGTCGAAGCTCCACCCGATGGCCAGCAACGCCAGCGAATACCCGGCGAACAGCCAGACCGAGGCAGCCGGCGGCGCCACCGCTCAGTTCCTCGCCGGCGACTTAACACCGGGTGTCGGCTCCGCCCGAACCTCGGTGTAAAGCGGATGTTCCGGCAATTCCTCGACCGTCGAACCGGAGCGGAAGTTGCGCAGCGCGGTCCAGGCGATCCATACGAACGGCAGCACGCCGCCGACGATGAGGATCAGATCACCGGGCATCCGCAGCCATTCGATCACCGCGTTGCCGGGCTTGGTGACGTAACCCAGCGACCGCGCCTCGAAATAGCCGTCGTTGACCGAGTGGTAGAGCTGCAGGATACCCAGCGGCAGCAGGGTGGCGAACACCATCCAGGCCAAGCCGATGTTCATGCCCCAGAACGAGATTCGCGCCAGCTTCTCCGGCCACTTGTCGGCCGGGATCACATAGCGGAAGGCGAACATCGCCAGGCCGACGGCCAGCATGCCGTATACCCCCATCATGGCCGCGTGCCCGTGGTTTGCCGTCAGCGCGGTGCCGATCTCGTAGTAGGACACCACCGGCAGGTTGATCAGGAATCCGAAGATGCCCGCTCCGACAAAGTTCCAGAACCCGACCGCGACCAGGAACATGACCGCCCAGCGATGCGGGAACGGGTTGCCGTCGCCGGACTGCTGGCGCGCACCCAGCTGCAGGAACGCCCACGCCTCGACCGTCAGGAAGGTCAACGGAATGACCTCGGCAGCCGAGAAGAAGGCGCCCAGCGCCATGTGCTCCACCGGGGTACCCGAGAAGTACAGGTGGTGCATGGTGCCGATGACGCCGCCGGCGGAGTACAGGATGACATCGAGGAAGATCACGCCCAGGGCAATGCGTTCACGCACCACACCCAGCAGCACGAACATGTAGGCCACCATCACGGTGGTGAAGAGTTCGAGGAAGTCCTCGACCCACAGGTGCACCACCCAGAACCGCCAGAAGTCGGCGACGGTGTAGTGGGTGCCGCTGCTGGCCAACAACCCGACGGCGTAGAAGGTGGGGATCGCCAGGCCGGAGAAGAAGAACAACCACGGCATGTTCATCTTCGACTCGCCCTTGAGCCGGGCGCGCATGCCGCGGAAGATGATGGCGATCCAGACGAACATGCCGACGATCAGCAGGATCTGCCACAGCCGCGGCAGGTCGAGGTACTCCCACTGCTGGGAGAGCAGCCCGCCCTGGGGAATCACCCCGTAGATGGAGAGCGCCTCGCAAATCAGCGAGCCGAACACCACGACGGCAACCGCGCCCAGCAACACGTAGGCCAGCAGGCCCTGGCGTTTGGGCTCCCGACGGCTGATGAACGGCACCAGGAAGATGCCGCCCGCCAGAAACGCCGCCGCGGTCCAGAACAGCGCCAGCTGCAGATGCCAGGTGCGGGCCAGGTTGTACGGCAGCAGCCGAGCCAAGTCCAGGCCGAAGAAGTTCGACAAGTCGGCCCGATAGTGCTCGGCGGCGGCGCCCAGCAATGTTTGGGCCAGAAAGAGCACCGACACGATCGCGAAGAACCAGATGGTCGCCCGCTGGGCCGGAGTCAGGCTCACCTCGCCGGGTTGGCGGAAGGAAAGGTTGGACGCCTCGGCGCTGTGCCAGCCGACCTTCTGGCTCCAGCGTCCGTAGATCGCGAACATGATCCCGATGCCGCCCAGCAACGCGATCAGCGACAGCGCCGACCACAGGATCACCGCTGCGGTCGGACCGTTGTCCACCCGCTGCTCGGCCGGCCAGTTGTTGGTGTAGCTGTACCTGTGGCCGGGCCGCTCGGCGGCGGCCGCCCATGCCGTCCAGGCGAAGAACGCGGTCAGGTCCCGGATTTGTGCCTTGTCGGTGATCAGCTGCGGCAGCAGCCCGTACTTGGTCGAGTTCTCCCCGAAGTAGGCCCCGTAGTGGTTTTGGATCCGCCCGAACGCCGCGGCCTGGCGGTCGGTGAACACCAGCGTCTTGGTATCGGGGTTGTAGCGGTTGGTCCGGAATTCGGTGACCACCCGATCGCGGGGGTCGGCCACGCCTTGGGCCCGTAGCTGATCGGCGACGTCGTCGGTGGCCATGCGCAGGTAGTCGGCGGTGTAGTCGGGCCCCAGGTAGGCGCCGTGGCCGAGCACCGAACCGTATTGCATGAGGCCACGCGCCTGGTAGAGCTCTTGGCCGCGGGTGATGTCGTCGCCGGTGAACAGGACCTGGCCCGATTCGGTGACGACCTTGTCCGGCATCGGCATCGCCGCGGTATACGTGCGGTAGACCAGGATTCCCATCACCAGGAAGCCGAAGATCATCACCAGGGCCACACCCTGAATCCAGCCCTTCCCGATCAAGGGGCGCGACGATTGCCGGCTGGGAATTGGCGATGACGATGTCTGTTGAGCAGCCATTCCGAGATCTCCTGTCTGGATGATGGGCTGTACCGCCGCGGATTCAACTCCTTGTTCACTTGCAACGACGGCTCGTAAACATCCAATTCGTCTATCGCCGCGCTGGCAATAGTGCGTTTGACTGGCCGGTGTTCTGTAGGGACCAATGGCACTGATATCGGGACCAACGCCCCTGGGTAAGCCGGGTGCCTCATCGATAACGTGCGAATAGCCAACGGCTCAGCAGAGGAGAGCACGATGAGCAACCCGTCAGCTCCGGCGGTGGTTGTCGGTATCGACGGATCGAAGGCGGCAACCCAGGCGGCGTTATGGGCAATCGACGAGGCGCTCAGCCGCGACATTCCGCTGCGGTTGGTGTATGTCATCGATCCGCTGGAGCCGTCGGGCGGTGGTGGTCGTGATGGTCGCCTAGGCACGGCGCACGCGGCACTTTTCGACGTATGCCGTGCCGTGGAAGCCACCGGACACCCGGTCAAGGTGGAAACCGAAGTCCTACGGGGCCGGCCGCTGACCAAGCTGATGGAGGAGTCCAGGTCGGCGGTGATGGTCTGTGTCGGGTCCATCGGGCTCAACCACGCGCGCCGCGGCGAGGGCTCGGTCGCGGCGACCCTGGCCGGATCGGCGCTATGCCCGGTGGCGGTCATTCAGGTGCCCCCCGGCGGAGTGCCGGTGCCGAAAGTCAGCACGGTGGTCGCGGAGGTGAACAACGGTTCGGTGCTGCGGCATGCGTTCGAGGAGGCAAGGCTGCGGGGAGTTGCGCTGCGGGCACTTTCGGCACGGATGGCCGAGACATCGGGCGACACCGGCGACGGAAACCGTTTGGCGCAAGCGCAACTGAGCCGCCGGCTGGCCCGGTGGACTCGGCTGTACCCCGACGTCAAGGTCGAGTCGACCGTCATCCGCGGACATGCCTGCCGTTACATCGCCGCCAACGCCAAGCCGGACCAGCTGTATGTCACCGACTCCCATGCCGCGCAGGCGTGCAACGTCTACAGCGCAGGATGCTCGGTGCTGACCGTACGCAGTGGCAACTTGTAGGAACAGTCAATCTCGGTATCTCAGGAGTGAAGTCTTGGTAACAGTCTTCTTGGTCGACGACCACGAGGTGGTACGGCGCGGCCTGATCGACCTGCTCGACGCGGACCCTCAACTCGAGGTCGTCGGTGAGGCGGGTTCGGTTGGCGAAGCCATGGCCAGAATTCCGGCGGCTAACCCCGATGTGGCGGTGCTCGACGTCCGGTTGCCCGACGGCAACGGCATCGAGCTGTGCCGAGATCTGTTGTCGCGCATGCCGGAACTGCGCTGTCTGATCCTGACCTCGTACACCTCCGATGAGGCGATGTTGGATGCGATCCTGGCCGGTGCCAGTGGCTATGTCGTCAAGGACATCAAGGGAATGGAATTGGCCCGTGCGGTCAAAGAAGTGGGCGCGGGACGGTCGCTGCTCGACAATCGGGCAGCGGCGGCGTTGATGTCCAAACTGCGGGGTGGTGTCGAGAAGCCGGACCCGTTGTCCGGCCTGACCGATCAGGAGCGGACGCTGCTGGGGCTGTTGAGCGAGGGTCTTACCAACAAGCAGATCGCCGACCGGATGTTCTTGGCCGAAAAGACGGTGAAGAACTACGTATCCCGGCTGTTGGCCAAGCTGGGAATGGAGCGCCGAACGCAGGCCGCGGTATTCGCAACGCAGTTGCAGCGCTCGCGGCCGGGCGCTGGATGACGCGCACCCATGGCTGACAACAGGCTTCCCGTCGGTACGGGCCTAACCCTGGATTCCGGTCTGCGTCCGCTGCGCCAAACGCTTTCCCAGCTCCGGCTGCGTGAGCTGCTGGTGGAAGTGCAAGAGCGGGTCGAGCAGATCGTGGAGGGCCGCGACCGCCTCGACGGGCTGGTGGAAGCCATGCTCGTCGTCACGTCGGGTCTGGACTTGGACGCGACCCTGCGCACGATCGTGCACTCGGCGACCAATCTCGTCGATGCCCGCTACGGTGCCCTGGAGGTGCACGATCGGGACAAGCGGGTGCTGCAGTTCGTCTATGAGGGCTTCGACGAAGAGACCGTCCAGCGGATCGGCCACCTGCCCCAGGGCCTCGGCATCATCGGCCTGCTCATCGACGAGCCCAAACCGCTACGGCTGGACGACCTTTCATTGCATCCGGCATCGGTGGGCTTTCCGGCCAACCATCCGCCCATGAGCACCTTCCTCGGGGTGCCGGTTCGGGTGCGCGACATGTCGCTGGGCACGTTGTACCTGACCGACAAGACCAACGGTCACCCGTTCAGCGACGACGACGAATTGCTGGTCCAGGCGCTGGCCGCGGCCGCGGGCATCGCCATTGCCAACGCCCGGCTGTACCAACAGGCCACGATGCGACAGTCGTGGATCGAGGCCACCCGTGACATCGCCACCGAATTGCTCTCCGGCGCCGAACCCGCGACGGTATTTCGGCTTGTCGCCGAGGAGGCGCTCAAGCTGACCGCGGCCGACGCGGCTCTGGTGGCAATTCCGGACGACGAGAGCGTGCCGGCCGCCGACGTGACGGAGCTGCTGGTGATCGAGACGGTGGGCAGCGCTGTGGCTTCCGTTATGGGGCAAGTTATTTCGTTGGCAGACACAGCGCTTGCGGATGTCTGCGTCGACAGCAGCCCCAAACAGGTCGAGAAGTTTGCGCTGGACGGTGTCGACGTCGCGGGTCCGGCCCTGCTGTTGCCGCTGCGGGCTACCGATACGTGCGCCGGCGTCGTCGTGCTGTTGCGTCACGACAGTTCCGGACCGGCCACCGAGGACCAACTCGAGATGATGGCGGCCTTCTCCGACCAGGCCGCGCTGGCGCTGCAGCTGGCCAGCTCGCAGCGGCGGATGCGTGAGCTCGACGTCGTGACCGAGCGCGACCGGATCGCACGCGACCTGCACGACCACGTGATCCAGCGGCTCTTCGCCGTCGGTCTGGCGTTGCAGGCTGCCGTTCCGCGGGCGCGGGTTCCCGAAGTGCAGCAACGACTTTCGGAAGCGGTTGATGATCTGCAGGGGGTCATCCAGGACATCCGCACCACGATTTTCGACCTGCACGGAGGCTCGCAGGGGATCACCCGGCTCCGGCAGCGAATCGATGCCGCCGTCGCCCAATTCGCCGGCTCGGGATTGCGCACCTCGGTGCAATTCGTCGGCCCGCTGTCGGTGGTCGACAACCTGCTGGCCGATCACGCCGAGGCGGTGGTCAGGGAAGCGGTCAGCAACGCCGTTCGCCACGCGCGGGCCACGACTCTGATGGTCCGGGTCAACGTCGCCGACGACTTGTGCATCGAGGTGAGCGATAACGGATGCGGAATGCCCGACCAGTTCACCGCCAGCGGCCTGATCAATCTGCGCCGGCGCGCTGAGGAGGCCGGTGGTGCATTCGCCATAGAAGGCGCCGCCAGTGGCGGCACATTGTTGCGCTGGTCAGCCCCGCTCCTCCAGTAGCTCCCGGAGCCCGTCGACGACCTGCGACAGACTACGCCGCGGCGTGGCCGGTAACGGGTCGGCATTGATCGGCGCCCAACCGACTCGAAGCAGCATCTGCGGGTAGCCGCTGTCGCCGAACACGTCCGCGCGAACGGCGTCACGCGTGCTCTGGAGTTCCAATGGTTCGGTGATCGGGCAGGACGCCAATCCCATGGCGGTCGCGGTCAACAGGACGGCGCTGGTTGCCTCCCCGGCCCGCAGCCGAGACACCCGGTCGTCGTGGTCGGTGCCCAGGGCCAGGATGACGCCGCCGTCGTCGGCGGGCGAGACGCCGGAGGGTTGGGCCAGCGCCGGCGCCGCGAACAGCCGGCCGGGGATCGGGGCGCTGCGATCCGACGGCGGAGTGTTCCGGGCCGGAACCCCGGCCACTCCGCCGTACCGCCCACTCCACGTTGTGAGCTCGCGGATATACCCTTCGTCGCCCGCATGGCTCCACACAGCTTGGGCGACAATTGATCTCATCTTGTCCAGCGCGTCGACCCGGCGGAGCATAACCCCACAGCGAGCCGCCCGCGCGGCCATCTGGGCGACGTCACCTCCGGCCACCGGCCAGCTGCTGTAGACGCGACGGTCGGTCCGGCGCCGCGGGATGGCCGCGGCGAGCGCGATGTCGACGTGATCGGCATCCTGGGCCTGGACCTCGATGGTCGCGAGGCGGCGGGGGTTGTCCGGATCGGGCAAGCGGTTTACCTTGGCGCGCCAGCCCATCGACGCCAAGGCAACGACACAATGATGCAGCGCGACACCGCAGCTGATGATCAGATCGCGCCCGTCCGGGTCGGTGCTGTGCAGTTGCATGTCGGGCTCGGAGAACAGGTCCAGACTTGCCGCGCTTACCCGCCACCGCCACGGTTGGGTGTTGTGGACCGAGGGTGCGCGGGTGGCCAGCGTGAGGACCGCTCGAAGGGCGCCCGCGTCCGGGAATTGGGCATTCATGGCTGCCTTTCCGGTTCAGACCAGCCGTCCCATCGCTGTCATGCATCAAGGATCGGGGCGGGGCAATTGATCGTGGCAGAGGACGAAGCCCTCGGCAAGCAGGGACCTTTGGCCCTGCTGCGATGCCCGGGCGCGAGGCATAGTGGTACCGAGAGTTGCAGATAACTGGGAAAAGACGCTGATGATGACTCACCTGACGACGCTGGATGCCGGGTTTCTCAAGGCCGAAGATGTTGATCCGCGAGTCAGTCTGGCCATCGGTGGCCTCGCGGTCATCGAAGGCCCAGCCCCTGACCAGGATGTGCTGGTGTCGCTGTTTGCCGAGCGCATTCGCGCCTGTCCGCGGTTCGGGCAACGGTTGCGGCTGCACCCGTTGGACCTGGGTGCTCCCGAATGGGTGGACGACCCGGACTTCGACATCGACCGGCACGTGCGGCGGGTTGCGGTGCCGCATCCGGGCGACGACCGCGAGCTGTACCGGCTGGTCGCCGACGTGATGGCCCGGCGTTTGGACCGCGACCGCCCGCTGTGGGAGTTCTGGGTCATCGAAGGTCTCACCGACGACAGGTGGGCAATGCTGACCAAGGTCCACCACTGCATGGCCGACGGAATCGCGGCTTCCCACATCCTGGCCGGATTGTGCGACCCCAGCGGTCATGTCGCTCGGGACAGTTTCGCGGACCAGACCCACGCCGCGCTGAAACCAGAGTTGGGCGCATCGAATCCACTGAGCCTGCTGAGCGGCCTATGGACTGCCCCCGGCGCGATCACGTCAGGTATCGTCCGCATCGTCCGGGGCGCCGGCGAACTGTTCGCCGGTCTGTTGACCCCCGCCGAGTCGACGCTGAACGGGCCGCTGAGCGACTTGCGTCGGTTCGCCGGGGCGCGGGTCTCGCTGGCCGATCTCGATTTGGTGTGTCAGACGTTCGGTGTCACCATCAACGACGTTGCCCTGGCGGCGATTACCGAGAGCTACCGCAACGTCCTGGTCTCGCGTGGGCAGCGGCCGCGGCCGGGTTCGTTGCGCACCTTGGTACCGGTTTCGGTCCGTTCTACGGACGCCTTCGGCGAGATCGGCAATCGCGTATCGGCGATGCTTCCGAATCTGCCTGTGGAGGAAGAGGATCCGGTGCAGCGGCTGCGAAGCGTGCATGAACGGTTGAGCCAGGCCAAGACCAGCGGTCAGCCGCAGGCCGGAAATGTGTTCATGTCGGTTGCGAATCGCCTTCCATTCGCGATGACGGCCCGGGCGGTCGGCCTGCTGATGCGGTTGCCCCAGCGTGGGATCGTGACGGTGGCGACGAATGTGCGCGGGCCGCGTCACCCGCTGAAGGTCTTGGGCAAAAGGGTGGTCGCGGTATTCCCGGTTCCGCCGCTGGCGATGCACCTGCGAACCGGTGTTGCGATGCTCAGCTACGCCGACGACCTATGCTTCGGCATTCTCACCGACTATGGCGCGGTGGCCGACATCGATCAACTGGCGCGGGGAATCGAAGCCGCGGTAGCCCGGCTGGTGGCAATCAGCAAGCGGCGCAAGGCCCGTCGCAGCAAGGGGACGTTATCCCTGGTCGTGTGACCGTATTTGTTCTGTGCGTTCGTCGACCGGTGACCGGTCGTCACGCAAACGTCTCGGTGCGGTCCGGCTCCGGTCCGAACAAGAAACGCCGGCCGGTGATTTCGGACGGGATAATCCGCACGTAGTGCAGCTTCAACGTCGCGACCCATGGCCGCAGTTGGGCCTGCTCGGCTTTCTGGACCTCTGCGTCGGTACGCAGAACCCGTGCATGGCCTTTGACGATGACACTCCAGCCTTCCACCGCATTGTGATCGTCGGCCTCGAATGCGACCGGGCTATTCGTCACGGCGAGAAACAATTTCGTGCCCTCGGCCGTTCGGAAGAGCACTGTGCGGTCCTGCACGACATAGTTGACCGGGAAGATCTCGGGCTCGCCGGCGATGCTTGTCACCAGTCGGCCGAGCGCGGCGCTGCTCAGGAGTTTCCAGCTCTCGTCGTCTGATAGGAAGGTAACTGGCTCGTCGGGCATCGGCTCAACCTTTCTCGGGCTTTTCGCGAATTTCAAGGACGGTGTTCAGCGGCCGCCGCGGTGTGGGCGGGGGAGCGTCGTCGATCGGCGGCGTGATCCCCACGCGTACCAGGACTTGCGGCTCGCCGGGGTGGCCGATCAGGCCGCGGACGATGTTACGGCTTTCGCTCGATTCGATGAGATGGGACAGCGTGCAGGTCGCCATACCGGCCATGGTGCATTCGAGCAGGACGGTCGACAACGCTTCGCCGCACCGCAATACGTCCAGCTGGGTGTCGTCAGGTGTGGACAGCACCAGGATTTTCGACCAGTCGGCCGTGATCTGCGGGCGGCGCTGCTGGTGGCCCCGCACCGGGAAATCCCTGCCGACGTCGACTCGGAGGCGTTCGGTATCGGATGCCAGTGAGCTCGGTGGTACACCCTCTGCCAATGCGAATGGCGAAGTCCACCAGTCGAGTTCGGCATGATAAGACGGATCGTCACGGCGCAGGGCTTCGCTGTACTGTGACGCCTGCACCAGTAGTGGTCGTTGCTCGTCGGCGAGGACATCCAGCATCGCGGCGTCGTCGTCAATGGCGGCGCGCAGTGCAGGCTCGAAAAGGTCCCAGTAACTGGGGCGGTCCAACGGAAGCCGATCGGTTCGGCGGTGCAGAATCGCCTCGGCCCGCTGTCGCTGGGCCGCGGTGACGTGATCGGTGGGGCGAAATTCGACTGTGGCCAGGTGGTCGGGGCGGCTCGGGGTGGGGAAGCGAGTGATGCTCGGCTGCCACTGCACGGCCGTCATCGCGACGCGCAGGTGATCGAGTGCCGCGCCGCAGCTGAGGAGTGCTTCACGGCCGGAATGATCTGTGGCCCGTACGATTCGATGGCGATCGACGAACAGGTGGGCGGTGTAGACGTGGGCATTGTGCTCTACGACCCACCGCCACGGTTGACTGTTGTGCACCGACGGGGCGCGGCAGGCCAGTAGCACTGCGTTCGCGAGCACCTCGATGTCCACACCGTTGACGTTACGGGCCATTGTCCGTGGTTGATAGGGTCATTCGTCATTTCGGCAAATGTCTAGTGTCACTGTGGTTTCACGGTAATCGGCGGGCCGTTTGTTGAGGGTGGTATCGGGCGGGTCGCAGGTTGCGGGTGTCCAGCGGGATTCACGGCTCGAGAGACGCGCAGAATCCGTCGCTGACCGAGCAGTCAAGGCAGGCTTGCGGATTCGTCGATGCCGATGGGCTCGTGCAGGCGCGCCAACGGCGCGGGCGCCCACCAATTCCACTGGCCCATGAGGTACATGAACGCCGGGAACCAGGATCATCCGCACCACGGCGGCGTCGACCAGCACCGCTATCGTGAGCCCGAGACCGAACATCCGCATGAACGAGACGTCGGCAGAAGTCAGTGCCGCAAAGCTGATCGCCATGATCAACGCTGCGGCGGTGATCATGCGGCCGGTGTGGGCGAGGCCGCGGGAGACGCTTTCGTCATTGGCGGCTTGTCGTGGGGCCGGGGCCATCATCTCCGCGACGGGCGGTCACGGTGCGGATTCGGTGATCGACGCCGTCGGCACGGACACATCGATGACTGACGCGATCAACGCGGTCCGGCCCGGTGGCACCGTCTCGGTAGTCGGATTGCATGATCTGCAGCCGTTGCCGCTGCCCGCGCTGCCCTGCCTGTTACGCAGCATCACGCCGCGAATGACCACCGCGCCGGTGCAGCGAACCTGGCCGGAATTGATTCCATTGCTTGCATCCGGTCCGCTCGACGTCGACGGCATCTTCACTGCCAGAATGCCATTGGACGAAGCGGTCAAGGGCTACGCGATTGCCGGGTCCCGGTCCGGTGAGCAGGTGAAGGTTTTGCTCACGCCGTGACGGTGATGCGCGCGGTAGCGGTGACAGCCGGTAGGACGCCCAGACAAGACAAATCAACCCAAGGACACGCCAACGGACCGTCAGTCAGTGCGAGGGTCAGCACCGGCAGCGGGAGGGCCCCATCGGTTCATCACCATCAATGGCGGTGGCCCACGATAGCAGTCGAACATGCTTTCGACTAGTCGAGAAGAGGTCGTCGCGGCCTTCGATGCGCTTAAGGCGACAATGGCACGGCTGCTTGAGCTCTCCTTCGACGCGTTGACCACTCCCGAACGGCTGGCGTTGCTGGAGCACTGTGAGATGACGCGGCGTCAGCTGCCCAGCATCGAACACTCGCTGATCAATCAGATTGCCGAGCAGTCCACCGAGGAGGAATTGGGCGGTAGGCTGCCGGCCGCGTTGGCCAGCCGGCTGCGGATCACCCGCGCTGAGGCCGGCCGGCGGGTGGGCGAGGCCGCCGAGTTGGGGCAGCGTCTGGCCTTGACCGGCGAGCCGTTGGCGCCGCAGCTGACCGCCACCGCTGGCGCACAGCGCGCCGGGCATATCGGCGAGGGGCATGTTCGGGTGATCCGCGACTTTTTCCGCCACCTGCCTGTCGATGTGGACATCGAGACGCGGGAGAAGGCCGAAGCGCATCTGGCCCGGTTGGCCGCCCAGTACCGGCCCGACCAACTGGCTAAACTCGCGCAGCGGCTGATGGACTGCCTTAACCCCGACGGCACCTATTCCGATGACGACCGGGCGCGGCGGCGCGGCCTGATCCTGGGCACGCAGGGTCTTGATGGGATGTCGCGACTCAGTGGCTGGCTGACGCCGGAAACCCGCGCCAGCGTCGAGGCGGTTCTGGCCAAACTAGGCGCCCCGGGCATGTGCAACCCGGCCGACGAGAGCCCGGTAGTCGACGGCCCGGCTCCCGAAGCGGCCGCCCAGCGTGATACCCGCTCGGAAGGCCAACGCAATCACGACGCCCTCAACGCCGCGTTGCGCGGGTTATTGGCCAGCGGAAAGTTGGTGCAGCACAACGGGTTACCGGCCAGCATCATCGTGTCCACTACGCTCAAAGACCTCGAATCGGCGTCCGGAAGAGGACTCACCGGCGGCGGCACCCTGCTGCCCATGTCGGATGTGATCCGCCTGGCCCGCCACGCGAGTCATTATCTGGCGATCTTCGACCACGGGAAACCGCTGGCGCTGTATCACAGCAAGCGGCTGGCCTCGCCCGGGCAGCGAATTGTCTTGTACGCCAAAGAACGTGGCTGCTCAGCGCCGGGCTGCGATGTGCCGGGGTATCGCTGCGAGGTCCATCATGTGCGGGAGTGGGCCACCTCCCGTCGCACCGATATCGACCAACTCACCCTGGCCTGCGGAGCCGACCACAAACTCCTCGACACCGGCTGGACCACCCGCAAGAACGCCAGGGGAGACACCGAATGGATCCCACCGCCCCACCTAGACCACGGCCAACCCCGCACCAACACGTTCCACCACGCGGAAAAACTCCTCCGCGACGCAGACGATGACGACGACGAAGGGGGTTGACCGGGCCGGTGTCATGGCATGCTGAACGCATGGCAGGCAAGGAAATCGATCGGGTCCGGGCGACAAGCGCGCTCGCAGTGATCAAACAGCACCCCGGAATGGTGCTGTTCGCGTTGTCACCGGTGCTGGCATTGCTGGCCGTCATCTGGTGGCTGGCGGGCGCCGGCTGGGCCATCGCTGCGACGCTGGTGCTGCTGGTGGTGGGCGGAGCCGTCGTCGTCGTCAAACGCTGACCACAGAGCATGCGTTCGTGGTGGGGTTGGGGTGACGTCGAGGATGCGCTGTCGGAGCGGGAGACGCAGGCACTGGTGTCGCGCGTCGCAGCGCTGCTGCCCGGCCATGACCTGACCGACCACCAACCCCCGGATCCGACGGCGCTCGGGTTGGCGCCCCCGCGGATCACCCCACCGACGTCGCTGGCCGGGCTGTGCTCGACCGATCCACTCGATCGCGCCGGGCATGCCCGCGGCAAGGCGTTTCGCGACGTCGCGCGCAACCTGCAGGGCCGCCTCGACCATGTCCCGGACCTGATCGTGCGGCCGCGCGGCGAGCAGGACGTGGTCGACGTGCTGGATTGGGGTACGCGCGAGCACGTCGCCGTCATCCCGTACGGGGGCGGCAGCTCGGTGGTCGGTGGAGTGGAGCCGCGCTTCGACGTGCCGGCGGTCACGGTCGACATCGGCGCGCTGGACGCAGTTCTCGACATCGACCGGGTCGGCCGGGCCGCGCGCATCCAGGCGGGCGCGCTCGGGCCGATGATCGAAAACCAGCTTCGCCCACACGATCTCACGCTGCGCCACTTCCCGCAGTCCTTCGGCTTCTCGAGCCTCGGCGGCTGGTTGGCCACCCGTTCCGGCGGACATTTCGCCACCCTGTACACCCACATCGACGACTTGACCGAGTCGATGCGTGTTGTCACCCCGGCCGGAATCAGCGAGTCGCGGCGGCTGCCCGGGTCCGGCGCCGGACCTTCCCCGGACCGGCTGTTCCTCGGGTCGGAGGGCATCCTCGGCATCATCACCGAGGCGTGGATGCGGTTGCAGGACCGACCGCGCTGGCAGCTCACCGCGTCGGTCGCCTTCGACAACTGGACCGCCGCGGTGACGGCAACCCGGACGATCGCACAATCCGGCCTCTACCCGGCGAACTGCCGGCTACTGGACCCGGCCGAGGCGTTTCTCAATGCCGGCACCCCCGTCGGCGGCGGGCTGCTGGTGCTGGCTTTCGAATCGGCGGACCACCCGATTGACGCGTGGCTCGACCGGGCCGTGGAGATAGCCGCCGACCACGGCGGCCGGGTAACCGCGCGGCGCGCCCGCGAAACAGCAACCAGCACAACAGAAAACGATGCCTCCAACAACTGGCGCTCGGCGTTCCTGCGGATGCCCTATCAGCGAGACGCCCTGGCCCGCCGCGGCGTCATCGCCGAAACCTTCGAAACCGCTTGCATCTGGGCCGGATTCGACACCCTGCACGCCGCGGTGACCGATGCCGCCCGGACCGCGATCGCACACGTCTGCGGTACCGGCCTGGTGACCTGCCGATTCACCCATGTCTACCCCGACGGCCCGGCCCCGTACTACGGCATCTACGCGGGCGGACGCTGGGGTTCGCTCGACGCGCAGTGGGACGACATCAAAGCCGCCGTGTCCGAGGCGATCAGCACGGCCGGCGGCACCATCACCCACCACCACGGCGTGGGCCGCGACCACCGTCCGTGGTACGACCGGCAGCGCCCCGACCCGTTCGCGGCGGCCCTGCGCGCGGCGAAGTCCGCGCTCGACCCGGCCGGCATCCTCAACCCGGGTGTGCTTGTGGACCCCTGATCAGCCGTGCCCCACCCGCAGCAACTGGGCGACGTTGGGCAGCTTGACGCGGGGACGCCCGTGCGGCTCCCCGGCCGCCCGTTCGAAGTGATCGATGATTTTCCACTGCGCCGTCGTGACCAGCCGAGGTTGCCGGGATGCCAGCCAGGCGGCCAGCTGCTCGCCATGGTCGGGTGGGAATTCCGTGAGCGCTTCGGTAGCCGCCAAGTCGGCGATCAGGGTGTCGACGGTGTCTTGGGAGTCCTTCTTGTTGGTGCCGATCACACCGGTCGGGCCGCGTTTGATCCACCCCACCACATATTCGTTGCGGCTGCCTTCCACCCGGCCAGCGGTGTTGGGAATGGTCCCGCGTTTCTCGTCGAAAGGCAGTCCGGGTGTCGGCACTCCGCGGTAGCCGACGGAACGCACCACCAGCTGCACCGGCAACTCCTCGCGCTCGCCGGTGTCCCTGGCCGAAACCCACCCGCTCTCGTCGGCGACCAGTTCGTTGCGGCCGAGTACGATCTGCTCCACCTTGCCGTCGCCTCTGATCTCGATCGGGGAAGTCATGAACCGGAACACAATCTTGCGGTGGCCGGGACGCGGTGGGCGCCGGGCGTAATCGCGCAGCACCTTGATGTTCTGCTTGGCGGTCTTGCCGGCCGCCGCCGCGTCCTCGTCGCTGATGCCCTCCAGCTGGGCCGGGTCGACCACCACGTCGACCCCCTCCAGCTCACCCAGTTCCCGCAACTCCAGCGTGGTGAACGCCGCCTGCAGCGGACCGCGCCGGCCGACGAGCACCACTTCCCGGACGCCGCAGGGGCGCAGCGACTCCAGCGCGTGATCGGCGATATCGGTGCACGCCAGCACCTCGGGGTCGGTGACCAGGATGCGCGCGACGTCGATTGCGACGTTGCCGTTGCCGACCACCACAGCCCGGGCACCCGACAGATCCGGTGCGGCATGTTCGAAGTTGGGATGTGCGTTGTACCAGCCCACGAAATCGACGGCGGCGATGCTGCCCGGCAAATCCTCCCCGGGAATGTTCAGCGGCTTGTCGGACTGTGCCCCGACGGCATAGACCACCGCGTCGTAGCGCTCGGCGAGTTCGGCGGGGGAGACGTGTTCGCCCACCACTATGTTGCCGAAGAAGCGGAAGCGGGGGTCTTCGGCCGTCTTCTCGAAGGTTTTGCTGATCGACTTGATCTTGGGATGGTCAGGGGCGACACCGGAGCGAACAAGTCCCCAGGGCGTCGGCAACATCTCCAGCATGTCGACGGCAACGTCGATGTGGTCGGAGCCGTCGGCGGCCTTCAGCAGCGATGCCGCGGCGAAGAACCCCGACGGCCCGGAGCCGACGATGGCGACGTGGTAGGGACGGTGGTGTGGCCGCATGCTCGAGCTTTCTGTTCGTGCCCGGAATGGGATGTGCCGCAGTCGCGCGATGCACTGGTCCCATGATGCTAGACGCTGACCACGGTAACTCCCGGTAACGTGGTCGGCTGTGGAACCCGACCGTCAAGCCGACATCGCTGCCCTTGACTCCACCCTGACCACGGTGGAGCGGGTGCTCGACGTCGACGCTTTGCGGGCCAAGATCGACAAGCTCGAGCACGAGGCGTCCGACCCCAAATTGTGGGACGACCAGGCTCACGCGCAGCGCGTGACCAGCGAGTTGTCGCACGCCCAGGGGGAGCTGCGCCGGGTCGAGCAGCTGCGTAGCCGCCTTGACGACCTGCCGGTGCTCTACGAGCTCGCTGCCGAGGAAGAGGGGGAAGCCGCCGCCGAAGCCCTGGCCGAGGCCGACGCCGAGCTCAAGGCGCTGCGCGCCGACATCGAGGCCACCGAGGTGCGCACCCTGCTGTCGGGCGAATACGACGAGCGTGAGGCGCTGGTCACAATCCGTTCCGGCGCGGGCGGGGTGGATGCGGCCGACTGGGCCGAAATGCTGATGCGGATGTACATCCGCTGGGCCGAGCAACACAAGTATCCGGTCGAGGTCTTCGACACCTCCTACGCCGAAGAAGCCGGCATCAAAAGCGCCACCTTCGCGGTGCATGCGCCGTTCGCCTACGGCACCTTGTCGGTAGAACAGGGCACCCACCGGCTGGTGCGGATCAGCCCCTTCGACAACCAGAGCCGGCGCCAGACGTCGTTCGCCGAAGTCGAGGTGTTGCCGGTGGTAGAGACCACCGACCACATCGACATCCCGGAGGGCGATGTACGGGTCGACGTCTACCGGTCCAGCGGCCCCGGCGGCCAGTCGGTGAACACCACAGACTCTGCGGTGCGTTTAACCCACATCCCAACGGGTATTGTCGTGACTTGCCAGAACGAGAAGTCGCAGCTGCAGAACAAGGTGGCGGCGATGCGGGTTCTTCAGGCAAAGTTGTTGGAACGCAAGCGTTTAGAAGAACGAGCTGAGCTTGATGCGCTGAAAGGCGAGGGCGGCAGCTCGTGGGGTAACCAAATGCGGTCCTACGTACTGCACCCCTATCAGATGGTCAAGGATCTGCGGACCGAATACGAGGTAGGCAATCCGGCGGCCGTCCTGGACGGAGACATCGACGGGTTCCTGGAAGCGGGGATCCGGTGGCGCAACCGAAAAGATGACAGCAACTAACACCACAGTTCTAGCCCTCTCGGTGGCCCGGCGCTGGCACGATTTCTGGCGCGGTCACATCGGCGAATGGATCATCACCCGGGGCCTGCGCGTCGTCATGCTGCTGATCGCTGCGGTGCTGGCGGCCCGCTTCGTCAGCTGGGTGGCCCAACGGGTGACCCGGCAGCTCGACCTCGGCTTCGCCGAAAGCGACGCGCTGGTGCGCTCGGAGGCGACCAAGCACCGACAGGCCGTGGCGTCGGTGATCTCGTGGGTGTCGATCGTGCTCATCGGCATCGTCGTGGTCATGCAGATCGCCGACGTCCTGCGATTTTCGGTGGGCGGCCTGGTCGCGCCGGCCACGGTGGTGGGGGCGGCGCTGGGCTTCGGCGCCCAGCAGCTGGTCAGGGACCTGCTCGCCGGTTTCTTCATCATCGTCGAGCGGCAATACGGTTTCGGAGACCTGGTCAAGCTCACCATCGTGGGGTCGGCAACCGATGCGACCGGCACCGTCGAGAACGTGACGTTGCGGGTGACCAGGCTGCGCTCCGCGGACGGCGAGGTGTTCACCGTCCCCAATGGTCAGATCGTCAAATCTGTCAACCTCTCCAAGGACTGGGCCCGCGCGGTGGTGGATATCCCGGTCTCGACCAACGCCGACCTGAACCGGGTCAACGAGGTCTTGCACCAGGAGTGCGAGCACGCGCGCGACGACGCGGTGCTGGGGGAGTTGCTGCTGGATTCACCCACCGTGATGGGGGTGGAAAGCATCGAAGTCGACACCGTGACACTGCGCCTGGTGGCCCGAACGCTGCCCGGCAAGCAGTTCGAGGCCGGTCGGCAATTGCGGGTGCTGGTCATTCGCGCGCTGGCCCGCTCCGGCATCGTGACCGCGGCCGACGCCACGGTGGGCCTGGTCGAAGACCCTGCGGTGCCGGCTGCCAAAGCTACCGAAGCCGCCGAAGCCGCCGCGTCCGGCGAAGTCAAGGGTGCGGTGCGGTAGCGATGAAGTTCTCGCTCAACGTGCTTGGTAAGCGCGGCGACGATGGCGCGCGGCGCGCCCCGAGCCACCTGTTCGGCGGCCGGGTGCGCACCTCGACGGTGGTGTTGATCATCGTGTTTCTGGCGGTGTGGTGGACCTATGACACCTACCGTCCGGAACCGGCCCCCCCAAGGCCTGCGCAGGTCGTGCCGCCGGGCTTTGTGCCCGATCCCGACTACACCTGGGTGCCGCGGGAGAGAGTGGCACCACCCGTGACAACGCGGGTGCGGCCGACGCCCACCACCACGGCGCCGACGACGGAACCGACGACCACCACCACGACGACCTCGGCTGGCCCGCCGCCGCCGCCGTGTCTGCTGCCGCCGCCCTTCTGCCCGGCGAGCACGACTCCGAGCACCCCGACGCCGTCGCAGCTACCGCAACCAGGACCGGGTCCACCGCCCAGTTCGACGCCCCCGGCCAGTTGAATTTCGCTTCCCAGCGAAACTCACCGCTACACTGGCGTGCCGTGATGATCACCCTGGACCATGTCACCAAGCAATACAAATCGTCGGCGCGTCCGGCGCTGGATGACGTCAACGTCAAGATCGACAAGGGTGAGTTCGTCTTCCTGATCGGCCCGTCGGGTTCGGGCAAGTCGACCTTCATACGGTTGTTGCTCGCGGCCGAGACGCCGACATCCGGAGATGTGCGGGTGTCGAAGTTTCATGTCAACAAGCTGCGGGGTCGGAACGTCCCGAAACTGCGTCAGGTGATCGGCTGCGTCTTTCAGGATTTTCGGCTATTGCAGCAAAAGACCGTGTACGAAAACGTCGCATTTGCGCTGGAGGTGATCGGCAAACGCACCGACGCGATCAACCGGGTGGTGCCCGAGGTGCTCGAGACGGTGGGATTGTCGGGCAAAGCCAACCGGCTGCCGGACGAGTTGTCGGGCGGCGAACAACAGCGGGTCGCGATCGCCCGCGCCTTCGTGAACCGGCCGCTGGTACTGCTGGCCGACGAGCCCACCGGCAACCTCGACCCAGACACCAGTAAGGACATCATGGATTTGTTGGAGCGGATCAACCGAACCGGGACCACGGTGGTGATGGCCACCCACGATCACCACATTGTCGACTCGATGCGGCAGCGGGTCGTCGAGTTGTCGCTGGGCCGGCTGGTTCGTGACGAACAGCGCGGCGTCTATGGGATGGATCGCTAAGTGCGCTTCGGCTTCCTGCTCAACGAGGTCCTGACCGGCCTTCGTCGCAATGTCACCATGACGATCGCCATGATCCTGACGACCGCGATCTCGATCGCCCTGTTCGGCGGCGGACTGCTGGTGGTCCGGCTGGCCGACAACTCCCGAGCCATCTACCTCGACCGCGTCGAAACCCAGGTCTTCCTGACCGACGACGTCTCCGCCAACGATCCCGCCTGCGACAGCGACCCGTGTAAAGCGCTGCGCGAGAAGATCGAAAAGCGATCCGACGTCAAGGCGGTGCGCTTCCTCAACCGTCAGCAGGCCTATGACGACGCCATCCGGAAATTCCCGCAGTACAAGGACGTGGCCGGAAAAGATTCCTTCCCAGCGTCATTCATCGTCAAACTGGAAAATCCCGAGCAGCACAAGGACTTCGACACCGCTATGCAGGGCCAGCCCGGGGTGCTGTCGGTACTCAACCAGAAGGATCTGATCGACCGGCTGTTCGCCGTGCTCGACGGGCTCAGCAATGCCGCGTTTGCCGTGGCGCTTGTCCAGGCCATAGGCGCGGTCTTGTTGATCGCCAACATGGTCCAGGTCGCCGCCTATACGCGGCGCACCGAGATCGGCATCATGCGATTGGTCGGGGCCAGCCGCTGGTACACCCAGCTGCCGTTCCTGGTGGAGGCGATGTTGGCCGCGACCGTCGGCGTCCTCATCGCCATCGGCGGCCTGATCCTGGTGCGGGCGATGTTCTTGGAGAATGCGCTGAACCAGTTCTACCAAGCCAATTTGATCGCCCGCGTCGACTACGCCGACATCCTGTACATCGCGCCGTGGCTGTTGCTGTTGGGTGTGGCGATGGCCGGGCTGACGGCTTACGCGACGCTGCGAATCTACGTGCGGCGATAGCGATGGCCAATAAGGCGCCGGGCAAGCAGGCCAAGATCGGCCGAAAGATCATCGCCACCAATCGCAAGGCCCGGCACAACTATTCGATCATCGAGGCCTTCGAGGCCGGCATGGCACTGCAGGGGACCGAGGTGAAGAGCCTGCGCGAGGGGCATGCGTCGTTGGTCGACGCGTTCGCCACTATCGACGACGGCGAAATCTGGCTGCGCAACTTGCACATTCCGGAGTACCAGCACGGCAGCTGGACCAACCACGAACCGCGGCGCAACCGCAAGTTGCTGTTGCACCGGCGTCAGATCGACACGCTGATCGGGAAGCTCCGCGAAGGCAACTTCGCGCTGGTGCCGTTGTCGCTGTATTTCACCGACGGCAAGGTCAAGGTCGAGATCGCGCTGGCCCGCGGTAAGCACGCCCACGACAAACGCCAGGACCTGGCGCGCCGCGACGCCCAGCGCGAGGTTGTCCGGGAGCTGGGCCGCCGCGCCAAGGGCATGGGCTGACGGCGCTGACTGGCGCGCAGGGGCGGGTTGCGGTATTTACGGGGGATGGCCGTGACTGAAGACCCTGTTATTCGCGAGTTGTCCGCAGCGGTGCAGCGCAGCCCCGAAGTCGTCGAGCTGCGTGTGCATTTGGCTACCTTGTTGGCCGACAAGGGGCGCTATGCCGAGGCGTTGGGACACTGCAGCGCGGCATTGAGTCAGGACGCCGGCAACGCCGGCGCGCTGAACCTGCTGCAGCGGTGCAGTACCGCGCTGGCCGAGCCCATCCCGCCTCAGCCGCAGGCTCCTGCCGAAGCCGGCTTCGACTGGTCCAGCGCCGAAAAAGAAGTTGCCGACATCATCGAGCCTGCCTTCGTCGAGGCGGCCCCCGACGTCCTGGCCGAGGGGGATTTCGACGTGCTGCAGCGCAGCCAGGTGCGGCTGTCCGACGTGGCGGGCATGGTCGACGTCAAACAGCAACTGGAACTGTCGTTGCTCGGGCCGCTGCGCAATCCCGATCTGATGAAGGCATACAAGGTGTCCGCTCGCGGTGGGTTGCTCCTATACGGGCCACCTGGATGCGGCAAAACCTATATCGCCAAGGCGGTTTCGGGAGAGTTGGGCGCCAGCTTCTACCAGCTGGGAATCGCCGACGTGCTGCATCGTTACCAGGGCGACAGCGAGCGCAGCATCCGTTCGGCCTTCGACAATGCCCGCCGCAACGCTCCCTGTGTGCTGTTCTTCGACGAAGTGGACGCGTTGGGGCATCGGCGTTCCGCGCTGAGCGGCAGCTCGGGCATCCGCACCATCGTCAACACGTTGCTGGAAGAACTCGACACCGCTACGTCCGCCAACGACGGGGTCTATGTGCTCGGTGCCACCAATGCGCCCTGGGACGTCGATCCGGCATTGCGGCGGCCCGGGCGTTTCGATCGGATGATTTTCGTGGGGTTGCCTGATGCCGAGGCCAGGGCGGGGATAGTCCGGTTTCATTTGAAGGATCGGCCGGTCGCCGGGATCGATCCCGCCGCGGTCGCCAACCGCACCGAGGGGTTCTCGGGTGCCGATCTGGCGCATGTTTGCGACAGCGCCACGCAATTGGCGATGGCCGATTCGATGCGCAGCGGGCAGGTTCGTCCGGTGATGATGGCCGATGTGCACGCGGCCGTGGCGCAGATCAGGCCCAGCGCCGGACCTTGGTTCGAAACCGCGCGCAACGTCGTCGAATTCGCCAACGGCGACGGCACCTACGACGAGTTGGCAAAGTATCTGCGGCGCAGGAAGATTCGGTGACGTCAGACACGGACACTGATCACGTGGCCGAAGCTGTCCACCTCGCCAGTGCCTACGTCGACACGGGAAATTATGAGCGGGCCCGGGATGTCCTGCGCCGTGCGTTGGCGGAAAACCCGACTGATCCGGTCCTGCTGGCGCACCTCGCCCGGGCTGAGTACATGCTGGCAAACTACGACATTGCCTCTCATAGCGCGTACGGCGCGTTATCTGCAGCGCCGCAGTACGAGTTCGCCATGCGGCTTTACGCGCTGTCACTCGAAGGCCTGGGTCGCTCGTACGATGCCCTTTGGATGGCCTGGCGGACCGTGCTTACTCATCCCAACGAACCTGCGGCGCAGCGGCTTTACGCGAAGCTGCTGCAAAATTCGCGCCAGCTTACATCGGCGCTACTCGTAGTAGACGAGGCATTGCGCCTTGATCCCACGAGTGTCGATGCGTTGGTGCTGCGCGGTTCCATCCTGCATGACCTGCGTCGTATCCCGGAATCCACCGCAACGTATCAGGAGGCCTTGGCGTCGGATCCAGACAACGCCACGGCGCTCCACAACATTGCCGTCAATCGGCTTCTGGCCGGTAAGTTCTCACTCGCGCTGCGTGGATTTCTGAGGGCCGCGAGAAATGACCCGACGCTAGGAGATCTCGCGCGCCGCAATATCGCCGACCTTGTCACGAAGATGCTGAAAAGTCTGACTGTCGTCGCGGTGCTCCTCGGATTGTTTGTCGTTTTTGTCGGCGCCGCGCACCACGAGGGCGAGCCAACCTCCAGATTGCGAGTGTTGGTCGGGCTGTTCACCGCTGTGCTGATCGCCATCCTTGGCTGGCTATTGCGAGCGATACCTCGTGGGGTTATTTCGTACATCTTTCGCAACCGTGGCTTTGTCGCCGCCCGCTTGATCCACGCGGCCTCGGCAGCGTGTGCTGGGGCTGGGGTCACCGTTTTCGGCGGGTCGGCGTGGGCGGTCGCGGCTGGGGGAATGTTGATTGTCATTGGTTTGATTCTCGCGCGGGCCGGCGTGACGCTCGGATGGTGACCGGCCTACTATCCGAGCCATGGCCGATCGTCCGCTGACCCAACTCGACAAGTCCGACGTCCTGGCCGGGCTTTTCGCCGTGTGGGACTCCCTCGATGCGCTACTGGACGGACTGCCCGAGGCGGATTGGCAGTCGATGAGCCCGCTGCCCGGCTGGAATGTCAAGGCGGTCGTGTCGCACATCATCGGTACCGAGTCATTCCTGCTCGGCATCGGCGCACCGGAGGCCGATATCGACGTCTCCACACTCGAGCATGTGCGCAATCCCATCGGAGTGATGAACGAGAGCTGGGTGATTCATCTCAGCGGAGAGTCGGGCACTAGTTTGCTGAAGCGGTTCCGCGAGGTGACCACCAAACGCCGCAAGGCCTTGGAGAGCATGGCGGACGCCGACTGGAACGCGGCGACCACGACGCCGGCGGGCCCCGACACCTACGGGCGCTTCATGCGGATCCGTACCTTCGACTGCTGGATGCACGAACAGGACATCCGCCAGGCGCTGCAGCGGCCGTCGTCCGACGAACAATTGGGCGGTCGGACCGCCGAGCTGTCCCTCGACGAAATGTCTTCCAGCATGGGGTTCGTCGTAGGCAAGCTGGCCAAAGCGCCCGACGGCTCCCGGGTGCTGTTCGACCTGACCGGCCCGTTGGCCCGCACCATCCGGGTCAGCGTCGACGGCCGCGCGCAGCTGGTCGACGACTTCGGCGGACAAGAGCCGACCGCGACCATCCGGCTCGATGGGCTGCAGTTCACCAGGCTCGCCGGCGGTCGTCCGATGAGCCCAGCTCGCAGCCAGCACGTGGAACTCGGTGGCGAGAAGGATCTCGCGGGTCGGATCGTCGAGCGTCTGAACTTCGTGATCTGATCGGGAAGATAATCTCGTTGCCCGTTGTTGGTAGACGCGTACCATTGATTGTCTTGCCGGAAGTCGGCAAGGGTGCTCGAAGACATGGGGCTGAACGGTTTCGACTTCGCGCATCGAATCAAGGGAAGCGTGCCGGTGCAGGCAAGAGACCACCGTAAGCGTCGTTGCAACCAAATAAGCGCCGATTCACATCAGCGCGACTACGCTCTCGCTGCCTAAGCGACGGCTAGTCTGTCAGACCGGGACCGCCCTCGACCCGGACCCTGGCATCAGCTAGAGGGATCAACCGAGGAGTTCGGTCGCGGGGCTCATCGGGACACCAACAGCGACTGGGATCGTCATCCTGGCTAGTTCGCGTGACCAGGAGATCCGAGCAGAGACATAGCGAACTGCGCACGGAGAAGCCTTGAGGGAATGCCGTAGGACCCGGGTTCGATTCCCGGCAGCTCCACCGAATAACCGCAGGTCAAACGCCATATCGTGATAAGCTCCCCGTCATGTCAAGTGATTTGTCAAGTTCACACTGGGCATCGATACGGAAGCGGCCACGAAAGAACGGCACCACCGCCCACACTGTTCTTTACTGGATCGACGGGCGCCAGACTGGAATCACCTTCGACGATCCGCGTCAGGCCGACGCGTTGGCAACGCTCATCAGGGCCCATGGAGCACGCCGTGCACTGTCTATGCACGGGATTGACCCGACCCCACGCACCCGCGACCCACAGCCGCCGCTCACCGTGGGAACCTGGATCGGCCGTCACCTCGACGCGCTGTCGGGCATCGAACGCAAGACCCTCACCGAATACAAGCGCTACCTCACGCGCGACATCGAACCCATACTCGGGGCCGTTCCGCTGGCCGCGCTGCGGCGTTCCGATATCAGCTCATGGGTCAACACGCTGCGCGATGGTGGCGCCAGCGGCAAGACGATCCAGAACAAGATGGGCTTCTTGTCGGGCTGCCTCAACGCCGCGGTCCGGGAAGGCGAGCTGACCGCTAACCCGGCTGCCGGCATCCGGCTACCGCGCACGGTGCGCCGCGAAATGTGCTTCCTCACCCGCGATGAGTACCAGATACTGCGCTCCTGTTTCGCCGCTCGATGGCATCCTCAAGCGCTTTATGACATTCTTACGCAAGGAGATTACCAGCCGGGGGATTTTTTGTGCCTCGAGAGGAAAGCATCTCAATTATTGGTGGGAGCTGAAAACCGTTGGTAGTGAATATATTTCAGGCAGGGGCATTAGCGCACTAGCGACGACGTTAGCTCCGGGCAATACGCACTCACGGCTGCGAACACCACATTCGCCGCATCAATCGGGCGCATCGTCGAATTGCTGGCCATATACGCACTCGCCACCTCGGCGCCCGAATGTCCCTGCCTGACAAGAGCGCATATGCGCTTGCCGTCGGCTATCACCAGACTTGGGTCGGTGATGGTCAGACCGTAAGACTGCAGCATGGAAATATAGGCCGCGTCCCGATCGATACCGCCCACTGATGGGGTGGGTAGCTGCAGATGCTCGGCTAGGCCTGGTGAGTCCGGCAATGTGTACGGTGCCGGCAATGTGTACGGTGCCTCTGTTGGCGGAGCTTGGTTACCGACCCTAGTAACCGTCGGAGCCGACATGTGAGCCATGTCGCCCGCGGCCACCCGCGACCACGCAACCATCACCGCACTGGCGACCGCCAAACTCGCCAGTACTATGCCGGCGGCCCACCGCTCCGTCTCGCGCCATGTATGCGCCGGGGCTGGGCTCGGGTCATCCGCTGACCATGCCAACTCGACAATCGGTTCAGGCACCACCACAGTCTCGTCACAGCCCACACCGAGGGCCGTGTCGTCGTTAGCCGAGCCTGGCTCAGCCATGAGGGTAACTGTAGATCTTCTTGCGGTGGGCCGCACTTGGCATTGTCAAGTTACTTCTAGGTTTTCCCAGGTCGCTGCGTGCCGTTCGGTGCTTGTTACTCGTCTTACATCCCTGTATTTTCGCAGCTAAAAGGCCATTTCATGGGGTTTTAGAACAGGTTCGATTCCCGGCAGCTCCACCACTTGATGGGCCGGGTCGGCGGCCCATTTGCAGGCAACGACAGCCATCACCGACCGAGGTATCGTGCCACGGCGTGTTCACCGCCGTGCACATCGACGAAGTCGATCGTCCGGATCTGGTCGACCTGATTTCCGGCTCTGGGCGGAAGACCGCAGGTTGTGCCTTTGTCGACGTCGGTACTACGGTAACGGCACTCCACGGCATCGAGCCGGGACTGATGACCACGGCGTAGTGCCGCCCGCGTTGCTCGTGCCCTCGCTGCGCATCACCGAAGTCGACCCTGCAGACCGCTCCCCGAATCACCACGCGTCCGGTTCGGTGGACACGTCCTCGTCTCGAAGCCGCTCAGCGTCGGTGCGAGCCTGCTTGATCCACACTTCCCGTTCGAGCAGCGGCAGCGCCCGGGGGATGACGTCACTTTTGCGTTCGCCGCTGCGCATTGCGGCCTTGATGATCTCTTCATCTTTTTCAGTAGATTGCAAGCCGATGGTCGCCGTCATGCGGACGAAGGTGCGCCCATGTTGCACATCGTCGAGCAATTGTTCAAACACGCAATCGGCACCCCGAGGCTGCGTTCGTCTTCTCGTCTTCCTTACCTGAGGTCCACCTGGAAGCCGGTTTCCGGCAAACCGCTACGTGATTCCCCGGCCTCGGCATAAGCTCCGGCTACTCGGTGATCGGTATCGGCTGGGCAACTCGACGGGTTGCCCGAAGGGTGGAGCGGCACGGTGTCGTATGTTCTTGCGTCTCCCGAGCTAATGTCCGGCGCGGCCACAGAGGTGGTTTCGATTGGTTCGGTGGTCGCAACCGCAAACCAGGGCATGGCCGCGGCCACCACTGAGGTATTGGCCGCGGCCGCGGATGAGGTGTCAGAGGCGATCGCGGCCTTCTTTTCCGCCCACGGCCGGGACTATCTAGCTGTCAGCGCACACGCGGCGGCTTTCCATGAGCGGTTCGTGCAGGCATTGACCGGCGCTGCCGGGGCGTATGCCACCGCCGAAGCGGCCGGCGCTGCGCCTCTTGCGACCTTTGGGCAGGCGGTGCTCGGCGTTCAGCTGGAAATCCAGCAGATCCCCACGACGATTGCCGCCGGATTCAGCTCCGGGCTCGCATCTCTGACTTCAGTGCCAGGTAATCCACTCCTGATGCTGCTTGCCAGCGACATCCCGCCGCTGTCGTGGGTCCTGGGCAACTCCCCGCCACCACTGTTGAATTTGCTGCTGGGGCAAACGGTGCAGTACACCACGTATCAGGGGATGAGCGTCGTGCAGATCACGCCGGCCGCTCCAACCGGCGAATACGTGGTTGCCCTGCACGGTGGCGCGTACATTTTCCCGGCCTCGTTCTTCCACTGGATCAATTACTCGGTGACGGCCTACCAGACCGGCGCGACCTTCGAAGTGCCGATTTACCCATTGCTCCAGCAAGGTGGTACCGCCGCCACGGTCGTACCCCGAACAGCCGGCTTCATCTCGTCGCAGATCGCGCAACACGGAGCCCAGAATGTCAGCGTGGTCGGCGACTCCGCGGGCGGCAACCTCGCACTGGGGGCCGTCCAATACCTGGTCAGCCAATCCGAACCGGTACCTTCGTCGATGGTGTTGCTGTCTCCGTGGCTGGATGTGGGGACTGGGGGACTCGGCGCGGTGTGGGCAGGCAATCTTCCTGCGAACAACTATCTGGTCAGCCCGCTGTATGGGTCACTTGGCGGTCTTCCGCCGACGTATGTCTACTCCGGTTCGCTGGATCCACTTGCACAACAAGCGGCCGTCCTCCAGCAAGCAGCCTTAGCCCAAGGGGCCCCGATGAGCTTCGTTTTGGAACCCGGCGGAATTCACGACTGGGTTCTGCTGACTCCGGGCGGGTTGCTGCACTGGCCGCAGATCAACCAGCAACTCGGTATCGTGGCCTGATCGCACGGTGGTGAACGGCCCTACCGTCAGGACTGAAGCGCCACGATCAGGGGGATCTTGGCCCTGTTGAGCACCGCCGCCCCGACCGAACCCAGCAACATGCCTGCGAATCCGCCGCGGCCGTGGCTGCCGACGACCAGCAGTTGCACCTACCCAGCCGCCTGCAGGGTGATCTCGGAGATTTCCGTCCGGCTCTCGCCATTGGTGGTGCCCAAGGTGGAGATCCACACCAGCACATTGGAGGTCTTGGTCCGGTTATCCACCGTTATGCGGTTGTGTCCCGGCTGCAGTGGCGTGTTCGGGGTCAGCGCGGTGGTGTCGGCCAATTTGGTCGGGGTTTGGTCGGGTGACGAGCGGATCTGCACCTGGGTTCCCGTGCTGGACACGTCGATCGTCACGGCGCTCAGCGCGGTCGGTTGGGCCAGGTGCAGCAGCAGCCCCATTCCCTCGATGAATTTCGGGAACGGGACCGCGTCGCGATAGGTAACGGTGGACCACGCCGTGTTCGGGTTGCCGTCGATGGCCAGGTTGGCCTGCTGCGGATTGTCGGGGGCGCCGTCGGGTGAAAAAACCGTTGCGCTCACCGGCTTGACGATTGGTCCGGGGCGGGTCCGGGTGCCGAAACCGTGCGTGAAGTACAGAACCGCCGCCGCGGTCAACACGATGACACCGACGACGGCGACGAGCGCGGCGAGCCGGAGTTTTCTGCCTTTCGGCGCCTTGTCTCGCGGCGGTGTGGCGCCGACCTCCGACCGGCGTCGCCTCGGACGAGCTCCGGCTGACAAGTTGACGATTTTGTCGGCGTCGAGGGTTTCGCCGTCCCACAGGCCGGTGATCTCGACCTCGTCCCCGTCCGCGAGCTGACCTGCGACGAGGTCGGTTTGGATCTCGACGGGAAGTGGAGCGCGCCGGTTGCCGAGCGGCTCATATGGGACTACTTGGAACGACAGGATCCCGAACTGAGATTGGGCTTCGACCGCGCTTTGCGCTACGGCGCGCGCCGTTCCGTGAACAACCAGACGCTCGAGACGCTGCGTGGCCGGACGTCCGCCCGAACCGAGGTCCTCGGCGGGGCCCGGCCCCGACGTTTGCAAGCGCGCCGGGGCGCCCTGCTGGGTGAGAGCTAGGGCGAACTCGGTGCAAGTCGGGTAGCGCTGGTTGGGGTCTTTGGCCAGCGCCCTTGCCAGGACGGCGTCGAGGTGCGCGAGTTCGGGCCGGCGCTCTGATATCCGCGGTGGCGGCGTATTGAGATGGTTGCTGACGACGACGGCGCGATTCGAATCTTGAAAAGGGGGGGCGCCGGTTAATAGGTAAAACGTCGTCGCAGCCAGCGCGTATTGATCCGCCCGGCCGTCCAGTGGCTTGCCCAGCAGCTGCTCGGGGGCCACGTAACTGATGGTTCCGATGGCGACGTTGACGTCGGTGAGGTTGCTGACGTCGTCGATTCTGCGGGCGATGCCGAAATCGGTTAACAGCACCCTACGCCGGTGGCCATCGGGCGCGGTCACGAGGATGTTCTCGGGTTTGACGTCACGATGCAGCAGCCGGCGATCATGACCGAAGTCGAGCGCCTCGGCCACCGCCGTCACGATTTCCACGACGTCTTGCTCTGGCATGCCGTCCGGGTAGCGTTCCCGGACCAACCGACCCGCGTCGGTGCCGTCGACATACTCCATCGAGATCCAGAGCCGGCCGTTGAACTCACCGCGATCGAGAACGCCGACGATATGAGGGTGCCACAGCGTCGCCGCCAATTCGGCTTCGCGTTTGAATCTCGCCTGAAACTCCTCGTCGGCTGTGGCAGCCAACGACAAGACCTTCAGCGCGTCGTGACGCGGCAGCCGGGGATGCTGGGCGAGGTAAACCTCACCCATCCCACCGGTGCCGAGGAGGCGCTGAATCACGTAGCCAGCGAATACCTCACCGTTGTTGAACGGCATGCCCGAAAGCCTACAAACCGGCAGGGCCGGGTAGCGAATCCCGCCGATGAGGTGCCGGCCCGCGTCAGCACGACACACAGCTGTTTCGGCGCGGCCGTGACGACCTACAAGTCCGGCGCACTTTCCAACAGCCGTAGCGGGTGCAGGCCGTCGACCGCGCCGACGAGCGGCGGGTGGATGCTGTAGCCGAGCATGCGACGAATGTCCTCGGAGACCGTTCGGGCGATCTCGCGCGACACCGACCGCGACACCGACAAGGTGAAGGCCTCCATCGGCCGCAGCCACCGTTGGCAGTATTGGGCGGTGACGGCAAGACGCCCACGGCTGGTCGTGTTGGCGCCCCCGCCATGCCAAAGGGTGCCGACGAAGAAGACGCACGAACCGGCGGGCATGACGACCGGTATCGCGTGATCGCCTGCGCCCGGCCGACGGTTACCCCACCGGTGGCTGCCGGGAAAGAGCACCGTGGCGCCATTGTCGGCGGTGAAGTCGTCGATCGCCCAGATCGTTGCCGCCGCCAACGGTTCCCGTGGACGCGGGTAGAACCCGTCGTCATGGTGGGCCAGCTGGGCCAAGCAGGTAGTTGGGCATCAGCAACCGATCGAGCAGCGCCAGCACCCGCGGATTATCGACAAGCCGGTCGCATACGCGTGTCCTGCTCAGCATGCTGTAGATGCGTTGCGTGCGGCGGCCCTCGAAAGAGTCGCGCCCGGTGTGCCCCAGCCAGGGACGCAGGACCTCACGAATTTGCCGGCACTGCTCGGCGCTGAGCATGCTCTCCCAGATGAGGTAGCCGTCGCGGTCGAGGGCCGCCAAGTCGGTCTCGACGATCGCGGCGTCTACCGTGCTTCCGCCGCTTGGTATCCGCTTGTACCGATGCGCCAGATCGCCCCGGAGGTCCTCCAGCGTCGTGACGGGCTCGTCGATGTTCATTGGCACTCGTCCTTATTCGGGCTGGCACACCACCGGTGCCTTTCCCCTGACCACATTAGGCTGACTTCGACTCTAAGGGGGTGCAGGCGCCGACGGACGCCGAGCCCACGCTGCCCGACAGCCGGAGCCGGGCTGCTCCGTGTGTGACTTCAGCGACCGGTAAAGGTTGGGGCGCGACGCTGGGCTGCTGCCGCCACGCCCTCGCGGAAGTCGGCGGTCGCCTGCAGCCGGGTTTGCTCTTCGAGCTCGCGGGCGGTCGCCGCGGCGACAGCCTCGGCGAGTCCGGCGCGCATGGTGGCACGGATGCTTATCAGCGCCAAGGGAGCCGAGGCGGCGATGCGCTCGGCGAACCGAATCGCCGCCGGGCGCACCTCACCGTCGGCGGCCAATTCGTCGACTAACCCTGCCGCGTGGGCGATTTCACCTCCGTAATGCTCTCCGGTGAGCAGCCACTCGAGCGCTTTCTGCTGGCCGACCACGCGCGGCAACGTGGCGGTGATGCCGAAGCCGGGATGCAACCCGAGCCGGCTGAAGTTGGCCGCGAACTTCGAGGAGGGTGCGGCCACCCGGAAGTCCGCGCTGAGGGCAAGCCCGAGTCCGCCGCCGATCGCGGCGCCGTGCACCGCGGCGACAACCGGCTTGCCGGTGCGGAACAGCCGGGCGGCCTGAACGTAGAGCTCGCCGGGCGACACACGATCCCCGGCGGGCCGGGCGAAGTCGGCGCCGGCGCAGAAGTGTTTTCCTTCCGCGCACAACACGATCGCTCGGCATTGGGCGTCGTCATCCAGCCGCTCGTACGCGTCGGCGATGCCCTCGATCAAGGCGGTGTCGAAGTAGTTGTTCGGAGGTCGATGGATCTCCACGACGGCCACGTGGCCGCCGCGTTCGACGGTGACATCCGGGGTGTTCACAGCCGATCCAGGAATTCGCGCACCGCGGCGTTGAACGCCCCGGGCTGGTCCATGTTCGCCGCGTGCCCCGCATTGTCGATGACAACCTTGCGGGCCCTGGGGATTTTGCGGGCCATGTAATCGGCGCTGGCCAGGAAGTCGGTGTCCTGGGCGCCGACGACGACGAGCGTGGGCACCGTGATGCTGTCGAGCGACGTGATCACCCGAGCGTCCTTCTGGGCCATGACACCGCGGGCGGAGCGGGGCAGCCCCTCGGGATGCTGGTGTACGGCCTGCGCGAGTTCCGGTGACATGTCGGTGAGCGCTTCGCCCCGTTCGAGTCGTTGGGCGCGCCGTTCCACCCATGCGTTCCAGTTGTCGCGGGCCGCGTCGTTGCGGTAGCCGGGCCCCGTGTCGACCAGCACCAGCGCCGCCACCCGCTGCGGATGGGCGAGGTGGAAGGCCAGGGATAGGTAGCCGCCCAAGGACATGCCGCCGAGCACGGCCCGATCGGCGCCCGCGGTGTCGAGAACAGCCGCCATGTCGGCGACGCTGATCTGCTCGCTGTAGCGGTCCATGTCCTCGGGCGCGTCGCTGCCGCCGTGGCCGCGCTGGTCCCAGACGATCACCGACCGGTCGACGCTCAACGCATCGATGTTGGGGTCCCACATGCCCGCGGTGGCGCCGAAACCGTGCGTGAGCAACAGCGGCACACCCGGCGCCTGCGGATTGTGCACCCGCAAGGCCAGCGTGATCCCATCGTCGCGCTGTAATCGGTTCACGGCACCACCTTTGATACCACCTCAGACCCGCACTGGACGGCCGGGTAGAGGGCGTCGGGACCGCGCGCGACCAGCGCTGCGCCGAGCCGGTCCGCCCAGCGATGATGCCCTCCGCCTTCGTCTCGCCAGGCCCAGAGTCGGCGGGTCAAATAGTGCAACGGATACTCCTTCGTCATACCGATCGCGCCATGCGTCCGATGGGCTACCGCCGTCACCAGTTGTGCGCCGGGACCGCCATACCGACCCAGCAACGCTCGGCCAGCGCGGCCGAGAACGCCCGATCGACCCCGGCGCCCATCCCGCGGCCGGGCTGGAATGTCCCCCAGGGCAGCGTCTCGGCCAGGAACGCGCGAACCTGCTCCCGCAACTCCAGCCCCGCGGCGGTCAGCGCAGCAGGCGATGTGAGCATAGTTGGCAGGCTAACCACAACCTCGCTGTGAAGCGAGGAGAGTGGCCGCAGTCGGGGCGTGACCACTCGTCTCGTTCCGTTACGGCCAGAAGTGCCTTGACATTCGGAATGATGGCTCACGGGCAATCCCATATCTTCGGCAGCACAGGCGCTTTCGCCAATTGGTCCAGTGAAGGAGCGCCAGGTATGCGTCGATCTTCCGAAAGGGCGTTTCGACGGTCGCACCGTTGTCATCACCGGCGGTGGGTCCGGCATCGGCCGATGCACAGCGCACGAATTGGCCAGCCTCGGCGCCAAAGTCCTCATCACTGGCCGCAACGTCGACAAGCTCGAGCGGACGGCCGCCGAGATTCGTCAGGACGGTGCCAGCGTCGGCGCCAAAGTGCACTATGTGTTCGACGTTCGCGACGCGGAGCTGGGTCGTTGGGCAATGGCCGCGATGCTGGCGGATCACGGCGTCATCGACGGCTTGGTGAACAATGCCGGGGGCCAGTACCCGATGCCGCTCGAGTCCATCGGCAAGAAAGGCTGCGACGCCGTCCTGGCCAGCAATCTCACCGGCGGATTCCTGGTTGCCCGTGCGGGGTTCATGTCGCGGCTGCTGGTTCAGGCGCCGACCAGAAAAGATTCGGCGCTAAAATCCGTTCTTTTGGCACTTGACATTTCGGTTCTGACAGATCATTCCGATACGGCCCCAGTCTTGTGCGACGCCTCCTGCTTTGCCCGGACGTCGCGCTTCCGGTTCCTGGGTGAATATCGGGGTGAAGAGAAAATCGTCGATTATGGCCGGGACGTCATCGTCGGGTTCTGCGGAAGCGATGCCGCTGCTGCCTAGCAGAGCCGTCACCCATATTCCGGTGCTGGCTATCAGGATGGCCAGCACTGTTCGAGCGAACCTGTGCAGGGTCATTGATCGCCCTCTCTGCCATCTTCCACGAATCTCTGGCTTTGCCTGAAGTTTACTCCCCCAGCACCCTTGAGCATTCCGGCAAACGGGAATCGCTCGGCCACCAGTGGTGAGCGACGCAGGCGTTGCCAGACTGCCTCTTCTGAATTGCAAAGCAGCTACAAACGCGCAACAACTCTGATTTCATCAACCAGCAAAGCCGTGAAGGATTGGGGCGGTGCTTAGCGTATCGGCTGTGATGCCGATTTTCTCGGTAGTTCGCCGTGCCGCGGTTCTTGCCGTGTGCCTCGTCGTATCAATGACCGCGCCGTCGGCGGGTGCCCAACCCGACGCCGAACCCCCTCCCGGTGCAGTGCCACCGTCCGACGGGTCGGTACCTCCCGGCGCACCGGCCAGGGTGAACACTCCTGACGGCTGGGTCCTGGCCCTCGGCGCGAAGGACGAGAGACACGTTCCGGTGGCGCCGCTGACCACCGCGCTGTCCTCCCGCGAATACCTCTCCAGCGGAATCTTTGGCGCTTCGCTAACCGGGCCGGAAAACTCCCGAGGCGTCCTCGAGGTCGGGTACGAGATCGGGTGCGGGATCGACCAGAGCACCTCCAACGGCTTCGTCATGGCAAATGGCAGCGCAGTCTCTCCCTCGCTCGCCGCCCAGCTGCCGCTGGGGCCAGGCCAGCCGCCGACTGTCATACCGCTGGCCAGTGGGCAGTACAACAACGTGGTCAGCGTGGGCCTCAAGCCCGGATTCGTGGTCATCGTGCCGGTGGTCCGCAAAGAGTTCAAAGGGCCAAATCCCTGGATTATGATCAGCGACTTCCACATCAAGATCGACGGGTGCGTCGGCCAGTCGTTTATCCGCTCTTATGCGACCATGACCCGCGTTACCGATGAATCCGACGTGGTGCTGTCCTACGTCGGCTCCACCAAGGCCGTCTGACCGCAATTGCCGAAGGCGAGCAGAACGGGCCGAAATCCGCTGCCGTTGCCACCGCGGCTTTGCGGCGGTAGCAATCAGCAATCAGCCTCGGCGGCGCGAACGTCTTCGAGGGCACCGTCGTGGTGCTCGACACGTCCGGTTGTGGATTTCGGCGACTGCCACAGCGACTGCCCCGGAAACTCTTCCGCTAAGCCGTGGACGAGGTACGTTCCTGAATAGGCCTGATCGAGGGGGAATCGAGGGGGCAGGGTAGTGAGCTTTTCGGTGTGGCCGCCCGAGGTCAATTCGGTGTTGCTGCTTGCTGGACCGGGATCGGGGCCGATGCTGGCGGCGGCGGCGGCCTGGGACGGGATCGGCAGTGAATTGAGCTCAGCGGCGAGCGCATTCGGCTCGATCACTTCGGACCTGGGGGCTCAGGCCTGGCAAGGCGCGGGGTCGGCGTCCATGACGACCGCGGCAGCCCGGTACGTGGACTGGCTGGGAAGGGCGGCCGCTCAAGCCGAACGGTCAGCAGCCCAAGCCCGGGCGGCGGCCATCGCCTATGAAGCAGCGCTGGCCGGCATCGTGCACCCTGAACTGATCACCGCCAACCGTGGCCAGTTGGTGTCGCTGGTGATCTCTAACCTGTTCGGTCAAAACGCACCGGCGATCGCGGCCGCCGAGGCTGCATACGAGCAGATGTGGGCTCAGGACGTCGCCGCGATGAGCGGATATCACAGCAGTGCAGCGGCGACGGGCGCGCAGTTGGCCCCGTGGGAACAAGCGCTACAAAATCTGCCCGGGCTGCCAGGCGAATTCGCCAGAGCGATCGGAAGCGGTTTCGCTTTGGTAGAGCAGCAAATTCAGCAGACCCCCACGGCACTGGCCACTGGATTTACCCGGGTATCCGACACCCTCATCACCGGCGTCTTCGGGGCGCCGGCTGATCCGCCCTTCGCGGCAACGCAGACGGGGACCTTCACCGGCGCCCCGTCGCTGGCGACCAGACTTGAAGAAGCCGCGCTGTGGCCGGTAAAGCCCTTGCTCGCTGTGTCCGGCCTGGAAACTCAACTTGCGGTGCCCGGTAACCCGCTGTTGGCGTTGTTCTCCAGCGACATCCCGCCGCTGTCGTGGTTCCTCGGTAACTCCCCGCCACCTTTCTTGAATTTGCTGCTGGGGGAGACGGTGCAGTACACCACGTATCAGGGGATGAGCGTCGTGCAGATCACGCCGGCTCATCCGACCGGTGAATACGTGGTCGCCATTCACGGTGGCGCGTTTATCTTTCCGCCCTCGTTCTTGCACTGGATCAATTACTCGGTGATGGCCCAGCAGACCGGCGCGACCGTTCAAGTCCCGATATACCCGTTGCTGCAGGAAGGCGGTACCGCCGGCACGGTTGTACCCACGATGGCCGGTTTCATCTCCGCGCAAATCGCTCAATACCAGCCGTCCAACGTCAGCGTGATCGGCGACTCGGCGGGCGGCAACCTTGCACTGGCGGCTACCCAATACCTGGTGGCTAACGGCGACCCCGTACCGGAGTCAATGGTTTTGGTGTCTCCGTGGCTCGACGTGGGAATGACCAATCCGAATATCGGGCTGGTCCAGGATCCGTTGCTTCCTGTCGGGCCCGCGCAACAGATCGGCAAGGTGTGGGCCGGCAATCTTGACGTGAACGACCCCATGGTGAGTCCGTTGAACGGCTCCCTGGGCGGACTGCCGCCGACGTATGTCTACTCGGGCAACCTGGACATACTCGCGCCTGACGTGTTTGTCCTGCAACAAGCGGCCGTAACCCAAGGGGCCCCGGTCAGTTTCGTGCTGGCCAACGGTCAAATTCACGACTGGATTCTGCTTACTCCGGACGGTTTCCAATACTGGTCGCAGATCAACCGGGAACTCGGTATCGCCGCCTGATTGCGGGTCAAGCGCCTAGATGAGTAATTCCCAACTGCGCGCGGAGTGTGCATCGGCTGCGCCGAGTGTGTACTGGCGGCGGCGACACGCCGAGCGGCGCCGCAGTGGTTGCACTCTCGGCGTGTCGGCTTGTGAAGGATGTGGTTGGAGGGCACCGATGGACAGTTATGAAGACAGACCTCGATGCCCTCCTGACCGAACTGTAT